>JAKAOK010000051.1 GCA_021812245.1 bacterium | reverse complement strand
TTCTTGCGGCTATAAGAAGCCGGTCTTTTTTGTATTTATTTAAAATAAAATCTGCATCTTTGCCAATATTTTTCCATCCCAGCATATCCCTTAAAGGACTTTTGCTTATCTTAACGTTAAACAGTTTTCCTACCGCGGGATAATAAGGGGAAATAAAAATAATAACCGAAAACAGAATGCCGGTAATAAACGAAAGGCCGTAAAAATAAACGATTATTTTTTTTATTTTCTTATTAGAAGTTTCATAAAGTCTGTAAGCGACAAGAGAAGCAAGCAGGAAAGCCGGAAAATATAAAAAAACAGGCCAGTTAGGCTGAACCATAGTTTTTGTGCATTGATATAAAAAATATAAAAAAGGTATTATAGATGCCGAGGAAAGGACTAAATAAACGTCGTTCTTTTCTTTTAAGGCGATGTATAAGCCGGCAAATATAGAAACCATCATTATTAAAAATAAAAATGGAGAAATAATACCCGCCTGCGATCCTATAAATAAAGTAAGGTTTTTTGAAAATATATCAAAGCTTTTATATCCGCCCGACAGCGTCATAAGATGCCTGAACGATACGAAATCGTTAAAGCTGTTCCAAACTATTACGGGAGCAAATATAATTACCGATATTAAAAACGCTATATAAGGCTCTTTTTTAAAAAGATATTTTCTGTGTTTACGGCTTAAAATAAGAAAAGCTAAAACTATAGGATAAATAAATGCCGCCGTATATTTACTCAGTAAAGCAAATCCGGTGGATATTCCGATTAAATACCAGTAAAAATCTTTACCGGAAATAATAAAATATATCAACAGCAGAATCGTCAACGAAAAAAACAGCATCTGTAAATTTCCGTAAACTATCAGAATAGAACCTATATTTAATATCGGAACTGCATTTAATAAAATCGCCCATATTAACGGCGGCAAGGTTTTTCCGGTTATTTTTTTTAAAGCCGAATATGCAAACAAAGACAAAAGCAAAGAAATAGCGGGCGCGGCAAATCTGACGAAAAACTGGGAATTGAATCTTCCGAAAAAAGTTGTTAACGCGATAGTATAGGCAACCATAGGAGACATATCGTAATATGAAAGAGCAAGATGCCTCGACCATTGCCAGTAATAAGTTTCTTCCGGTATAAGATCTATTTTAGTTATCAATATAAGCCTGACGGCGAATAAAATAATCAGGATTAAAAAAAGAGAGTAAGTAATTATTTTGTTTTTATTCATAGTGTTATTAATTTTTTTAGAAACATTATACGATTTTTAAAGTTAAAATAAAATCAAAAAGATTATAATTTTTATAAAAAATAATAAAAATACTTGACATTTAATTTAATTGAAGGTATTTTATATTTAGATAAATTTTATATAAATTAAATTTAAAAAATAATTTATTAATATTTTATATATAAAGTTTTGTATATAAATTGCCGATTTATTTAATAAAGTGAGGTTTTCATGGCGCTTAAATTTGGAATAGGTTCAAAAAAGAGCGTGGGTATAGACATTGGATCCAGCTCTATTAAAGTAATTGAACTTTCTAAAAGCGGACATAAATATTATATAGACGTTTTAGACACAATAGACCTTCCTTCCGGAGCCGTAGGAGGAGGCATTGTAAACGATGCGGCTTCTACCGCTTCATACCTTAAAAATTCTCTTGCGAAGCACGGCGTCAGCGAAAAAAAAGTAGTAATCGGAATACCCTGCAAGCACGTAATAATAAAAACTATAGAAATGCCTAAAATGAAACCGTCGGAACTTGAATCTTCGATTTATTACGAAGCTCAAAGATATATAACGTACGACATGAACGAAGTATCATTGGATTACGTGGTTTTGGGAGATTCGCCGTCCGAGCCGTCAAATAACGCTATAATGATAATTGCCGGCAAAAAAGATATAATAGAAAACCAGTCCGATTTTTTTCACGAGTGCGGTTTAAATCCTTATATAATAGACGTGGACTGTATAGCTTTAGAAAATATGTTTAATTTTAATTATCCCGAAGAATTCGACGAACTTATATCCATAGTAAAAATAGGCGCGTCTGAAACAAACGTACACATAATCCAAAAAGGGACTAATTTATTCAGAAGAGATATACCTATCGGCGGAATCAACATAACCGAAGAAATAGCCAAAAAATTTCAAATTAATTTTAACGAAGCCGAAAATATTAAAACCGGAAATATGGGAAACAGAAGCGAAGATTTTAAATCGGAATTCAATATATATTTAGATATGATTTTGACCAGGGTTATTTCCGAAATTCACAGGACCATAGACTATTTTGCGGCAAATAACGACAAACAGTATCCGAAAAAAATTTATTTAACGGGCGGTTCTGCGCTGCTCGGCAGCATATTGCAGGAAATAGAGAGCAAAATCAATATTCCTGCATCAAATTTAAATCCTTTTAGAAATTTACTTTTTAAGCATGAATCGTCCGATGCTATTCATAATTTTTTCGGAGTAGCCGTCGGTCTTGCGTTAAGGGGAGCGGAATAAATTGATTAAAATCAATTTGAACAAAAAACCTAAAAAAGTAAAAATTTCCATAGAAGCGGGAAGCCTGCGAAATATGCTTATCTTCTTAATAATTCCGGTTATAGCGGGCGGAATAGTTATTTTTTTAATGCAGTCTTCTATAGAAAGTAAAATAAACGATATAAATAAGAATATAAAAATCTATAATGCAAAAACGGTAGTGTTAATGCCCCAAGTCGAAAAAGTCAACGCGCTTAAAGCAAAGGATGCTCAAATATTGCAAAAGATTAACATTATTAAAACGTTAAAAAAGGCTCAGATGGGTCCGTTGGGATATATATATTACATTACTGCGGCAATTCCAAGGTTTTCATGGATTAATTCTTTAAAATCCAATAAAGGCGTTATATCCGTTTCAGGAACAGCATTAGACGGGCAGGTCGAGTCTATATTTATGAATAATTTAAGCAAAACGGGTTTTTTTAACGACGTAAGTTTAATACAGACTTCCGAAACAAAAAAACAAGGACTGAAACTGCAAAATTTCAGCATGACTATGAACGTAAAAGGCGAAGCATTGTCTAAAAATGCTTTAAAAAAATAATATGAATTTAGAATCTATAAAATCTAAAATCGATTTAAAGAATCCTAAAGTTTTGGGAGCAATTATAAGCATAGTTTTGTTTATAGTTATTATAGGCGTTTACTATTATTTTATATATTCCGGATTAAAATCGAAGGAAGCGCAAAAACAAAACACGTTAAATGCCGCAACGTCTAAATATAATTCGTATTTGTCGTTAGCAAGGAGCTATCCCGTTATAGTAAAGCAGGATAAAAAGTTAAGCAAGGAATTTGCAGGTTTGCTTTTAGAACTTCCGTCTAAGAAAAATATACCTCAGCTTTTAATGAAAATTTCGAACTACGAAAAAGTTTTAAATCTTAATTTGAATATGTTTAAACCGGATAAAGGAACGGCTAAAGGTTTTTACGAAACCGTTCCTTTTTCTATGAATATAAGCGGAAATTTTTATAACGTGTATAAGTTTTTTTATAAACTTGCGTCTATGAAAAGAATAATCGACGTCCACGGCGTTTCTATTTCAAAGAAAGCTAAAGGCGGCAGCGTTTCGGTTTCTTTTCAAGGAACTACTTTCTCGTTCATAGGAGCCGTAAAGCCGAAGTTTCCGGTAAAGCCGGCGCAAAAACCGACAACGGTC
>JAKAOK010000031.1 GCA_021812245.1 bacterium | reverse complement strand
TAATTCCACCGCCCAGATAGACCAGTTCCCCATATTCTATAAACTTACCGAAATAGACCCCTACGGAATAACCAGGCTTAACAACCGTTTCGTATTAAGTCCGGGAGGGTTTAATCCGGATAACTCCACCTCCGCCTTTAAAGATATATACTCAGGCACTTCATCAAGCTACGTTTACGATAACCTGTCTTTATCGAGAACCCAGCTGCTGCCTTTTAGCTTCAGCCTGAAGTCTAGCGCAGACTACCAGATAGCAAACCATAACCTTTTATATTCCGAACAGCTTGCCGCAGGGGGCATTTATTCCGCCCCGGGCTACTTCGCGGATTCCGCATTAGGCTCCAGAGGGGTAATCCTTAACGAACAGATTAACCTTCCGCCCGTTAACATAGCCCCCGTCTTTCAGGGCGCTATAGCCGCTTATAAGAACACCCCGCTTCCGGTTTACCTCTCCGCCTTCTGGGACTATGCCGACCTCTCTTCGGTAAAGAACGAATCCTCCTATACGGGACTGCCCGATACCTCGGTATTGGAGAGCATAGGTGGCAGGCTTAAAGCGGACATAGGAAGCAGTCTGAGTTTAAACTTCGCGCTGGGCTGGAGGCTTAGGCGCGTCCCTTACGGTGTTTACGGCAAGGGGCTGGAGGGGGACATTGCGGTAGAGGCGAGGTTTTAAAATATTTATAAATTTTACGGCATTATCTTAAAACCTGCCGGTTGAATTTGTTAAATCGGCTTCAGTGTTTTAATAATACCGGATTAACGCATAGGCGGTAATCCGGTATTATTTATTTTAATCGGCAAGTTTAAGTGAAACAAAAATTTTGATTTATAAATTTAATTAATGATATAATTGTTTTAATTAATTTTTAATATAACAATCATATTAGGTTGATTTAATGTCTAAAGTCATCTGTATTTCCAACCAGAAAGGCGGTGTAGGAAAAACCACCACCGCCGTTAATATTGCGGCGTGTCTTTCGGCATATGAGAAAAAGGTTCTTTTGATTGATGCAGACCCTCAGGCGAATGCCACAAGCGGGTTAAATATTACCGTCGAAAAATCCAATCCGACGATTTACGAATGTCTGACGGGCGGGTCTAAAGTCTCCGAAGCAGTTTATGCCACCGAAATGAAAAACCTTTACGTAATGCCCTCAACGTCTGACCTTGCAGGGATAGAGGTCGAACTTGTAAATATGGGCGAAAGAGAGTATTTTTTTAAAAAAAACATAATAGATAAAATTAAAGACGATTACGATTATATTTTCATAGACACCCCGCCTTCTCTCGGACTATTAACCATTAATGCGCTTACCGCTTCGGACAGCGTTTTAATTCCTATGCAATGCGAATATTATTCGTTGGAAGGGATATCAAGGCTGATGCAGACGATTAAGCTTGTCAATCAAAGATTGAACAAGACTTTGCACATAGAAGGAGTTTTGTTTACTATGTTCGACGGAAGAGCAAACCTTACGAATCAAATTGTAGGCGAGGTTAAAAAATATTTCGGACAAAAAATTTACGAAAACGTTATACCGAGAAACGTTAAACTTCCTGAAAGTTCAAGTTTTGGGAAGCCTATAATTTTATACGATATAAACTCTAAGGGAGCGGTCTATTATCTTGAATTAACTAAAGAGTTTTTATCTAAAGTTGCGTAAAAAGGACAAATATGGAAGAAAAAGAAAAACATGTTAAAAAAAACGTATTAGGCAGGGGGTTGGGGGCTCTTTTGACGGATGTTTTTAATCAAAACGAAGGTCAGCCCGGCTTAGATAATAAGTTTTCCGTTTTTGAAATAGACATAGATAAAATAAATACGGGCATATATCAACCCAGGCAATATTTTGACGAGGATAAGCTTGTCGAGTTAAAAAATTCTATTAAAGAAAACGGAATAATTCAGCCGTTAATAGTCGCTAAATCTAAAAATGAGGGCGAATACGATTTAATAGCCGGCGAAAGAAGATATAGAGCCGCCAGAGAACTTAATTTTAGAAAAGTTCCGGCGATAATTAAAGACATCGCGGGTGTTTTAGCCCTTGAGATTGCGCTTATAGAAAACATTCAGAGGCAGGATTTAAACGTTATCGAAGAAGCAAACTGTTATCTGAGGCTGATAGACGAGTATAAATTAACCCATGAAGAACTTTCGGTTAAAGTCGGCAAGGATAGGGCGACTATTACTAATATGATAAGGCTTCTTTCTTTATCCGATGAAATCAAAAAAGAACTTATTTACGGCAAAATTACTCCTTCTCATGCGAGAAATCTTATCGGTCTTTCGGACGATGAAGCGGATATGCTCCTGAACACGATTTCCGGCGAAAAATTAAACGTAAGAGAAACGGAACGCAAGGCGAGAGAGTTTAAATTAAAGAAAAAAAAGCAGAAGCCTAAAAAAGATTTATCCATATCTTCCCAAATTAAAAGCTACGAAGACGAATTGCTGGAGAGACTTCAAACGAGAGTTAGAATTAATTATAAAAGCAAAGGAACCGAACTAAAAGGCAAAATAGAAATAGAATTCTATTCAGGCGAAGAGCTTGAAAGAATAATAGAATTTATTAATAGAAAATAACTTATTCCTCCAAATTATTATTAATATTCTGCTATTTTTTCCTTTTTTGATATAATCAGATGAGATAAAAAAAATAAATATAAAAATAAATATCGTATGACGGAATTAATTATAACGTGGCAGGGGCTTTTATTTGAAGCCGCCGCATTTCTGATATTTACCTATCTTTTAAATCTTTTTTTATTTAAACCCGTAAGAGATATTTTAAAAAAGAGAAAAGAAATTATAGGTTCCAATAATGAAAACCAAAAAAACTTCGAAAGCTTAACGGATAAATTAAATCGAGACGAAGAGCAGGAAAAAAATAAATTAAAAATTGAAGTCAATAAAATAAAAGAAACTTACCGCAAAGACGGTTCGGCAGAAGCCGTTCTTATCATTTCTTCCGCAAAAAATGATGCATCTTTAAAATTAGACGGCATAATTAAAGATTTCAGCGAAGAAAAAAAGTCTATAATAGATTATTATGAGTCAATGTCCGAAGAACTTGCAAATTTAATCTGTAAAAAAATTTTAGAATAAATATATGAATATTTTTTGGCGGATATTTGACACGATTTTACTTGCAATAGGAATTGCTTATGTGTACGTGAAATACGGCGCACCCTTTTTCGGCAGAAGAAAAAACGACATAGAATCGTCTTTAGCTAAAGCCGAAGAATACGAAAAAAAAGCTAAGGAACTTTACGAAGAAGCCAAAATAAGCCTTGCTGAAGCCAAAAAGGAGATAGAAGATATTAAAAAAGAAGCGATAAAAGAGGCTGAAATCGAAAAGAACGGCATTATAGAAAATGCGCGGGCATCCGCAGGCAAAATTTTGGATAGCTATATAAAACAGGCTAAATCGGAAATAGACAATCAAAAAAAACGGTTATTCGAAGATGCCTTAGATATGTCTTTTAAAGCGGTTAACGATATTTTGCAAAAAGAAAAGACTCCCGAGGCTTATAATAGGATAAACGATAATTTTCTTAAACTTCAAGAGGACGCATTTGCAAAACAATCGAATAAGTAAGCGATATGCCGCCGCTATCTTTGAAATTGCCGCCGGTTCAGGCACAGTCGAGGAAATTTTTAGCGACCTTAATAATTTTATTAGTTTCTGTTACGATAAGGTATGCCTGAAAGAGTTTTTATCGCAGACGTATATAGGTAAAAACGAAAGATTTGAGGTTATCGGTTTATTAAGCAAAGAGCTATCCTTAAGCGAATATTTCATAAATTTTATTCATCTTTTAATAGAAAACGAAAGGACAGGGTATCTGCCGAAAATTTTCGACGAGTATTCGGTTTTAAGAGATAATTTTTTAAATATATCAAGAGTTAACGTCGTTTCCGCAAAAGAATTAGAACAGGGAGAAAAAAGCAAAATAAAGAGTATTATAGAAAAAGCTTTAAATAAAACCGTTGCCATATCTGCGGAAGTTGATGAAAAAATAATAGGCGGCTATATAATAAATATAGAAAATATATTGTACGACGGCAGTATAAAAACGCAGGCGGATAATCTTTATAATTATTTAAAACAAGGGGCGTTTATTTATGGCGATTAAGGCTTCGGAAATTACCGATATCATAAAAAGCAAGATAGAATCTTATACGAAAAATATCGATATAAGCGAAGTCGGCGTTGTTTTATCGGTGGGAGATAACGTAGCAAAAATATACGGGATTAAAAATGCGATGATAGGCGAGATGCTTGAATTTTCTCCGGATGTTTACGGCTATGTTTTAAATTTAGAGGAAGATAACGCAGGCGTTGTTATACTGGGGGAAGAATTTTTAGTCAAAGAAGGCGATACCGTAAAAAGAACGGGCAATATAGCTGAAGTTCCCGTTGGAATGGAAGTCATAGGCAGGGTTCTCGACGGGCTTGGAAGACCTATCGACGGGAAGAATCCTGTTAAAGCCGATAAATACTCCGCAATTGAAAAAAAAGCTCCCGGCATAGTGCAGAGAAAGAAAGTCAACGAGCCTTTATATACCGGAATTAAAGTAATAGACGCTTTAATACCCATAGGAAGAGGACAGAGAGAACTTATTATAGGCGACAGGCAGACCGGAAAAACCGCGATAGCGATAGATACCATACTGAATCAGAAAGGTTCGGGAGTTTATTGTATATATGTTGCGGTAGGACAGAAGCAGTCCAGCATTTCATTTATTTATGACCGCTTAACGAGCGCCGGAGCCATGGAATATACTACGATAATAGCGGCTAATGCGAGCGATCCTGCGGCGCTTCAATATTTTGCCCCATATACGGGGGCTACTATGGGAGAATATTTTAGAGACAACGGTATGCACTGCCTTATAATATACGACGATTTATCGAAACATGCAGTTGCGTACAGGGAACTTTCACTGCTTCTAAGGAGACCTCCGGGCAGAGAAGCATATCCCGGAGACGTTTTTTATCTGCATTCAAGGCTCTTGGAAAGGGCGGCCAAATTAAACGATGCGCATGGCGGGGGGTCGCTGACGGCCCTGCCTATAATCGAAACTCAGGCGGGAGACGTGTCCGCGTATATTCCCACCAATGTTATATCAATTACGGACGGGCAGATATTTCTGGAAACCGACTTATTTTACGCAGGGGTCAGACCTGCCGTAAATGCCGGTCTTTCCGTGTCGAGGGTGGGAGGCGATGCCCAGATTAAAGCCATGAAACAGGTTTCAGGAGGTTTAAGGCTTTCTTTGGCTCAATACAGGGAATTGGCGGCATTTTCGCAGTTCGGGGCGGACCTCGATAAAACCACCCAAGAAATGCTTGCTCGCGGCAGAATGATGTCCGAGCTTCTTAAGCAGGCGCAGTACGACCCGATGCCGGTGGAGAAAGAGGTCGTAATATTGTATGCGGCTAACAGCGGCTATTTACATGAATACAGCCTCTCCTCGATAAAAAAATACGAAAAAGAACTTTTGCCGTATATCGAAAATAATAATCCCGAGATATATGCCGGCATCAGGGAAAAAAAGGTAATTGACGATGCCGTTAAATCAAATCTTATTGCCGTATTAGATAAATTTAAGAAGATTTTTATAGAAGATTGATAACGATATAAATATATTATGCCGAATTTAAAATCTATAAAAAGAAAAATTTCGAGTATTAAAAATACCAGACAAATAACGAAAGCTATGAAAATGGTGGCGGGGTCCAAATTAAAACGTAACCAGTCTGCCATGAACGAATTCAGGGCATATGCTTCCGCTTATGACGACGTTATTAAAAATATTTCCAAGAATACGGTATTATATTCGCATCCTTTTTACAAAAAAACATCTAACGGCAACACCGGCATAATAATAATTTCGACGGACAGAGGGCTTTGCGGTTCTTTCAATATGAATTTGTTTAAACTCTTTTTTGAGGAATTAAAGATTACGGGAATAAATTCAAGTCAAGTAAAGTTGTATATTCTCGGCAAAAAGGGCCTCGATTTTTTTAAAAAGAATAATTACGAGATTATATTCAAAAGGGCTTTTTCCGAAGACGAATCGATTATTAATCTTTCCGTCCTATTATCGGACGGCATATTAGACGATTTTAAGGCAGGCGGAATCGAAAATATTTACATAATGTCCAATAGTTATATTTCAACGCTTCATCAAAAAGCCCATGCCGAAAAGATTTTACCGTTTGAAACCCAAGCCGCCGACGAAAATAAAAACAGCGGGGGATATTTAATAGAACCGGTAGGTTATGAAGAGGAAATAATTGACAAGATTTTTAAAGATTATGTACAAACTAAAATATATTTCAGAATTTTGGAGTCTTTCGCCGGCGAACAGGCTTCAAGAATGAACGCAATGGATAATGCGACAAGAAATGCGGGGAAGCTTATAAATAAATTGACCGTGTCTTATAATAAAGCAAGGCAGGCAGCTGTTACGCTCGAAATTTTAGATATTATAAACGGCGTGAATGCGATAAAATAAATTTTTTGGAGGGTATTAATTAATGAATGAAGGTTTTGTTGCCCAGGTTATAGGCCCGGTCATCGACGTTAAATTTGAAAACAAGAAACTGCCGTCAATTTTCAATGCATTGACGCTGACGAATCCAGCTATAAACGATAAAGAAAATAATTTGGTTCTTGAAGTTGCCCAGCATCTCGGCGAAGATATCGTAAGGTGTATTGCACTGGATTCTACCGACGGATTATATAGAGGTATCAAAGTTATAGATACAGGCAATAAAATAACCGTTCCGGTAGGAAGAGAAGTGCTCGGCAGAATATTTAACGTTGTAGGAGAGCCTGTCGATGAACTGCCGTCCGTGCAGTTTAAATCAAGGCTTCCCATTCACAGACCTGCCCCGACTTTTGAAGAGCAGTCCACTAATGTCGAGATATTAGAGACGGGTATCAAAGTTTTAGACCTGTTGGAACCTTACTTAAAAGGAGGCAAGGCAGGATTGTTCGGCGGCGCAGGCGTCGGAAAAACGGTTTTAGTTATGGAACTGATTCATAATATAGCGATAGAACACGGAGGTTTTTCGGTATTTGCCGGCGTGGGAGAAAGAACGAGAGAAGGGACCGACCTGTGGACGGAGATGAAGGAATCAAAGGTCTTAGATAAAGCGGTATTAGTTTACGGACAGATGAACGAGCCTCCCGGAGCAAGGGCGAGGGTGGCTCTTTCCGCTCTTACTATGGCGGAGTATTTCAGAGATGAAGAAAGGCAGGACGTATTAGTTTTTATCGATAATATTTTCAGGTTTGCTCAGGCAAATTCGGAAGTCAGCGCTCTTCTTGGAAGGATACCTTCCGCAGTCGGCTACCAGCCTACGCTTGCAACTGATATGGGCGAACTTCAGGAAAGAATAACCAGCACAAAGAAAGGTTCTATCACTTCGGTTCAGGCGGTTTATGTTCCAGCGGACGATTTGACCGACCCCGCTCCGGCAACTACGTTCGCCCATTTAGATGCCACGACCGTGCTTTCAAGGCAAATTGTAGATCTTGGGATTTATCCAGCAGTAGATCCTCTAGATTCGACGTCGAGAGCGCTTGATGCCAATATCATAGGAGAAGAACATTACGGCGTTGCAAGAAAAGTTCAAGCAGTTCTTCAAAAGTATAAAGAGCTGCAGGATATAATCGCAATTCTTGGAATGGACGAACTGTCCGAAGACGATAAGCTGATAGTAAACAGGGCAAGAAGGATGCAGAGATTTTTATCTCAGCCGTTTTTTGTCGCTGAAGTTTTTACGGGTTTTCCGGGAAGGTACGTGCCGTTAAAAGAGACCATAAGGGGTTTTAAAGAAATTCTGGAAGGCAGGCACGACGATTTGCCGGAGCAGGCTTTTTATATGGTCGGAACCATAGATGAAGCGGTGGAGAAAGCAAAAGGGTTGAATAAATAAATGCCGTTTAAATTAAAAATAGTAAATAAAAAGATATTGATTTTTGAAGGAGAGGCGGATTTTTGCGAAATTCCGACCAAGGCAGGTATAGAAGGCGTTATGCCGAAGCATGTAAATTTTATCGCTAATCTGGCCTCGGGGAAAATAAAATATAAAATCGGCGAAAAAGAAAACGAAATAGAAGCGGCAGGCGGGGGATTCGTCGAAGTCAGCGGCGACAATTTAAACATTCTGCTTAATTCCTAATTGATATTTAGTTTTAAAAATATTAATATAATACAAAAATATAAAATAATTAAATTATTATTAAAAAATGATAGACATTAAACTTATCAGGGACCAGAGAGAATACGTCAAAAAGGAGATGGAAAAGCTTTTCGTTTCCGTTCCCATAGATGAAATTTTTGAACTCGACGAGTCTAAAAGGAAACTTTTATATGATTCCGAATGCTTAAGGAACACAAGGAAGACTCTTTCTAAAGAAATAGCTTCGGAAAAGGACGGAGAAGTAATTTCGGCAAAAAAAAATGAGGTAAACAAGGTAAACGAACTAATTAAAGTTCAGGAAGACGAATTAAACGCCATAGAAGAAAGACTTAATTCTTTAATGCTTAACGTTCCAAATCTGCCCGACCCCGATGTACCTGTCGGCAAAGACGAAACCGGAAATACGGCGGTTTCATATTTCAACGAAAGGAAAAAGTTTAATTTCGAACCCAAAACCCATTACGAAATCGGGCAAAAAAGAGATTTAATAGATTTTGAAAGAGGAGTTAAAATTTCCGGCACCCGCTTTTATATTTTAAAAAAGGGGCTTGCAAAACTTCAGAGGGCGCTTATTAATTTTATGCTGGATGTTCATATAGCTTATCATGATTACGAAGAGATATATCCGCCTTTCATGGTAAATGAAGAATGTTTGACGGGAACGGGACAGCTCCCAAAATTTTCCGATAATTTATATAAAGACGACGATTCAGGGCTCTGGTTTGTTCCGACCGCTGAGGTCCCGGTTACCAATATGTACAGAAATGAAGTGTTTGACATAGACAAACTTCCTATAAAACATGCCGCCTATACCGCCTGTTTCAGAAAAGAACGGCTTTCCGCCGGCAAAGACACGAAAGGGATAAAAAGAGGACATCAATTCGACAAGGTAGAACTCGTAAAAATTACTACTCCCGAAACCGCAAAAGAAGAATTATCAAGCCTTATCGCAGACGCTCAGGATATATTAAACAGGCTCGATATTCCCCACAGGCTCGTCAGGATATGCACCGGCGATTTAAGTTTCACCGCAAGCGAAAAATTCGACATCGAAGTTTACGCCCCCGGAATAAACGAATGGCTTGAAGTGAGTTCATGCTCCAATTTCGGTTCTTTTCAGGCAAGAAGAGCAAATATAAAATTTAAAAGGGATAAAAAATCAAAAGCCGAGTTCGTTTCAACGTTAAACGGTTCAGGACTTGCCCTTCCGAGAGTAATGATTGCGATAATAGAAAATTACCAGACCGAAGACGGTTATATAAAAATTCCCGATGCCTTAAAGCCTTATTTCGCAACGGAAGAGTTCATTTAAATTATGTCAAGCCATAAAAGGACAATATGGGGAGTATTAATTATATTTTTTTCCGTATATTCCCTGTTATCCCTTTATTCATACGATATACTTCAGCAAACCTTTAATTCATATTCGATTTCAACGGTTCATAAAACAAATCTGGGCGGGTTCTTCGGCGGTATTTTATCAAACTATTTATTGACAATATTCGGGCTGGTATCTTTCCCGATAATCCTTTTTATATTATTGTCCGGGGTTGTTTTAATATTGAACAAGCCCTTAATTAAAAGATTTTATGCAGGAATCTTAATAGCCCTCTTTGCCTTATCGATTTTTTTATACCGCCTGTTTCCTAAAATTTTATATCACGGCTTTATTATATCAGGCGGAGGATTAATCGGCAGAGGGGTTTACGGCGGTCTTTTTAAATTTTTCGGCGAAGCCGGAACTATAATAATAACCCTTTTGCTTTTTCTTTCCTCGTTTTATATTTTTTTTAAAAAAATCAATCATGAACGCGCCGCCGGATATTTTAATTATATTTATAATCTGTCCAAAATAGACATAAAAAAAATTAAATGGTTAAATCTTCGCTTGCCGTTTATTAAGGCGGCAAGTTTTTTTTCTTCGTTAAAATTAAGATTTGAGAAAAGAAAGGGGCTTAAAAAAAGGAAGAAAAGTTTTGTTTTAAATAAAGAGCTATTTGGGGGGACGAGGGAAGAGCTTATAGACGATTTAGAAAAAAAAGAGGAAGCAGAAGTTGTAAGCGGCGAACCTATAACGGAAAAGGACGGCACATTCGATTTTATCGACGACAGGGATGCAAAAATACCACCGGTTTCATTAATAAACAGCGAAACAGCGGCAAAAGATATTCAAAAACCGGACAAGTTATCCCTTTTAGGAAATGCGACGTTAATAGAAAAAAAACTTACGGATTTTGGGGTTAAAGGAAAAGTAACCGGAATAAATCCCGGTCCTATTATAACCATGTATGAGTTTGAACCGGCAAGCGGGGTCAAAGTGGGAAGGATACTGTCGCTTTCGGAAGACTTAACGATGGCGCTAAAATCAAAGCCGGTAAGGATAACCGGAGTCATAGAAGGCAAGTCCGCCGTAGGCATCGAAGTTCCAAATAATAAAAGGGAAACAGTTTTCTTTTCGGAAATTTTAAATTCGAAAGATTTTGTAGATTCAAAATCTTTGCTTACGATAATTCTCGGAAAGAATACTACCGGGGGCAGCGTGCTGTTCGATATTGCAAAGGCGCCTCATTTATTAATAGCGGGTGCTACCGGCGCCGGGAAAAGCGTTTTTATAAATACATTAGTAATGAGCCTTCTTTTTAAGGCAAGCTACGAAGAGCTGAATTTTTTAATGATAGACCCTAAAAGATTGGAACTGACCCCCTTTGAAAACCTGCCGCATCTAATAAGCGACGTAGTTTATGATGCAAAAAAAGCAGGTGTTGCACTTAAATGGGCGGTTTCGGAAATGGAAGGGAGATATAGAAAGATGCAGGCCGAAGGGGTTAAGAATATAGAACAGTTTAACGAAAGATTTAAAAAGCAAGGCTTAAAGCCTATGCCTTATTTAGTCATTATAATAGACGAATTAAGCGATCTGATGCTTACGAGTCCGAAAGACGTTGAAACTTCCATAATAAGGCTTTCACAGATGGCGCGCGCCTGCGGCATTCACCTTATAATCGCTACCCAGAGGCCGTCGGTTAACGTTGTAACCGGCGTTATTAAAGCAAATATGCCGTCGCGCATATCTTTTTTAGTTTCGTCCAAGGTCGATTCCAGAACCATACTGGATTCAAACGGCGCCGAGGAACTGCTGGGGAACGGAGATATGCTTTTTATGCCTCCGGGACAAGGGAGGCTTGCAAGAATTCACGGTTCCTATATTTCGGAAGAAGAAATTAAAAAGGCGCTGGATTTTATAATCGGAAAGAATTTTCCGTCCCAGAAAAACGAATTATTAATAAATGAGTTTGACAATACGGGTAATTTTGATAGAATAATTACGGACGATCCCGACGACGAAATATATAACGAGGTGTTGAATCTGGTTAAGTCGGAAGACGACGGCGAAAATATTTCGATATCATACGTGCAGAGAAGATTCAGGATAGGTTTTAACAGGGCGGCAAGAATAATAGAAAAAATGCAAAACGAGGGAATTTTAATAAAAAAAAGGAGACAGGGGAAATGAGAATAAGATTTCCAAAATTATTTATATCGTTTTTAATTTTATCTTTGTTTGTTTCTATATGCTTTGCGCCGAAATCTTACGGCATATCTAATAATAATATGGTTAATAAAATTGAAGCAAAATATAAAGA
Source organism: bacterium (assembly GCA_021812245.1). Lineage (GTDB taxonomy): Bacteria > SZUA-79 > SZUA-79 > Acidulodesulfobacterales > Acidulodesulfobacteraceae > Acidulodesulfobacterium_A. The sequence goes on along the minus strand of JAKAOK010000031.1, from coordinate 5,747 downwards.
CGTTTATTCTATCAGCTCTTATTTTTATCAAAAAGAAATTATGTCCGGATATTCGCAAAATATGGCTTTTAAGGGTTATTTTTATTACGAACGAAATAAGGGCATGGCATGGGTTTACGATTATCCTTTTCACAAGAGGCAGGTTTTGAAAAACGGCAGGCTTTATATCGTAAATAATAAAATCAAAAAGGTTACCGTCGTAAACGTAGGGAGGGGAAGGGGCGGGTTTCCGCCCAATGTCGTAAAAGTTATCGGCAGTTTGACCAAATATTTTATTGTTAAAAATATTTCTAAAAATTTAGTTTCGGGAGAAATAGTTCTTGAATTAAAGCCCATAGCAATGCAGAGGGCAAAAAAAATATACGTAGGTTTTGACGAAAAAAGTCTTAAAATAAAATCGCTTAAGATTATTACGCATCAAGGGCAGACAATAAATTTTATATATAAAAACGTTAAATTCAACGGGCGTATTAACGGCAGGATTTTTAATATTCATTTTCCTTCGTATTATAAGATAATAAAAGAAAACTAAATATTAATTTTAAACCGGAGATTAACGATGCCTTCTTTCGATATAGTATCCAAAGCCGACCTTCAGGAGGTCGATAACGCCATCAATCAAACCGTCAAGGAAATAATAGGCAGGTATGATTTTAAAGGAACCAAAAGCGAAATAAAAAGACAGGATAATATTCTTACGCTGCTCGGCGACGACGATTATAAACTTACCGCTTTAATAGATATACTTAAGGGAAAACTTATAAAGCGGGGGGTTTCGATAAAATTTCTGGATTTTAAAAAGAAGGAGGAAGCATCGAAAGGAATGATGCGCCAGGAAGTAGAAATCAAAGAAGGAGTGGACAAAGAATCATCTAAAAAAATAATTCAGGAAATAAAAAAAATAGCGCCTAAGGCAGGGGTGGAGAACCTTAAAGACCATTTAAGGGTTAACTCTAAATCAAGGGACGAACTTCAGGATATAATTTCACGCTTGAAAGCTTTTCCTTTGGATATAGAGCTTGTTTATACGAATTTTAGGGATTAAATATTTGCCTAATTTTCAGGCGTCAAAATTTTTTATTGCATATTTTTTATGCAAAAGATATAAATAATTTATAATTTTATGCGGTTATATATTAAATAATTATTGGCATATTTATTGCTTTTAAATTTGCACGGGAGGAATAATGAAAAAAGTCGAGGCTATATTTAAACCGTTTAAACTTGACGACGTAAAAGAGTCGCTAAGCAAGATAGGCATTCAGGGTTTGACCGTCACGGAGGTCAAAGGATACGGCAGGCAGAAAGGGCATACGGAATTATACAGAGGGGCGGAATATGTCGTGGATTTTATACCTAAAGTCAAAATAGAAGTTATCGTTTCGGACGACAGGCTCGCTTCGGTAATAGAAGCTATAACGGCAAGCGCAAAAACCGGAAGAATCGGAGACGGAAAAATATTCGTCCTGCCAGTAGAAGACGCTATTAGAATAAGAACCGGCGAAAGAGGCGAAGAAGCTCTTTAAATAGAACTTTGTCATTGCGGGCATATCTTCCCACGCTTATAAAATCAACGGTTTTATGCAGGCAAAGATGGAAGCAATCTAAATTTAATAAATCTTAATTTTTAAATTTTTTGGAGGAGAAATGACGGAAAATGAAGTAATGCAGTTTATCAAGGAACAGGAGGTTCAATTTATCGACGTTAAGTTTTGCGACCTTTTGGGGACGTGGCAGCATTTTACGGTGCCGGCGAGCGAAATATCAAAGGACACTTTTAAAGAAGGTTTTGGGTTTGACGGTTCAAGCATAAGGGGATGGCAGGCGATAGATGCTTCCGATATGCTTATGATACCGGATGCTTCTACCGCCGTTATAGATAATTTTATAGAGGCAAAAACATTATCCTTAATATGCAATATTAAAGACCCCGTTACGGGAAAATTTTACGACAGGGATCCTCGCTATATAGCGCAGAAAGCCGAGAAATATTTAAAATCTACCGGTATTGCCGATACGGCTTATTTTGGTCCCGAAGCCGAGTTTTTTATTTTTGACGACATAAGATACGACCAGACTTCAAACAGCGGATATTATTATATCGATTCGGAAGAAGGTACATGGAATACGGGAAGAGACGAGATGCCTAATTTGGGACATAAACCGAGGAATAAAGAAGGTTATTTTCCGGCATCCCCTATAGATACCCAAACAGATATAAGAAATGAAATGGCCCTGGAACTTCAGAATGTAGGAATAAGAGTCGAAGCCGCCCATCATGAGGTCGCCACCGGAGGGCAGGCGGAAATAGATATGAGATTTGATTCTTTAACCGCTATGGGCGATAATTTTATGTGGTTTAAATATATAATTAAAAACGTTGCAAGAAGATACGACAAGACTGCTACTTTTATGCCTAAGCCGCTTTTCGGCGACAACGGTTCCGGTATGCACGTCCATCAATCCTTATGGAAAAACGGACAGCCGCTTTTTGCCGGGAAAGGCTATGCGGGCTTATCCGAAATGGGGCTTTATTATATAGGCGGAATATTAAAACACGCAAAAGCGTTATGCGCGTTTACCAATTCAACGACAAATTCTTACAAAAGATTAGTTCCCGGTTTTGAAGCGCCGGTAAATTTTGTTTATTCATCGAGAAACAGAAGCGCCGCGGTAAGAATTCCTATGTATTCCACTTCTCCGAAGGCAAAAAGAATCGAATACAGAACGCCGGACCCGACCGCGAACGGATATATCGCTTTTGCGGCACTCCTTATGGCAGGATTAGACGGCATTAAAAATAAAATAAAGCCGGGCAATCCCGTGGATAAAGACCTGTTTACTTTGTCCAAAAAAGAACTTAAGAATATTCCGGTTGCCCCGGGTTCGCTTGAAGAAGCCCTTAAAGAACTCGAAAAAGACCATAAATTTTTACTTGAAGGCGGAGTATTTACCGAAGACTTGATACAGACATGGATTGAACGCAAAATGGAAAACGACGTCAATCCCGTCCGTATGAGGCCGGTTCCTTATGAATTTGCACTGTATTACGATGTTTAATCGTTAAAAGTTTATTTTAATATAAGGCGCGGCGGGCATAAATTGTATTTTATGCCCGCCGTTATTTTTAGGCGCTTATCCGTTATACGGTATATTATAATGGAAAGTATTTCCGAAATATAAAGATATTACTGAAAGATAGTTAAAAAATATTAGTATCCCTACGGCAATTAAAATAACCCCGCTAATTATTGAAATAGTTTTTATAAACGGTTTTATCCTTTTAAAAGCCGACAGAAATAAATTTAAAGATAAAGAGCTTATAAAAAAAGGAACCGCAAGCCCCATAGCGTAAACAAAAAGCAGTTCCGCCCCGGAGCTTGCATTGCGCATAGTCGATGCGATAAAAAGAATGGAAGCGAGTATGGGTCCTATGCATGGCGTCCATGCGGCGGCGAATACGACTCCTACGAGAGCCGAACCGATTAAACCGAGAGGTTTATTTTTAATATTGACTGCGGCGTCCCTATTCATAAACGACAGAAATTTTAGTTTATTAAAGGCTCCAAGTATAAATAACCCCATAATGATAATAAAGATTCCGGCTGTTCTCATAAGCCATATCGAGTGAAGTAAGTCCCCGACTGCAGTCGAAAATACGCCGAGCAAAACAAATATTATCGTAAATCCCAGAATAAACATTAAAGAATGTTTAACGGCGGCAAATTTAGCTTTAGGGCTGTCCTGCATAAGCTCATCCATAGACAAGCCGGATATATAAGATAAATAAGACGGTATTAAAGGAAACACGCAGGGGCTTATGAAAGAAAATAACCCCGCGAGAAATGCGACGGCGAATGAAACGTTAGGAGTAAAAAATGAATCCATAATATAAATATCCTCTACATAATATTCTATAATATACGGCATTTGTTTGCAAACACAATATCAAACCCAAAATCCCGATTTAGAAAATATTTATAAGTTCTAATACTGAATAACACTGGATTCCCGCTTTCGCGGGAATGACACCCGTTGGGTGAAATCTTAAATCCCCATATTGTCATTCCCGCGAAAGCGATATTTCCATCCGTGTTTATCGAAGCATGTCTTTGATACGGATGGAAATGCCAGAAAATAAATTTCTAAATCGGGATTTGGGTTAAAATAAGCGGTATAATAATATTAAATCTTTAAGATAAAGGGGTAATTATGAAAGAATACGACGTCATAGTAATAGGAACCGGAGCCAGCGGTATGCCTGCCGCATACAGATGCGCCGGCGCAGGTATGAAAGTCGCTATAATAGACTCTCACCCGTTTGGAGGGACATGCGCCGTCAGAGGATGCGATCCTAAAAAAGTTTTAATTAGCTTCTCGGAACTCGTAGATTACTACGACAGGCTTAGGGGTAAGGGAATATCCGCGGATAACCTGAGAATAAATTGGAACGCAATGATGAAATTTAAAAAGACATTTACCGACCCCGTGCCCGAAAACCGCGATAAAGGTTTTAAAGAAGCGGGAATAGACACATACCATGGCAGGGCCCGTTTTATTTCTAAAGACACGATAGAAATAGGCGTCGTCAGTCTCAAAGCTAAGTATTTTATGCTTGGGGCGGGTTCTAAACCCATGAAGCTTGGAATCCCCGGCGAGGAATATGTTAGAATTAGCGATGATTTTCTTGAAATAGATGAATTGCCGCAAAAAGTTGTATTTTTAGGCGGCGGATATATATCTTTCGAGTTTGCCAATATTGCAAAAAGAGCGGGTTCCGACGTAACTATCATTCAAAGAAGCGCAAAAGCCCTTAAGCGGTTTGACCGGGACATCGTAAAATGGGTTTTGTCTTCTATGGACGACGCCGGCATCAAAATATTGCTCAATACAAATCCTTTATCCGTAGAAAAAAGGGACGGAAGTTACGTCGTGCATACCTCGGGAGAAGCCGGAGACCTGCGGATCAAAGCAGACCTCGTGGTGCACGGCGCAGGAAGAGAGCCGGACATAGAGGATATGGGGCTTGATATTGCGGGAGTAAATTATGACAAAAAGGGAATTGCCGTTAACGAATATCTACAAAGCGTTTCAAACCCTTTTATATATGCGGGAGGCGACTGCGCCGCGACGAAAGGTTACCCCCTGACCCCGGTTGCTTATTTAGAGGGCGGCATAGCATCGTATAATATAATTAACGGCAATAAAAAAAAGCCGAATTACGCCGGTATGCCCAATGTCGTATTTACGCTTCCTCCTATGGCTTTTGCGGGTTTGACGGAGGAACAGGCTTTATCGGCGGGTTATAAATTCAGGGTAAATACGGAAGATACCTCGGGATGGTATTCTTCGAGACGGATAGGAGAAAAACACTCCGGATTTAAGATTTTAATAGAGGAAGGTACCGAGCGCATAATAGGCGCGCATCTTTTTGGGATGAACGCCGAAGAAGTTATTAATATTTTTGCGCTTTCCATAAGAAATAATCTTACGGCACCGGCTTTAAAAGACGCTATTTATACATATCCCACAAAGACGTCTGATATAAGCGATATGCTTTAGGCATAACATAATTAGATAATTTTATTATTTTGCACCGGTTTCTTTCCACATTTTTACGATTTCCTGACTTTGACACCCCACCCAGTTCAAAGTCAATAAAATAGCGCATCTGTATTTTTATTTCCTGCAAAATTTTACTACCGTTGCAATTTTGACTAGTGTTTATATGGGATTAAGCGGTATCG
>JAKAOK010000050.1 GCA_021812245.1 bacterium | reverse complement strand
ACGTAATGGCAGAGAAAACAAAGTTCCTGTAACATCGGCACGGATTCGTAACCATTTGTGCCGCTGGGGGAAACGGCTTCGACGGGAGCGCTTAAAAGCAAAAGCGGTTTCGTAAAATAAACGCTGTCACTAGAGTTGCCGCCGCCGAGGTCGGTTTCAAGGGTATTCGCGATAGAGCTGTTGGGAACAAATGCCAAAACTCCGCCGGAACCGTCGTTTATCATATTCAAATTGCCGCCCATCATGCCCATCCCGCCGCCGAAAGCATAATCAATAAAACCATTAGCATCGTTAGGAAAAATGGTGCCTATGTCCGAAAGATCCGGCCCTACGGCACCGGCGGGCCATATCTGAAACCCCGTGGCGGACTCGCCGTTTATAGTATGGCAGCCGAGACATCCGCCGGTCTGCATTATCGTAACGGCGTTGGTTATATCCACGCATACATTGCCATTCGCGGTTCCGGTATTATTCGAGTCGTTAGATGAATAACTCGTATAGGGGGAATATCCCGAAGGGCAGGATGTTACCTTCTGCCCGTTTAAAACGTAGTTTCCCGAACCTACGCTTAATGTTTCCAAATATCCGTCTATAGTCGAGATGTCTTTTGCGGACAAGGGGGCCACATCGTTATTATAGTATGGACTGCCGGTAGTGTAAGCGTCGCTAAGGGGATTGAGCAAATTTCCTATACCGGCGGTGGGAAAAGAAGCCATAACATCCACCGCAATCCCGATTCCCAAAAAGTTAAGGTAATTTGCCACGTACGAAAGGTCCGGGGCGGCATAGTAAGGGTTGTAGGCATAGGAAGAAAAAGAAGAGCCGGTGTAAGGACCCTCGTTGAATGGAGCTCCCGGTCCGTATGTAACTCCCCCCGCAGTAGTAAGCGTATGGCACTGAAAACATCCGGCGTTATACATGTCGGTAAGACCCAGGGGGCCCGTAGGAGGAGGAAGCATGAGGACGTTGGGAATCGAACTTCCTATCGGCGGCTGTTCTACCGTAGCCGGCGCAAACGTTGATGGAAACGTAAACGTAAAATCGGGACTTGACGGCAGTAAACTATATAAATTATTCTGCATAGTAGTTAGTGCCCCGCTGTCGGTCCCATTAGTCATATTGCTGTAATAGGTTGTTAATGTGGCCGCTATGTTCCCTAATATTCCCGGAACGGTAGTCGGCGCCGTTGTAGCCGTGGCGGTGGTAACGTCGGATTCAAGGTTTGTGCAGGCGGTTCCCGTTAATGTGGGATTAGTAGGGTTTGCCGTATAAGCCGCATCGATGCAGGCCGCAAGGTCGTCGGCCATTGTCACGAGATACGGTTCGATAGCCGATAAAGAACCGGCGCTGGAGATAGAGGCGGGCGTCGCCGAGGTTGGATCGGCCATCAGCCCTTCGATATAAGACGCCGTTGCGCCGAGATTATTTTCTTGCCCGTAGTTGAATGCTTCCTGCGTAACGAACGTGGAATATTCGTTTATCGTGATGCCTCCCGAAGGGATATTGGACGGAACGATAGCCTGAAGCTCTATGGAACCCTTCGTAGCCTGCAAATAATAAGTGGTATCGGCCGACGACGGGTTATAGACGATAGTAAAACCGCCGCTGCTGTTGGTCGAAACAGGCGTGCTAACGGCGGTGCAGCTCGACGCCGTCTGGGCGGTGCAGCCGTAAAGCTGGACGGTAGCGCCGGCGATAGCCGTAAGACCGCCCTTTACTTGTCCCGTTATCGTGCCGGCCGGCGAAGACGAAGAACCTGACGCCGTTCCGCCTGACGAACTGCCGGCTCCGCCGCCGCATCCCGACAATACGATACTTCCCGAAAAAATAAAAATACTTAAAATAAGAATTAAAAGGCCGTTTTTAGTTTTCATTTTCCTTCACCTTCACCTTCAAGTTAAAATACCGTCCTATTTATATTTAACCATATATTTTTGTTTTGTCAAGTATAAACAGTAAAAAGCACCCTTAATCCTGCAATAGAAATTTTTAATCCTTACTATATCTCCTCTAAGTTTGCCGTCCTATTTATATTTATAAAAACTAACAAAAAAGCATTTTCCATCAAAAATCCCCCCATTACCATTAAATAGATTATATTTTTATCCGAATATAGTTTTCGACAGAACTTTTAAAATTCATTAGCAATATACTTTAAAAAAAAAATAAATTTTTAATATTAAGAATGTTAATCAAACGGCATAATTTTTGAGCAAAATTAAGGATGTTCGGTTTCCGAAGAAAAAATAAAATGCGGGCGCAAAATTAGGCACAGTCCTAAAATTTGATTTTTTATGCGCCCCGAAAGGCTTGAAAAATGGTCGGGACGACTGGATTTGAACCAGCGACCCCTTGCTCCCGAAGCAAGCTTTATGGCTTGTAAGTTAGTAAAATTATTAATAAATTTATGCCTACTTATAATTTAGTAGTAATATAGTAGTAAGACGAATTAGAAAATGTTTTGTCATGATGAATTAAACCTGCTTCGTTTTTAATTTTTATGCAAATACTATCTTACGCCTTTTTCCTGCTTAACTCTTTCGTAAAGCCAGATTTTAACCAACGCACCCCTATCTACGCCTATTTTCATTCTTATATCGTCTATTTCTTTAACTAAAGACTCTGATACGTCGATTGTAAGGCGAACTTTTTTACCTCCGCGCGTTATAACGGCCTTAGAAATGTCAATAAGGTCGGTAATGTCCTCTCCTTCGTCGAAACGGCGGTCGAATTCTTCTGCGGTTTTAGTTAAAATATTTTTCTTCATATAATTTTACCTCTTTTTTTCTTGAACGTCTTGCCGAAATAATTCTTATGGCGTTTCCCCTTATCGTAAAAATAACCGTCCATAATTTTCTGTTAAGTTTTCCTATGGTAATAAATCTATTTTCTATCGGATATGGGGCAATAATTTCAATACGGTTTTCATCTAAAAATATATTTTTTGCGGTTTCAAAATCAATGCCGTGTTTAATTTTATTTGAATTACTTTTGGACTCGTCCCATTCGAAATTCATAATATCATTTTTACATATTTTATACAAATATGCAACAATATCTGGTTATAATTATATTATATAAATATTAAAAACAAATATAAAATTTATAGCAAGTCAAATGTTGTCGTAAAATACGCAACGCCCGTCTTCAAATAACATTTCCAACGGTATTCCTATCCTCTTTTCAACTTCAGCACTCGAACAATCGAAAGAATTTTCCAATAACACCTGAACTATATGATTGGCATCTCTTTTAGAAAAGAATTTAACCAGTCTTACAGCATTAATGATATTAGCGTTCATTTTGCTTCCTGTAATTATTTTTTTAAGAGCTTCCTCATCAGCTTTATTTTTATGTGGTTTTGTCATTGGGCGTTTAAATGTTTTTGTCATTGTCCTGAAATCCCTGCCGTTTACACCAGAGAGAGAATTATTAAAAAGCTTGGCTATATTGTAATATGATACGCCGTTTTTAAGCAAAAATTCTATATCTTTTCTTGGGTCAACGTAAATCTTTTTTAGGAACTTTCCATACAAGAAATATATATCGTTAGACGATAATTTAAGTTTTTCATTCCTGCAAATATCGTCAAAATAATCTTTGACCGCAAAAAAATCCGAATCCTTAGAAAAATCATAAAAACCTTTTTGAGACAAGAGGGTATGTGTTAAGCTGTTATCATTGATTCCATATTTTTTCAATAATTCGCCCCATTTGTTATAATCTATTTTTCTTGCTTTGATAATTTTAACAAATTCTTTTACCCTTTCATCGGATAAATCTATACTGAAAA
>JAKAOK010000006.1 GCA_021812245.1 bacterium | reverse complement strand
TTTTTTAAAAAGGTAATTTTTTTAAAAAGTAAAATTATTTTTTAGTCCCAAAAATTAATTTTACCTAAAAAAATCTCCTAAACAGGGGTCAGGATAGGAGCAAATAATTTCTATCGGCAATTTTGGGCAAGATTAAGCTCCAGTTGAGAATAGAGGTATCTTTGTACTATATGCGTTTCTTTGCCTTTTAAATAATAAGGCAGCGATGCATAAAATCCGCTGGTCTGCTGGTTGTAAAGACTTCCAACGCCCAATCCGCCGGTTCCTATATAGCTCCCAGCGGCAGTAGCATCTGCGTCGTCGGCCGGGCTTACTGGAATGAAGTTCGGACGTTTTTCCAGATTGTCTACTGCATATGCGCCGAAACTGATCCAGCCGCTCCCCAGAGTTTTTACCGTTTTTAGAAATAAATACTGCCCCTTGGCTAAAAGATCGCCTGAACCGTATCCCCTGAAATCGTTACTAATAGTATTAGCGGCTGCTATTACAGTGGACCAGCCGTCTATCAGGCCGGTCCTCAGGTCGGCCTCTTCCGTGTATGCGCCATAGCTGCCCGCCGAAAAATTCACGTCTGCACCTGCCTCGGAAGTAGGCTGTATCGGAATAGTATTTATGGTACCTCCGATACTGTCGTACCATCTGGTATCCGGGTTGCCAGGACCGTATATTATATTTACTCCCTGTATCATCGATGCCAGGGGCAAAGCGGGAGAACGCCACTCGCCGTCAAGGTTGTCCATCGGTATCCCGTCGAAAAGGTTAGTTAATTTATCGGTATTAAGGTCGGGGGTAGCCGAATTCCAGCCGGCGTTGAATCCTCTTATCGACTCCTGCGCCCTGTCTGCGCCCACGTTGGCGTTATATCCTCTTACCATGACGCCGGGGGCTAATGCTAAGGCCTGCATAGCGCCGCCGACCGGCGTAACGGTCTGGAGTATCTCCTTGTTCACGACATATTCGGAGAGAGAAGACTCGAAAATCTTTTTCTTAGTTAATAGCTGGTTGGATTTTTTCAGCTGCGCTTGTTCCATGTTTAATAAGCCGGATATAACGTTAGCATTGCCCAGATTTATCGTATCCCCTAAAGAATTCTTGCACGCCGCCGGATTAAATACGGTAATACCGAACAGGACAAAAAATAAAACCGGCAAAATAAGCTTAAAATTTTTGCCTTTTCTTCTTCGTTTTTCTTTTGCCATATTAACCATAACACTGTCCTCCTAAAGTTAATATTAATAATAATCAAAATATTTTATTCGTCTAAATCTAACCGGATTAAAGGTTATTTGACTTCTAAAGATATTCTATCAGACGGATGTTACGGTTTTATGACAGTTTTGTTAAATTTTGTTAAATTTTGTTGCATAATTGACATATTTTTGTATTTTTTTAAATGAGCTGTAAACATTATGTATTTATATAATATTATGCTGTTATTTAATAATATTTATTAAAATATATATTAATTTTAAAAAAATTGCGGACAAGGATTGGGGGTCAATACGGATAAAAGTAGGTTATGTTTGCATAATTTATATATATTATAACAACTTTTCGAAAACTTCTTCCGGCGTCATTACGGTAGTAAATAAATTAATATTGACAAATTTAATAGTATCAGTTCTAAGGATCGTGATTGCGCTTGAATTAGACGATTTAGCAACTTCCACAAATTTTAAAAAATAATTGTCCTCTAAATTATTCCCCGGCATTTTTAATTTCTCGGCGGTCACGAATTTGCCGTTTTCTTTTAAAAACTTCAGTAAATAATTGATGCTATTTTTTTCTAATCCCAATTTTTTATTGTTTAATTCCGCTGAATATTCCAAATAAATTCTATCGTCCATCATAATATCGAATCTTTCGTCTATTAGATAGTCTATAAGTCGTCCGGAATAACTTTCCGCATTAAGAACTCCCTCTATAAATACGTCGGTATTCAATACAAGCGTCACTCTCTCGCTATTTTCTTGTATTTTCTTATAAAAGAAAGGTAAATTATTTTTTCGTATCACTAATTTTCGTCCCCTTATTTATAGCCGTTTCCCTTAAATCCCTTACAATATTTTTTAATTTTATTGATTTCCATGAATTAAGCGTTTCATTTAAACTGCTTTCGTCAATCGGTATCATTAATGCAACCGGCAAACCGTTCTGCGTTACAATGATTTCTCCTTCTTCCTTTAAATCATCGAATACTTTATTGGTTCGCAATCTCAGGTCTCTGGAAGGAATAAATTTCATTAATTGCCGCCTCTTTGCTAAAAAATTCATATATGCAGCCGTTCATGCCCGTCTATAATATTCAATCTATCTTTAATAAATGATATATTAAATATTAAAATTAAACTCAACCCGAATATCTTGTCCGCAAAAAACGCATTTTTTTTCAAACCTATCGTAAATTCTCCCGAAATCCGCATTATGAGTCATAAGAACGTCAAAATTAGTTTCGCCGCAGCCGCATTCAATATTAATTGCGCAAATTTTTGGCGAAAGCAATTTTTCGTGGTTTTTGCATGACTTTGCCGCTCCGAAATTTATCGCGTAGGTATAATCATAGTCTTTTGAGATTATTCCGCGTTTAAATGCCGTATTTTTCATTTTATGTGCCTTCTCTTTTTATAGTTTACAGTTATTAGCCGCCGCAATGTTCCGGCGGCACGGCAGATTGCAATACAAAATCTGTGAATCCAACTAATGATAATTATTATTATAAATTATTAATGTTAAAATTTTATGACGTTTATGTTAAATTTTCGTAACAATTTCTATTTATTTTATTCAGTCGCAAAATATCTCGCCTTAACTAAAAAATATTCCGGTAAAATTTTGACTTTGGTCAAATAAAGTGGAATAATATATTTATGGCAAAAGACGGCATAGCAATAAAAGAAAGATATATAACCAAAGATATATTAAACGATATCAAGGAGAAGATGGTCTTCGTCGGCGGTCCAAGGCAGGTCGGAAAAACCACTCTGTCTTTATACATTGCAGACGTCTATTATAATAATTCCTATCAATATTTAAACTGGGACAACAGGGAAGACCGCAAAGATATAACTAAATTTATCCGCAAGCCGGACGTAAAGTTAATCGTTTACGACGAAATCCATAAATATAAGTTATGGAAAAATTATCTGAAAGGCGAATACGATAAACATAAAAAAGAATTCGATATACTGGTAACCGGAAGCGCAAGACTCGATATTTATCGAAAAGGCGGCGATTCGCTTTTTGGAAGATACAGATATTACAGACTACACCCCTTCAGTCTTTCCGAGTTTTTAGGGAGAAATCCCGTATATTCCGTAGCTTCAAATTTAAACTTCGACGCCTATTCTAAAGAATATAACGAGGCATCCGATATTTTGCTCAAATTCGGCGGTTTTCCGGAGCCGCTTTTTAAACAGAGCGAAAGAAACCTGCGCAGGTGGCACAACGAACGCATAGATAGGCTCGTCAGAAACGATATAAGAGATGTGGAAAATATCAGGGAATTGTCGCTTATGCAGGTTCTCGTGGATTTATTACCGTCAAAAGTTTCGTCTTTGCTTTCTATTAATTCACTGAGAGAAGATTTGGAAGTTTCGCATAAAACGGTTTCTTCTTGGCTCGATATGCTGGAAAGGTTTTATTATTCATTCAGAATTTATCCCTTTTACGACAGCAAAATAAAATCATTAAGGAAAGAACCTAAAATATATCTATGGGACTGGTCCGAAATAGAAGACGATGGGGCAAAATATGAAAATATGATTGCATCGCATCTCCTAAAATTCTGCCACTATTTATACGATAAAGAAGGTTTTAAGGTTGACCTTCATTATATAAGAGACAAAGAAAAAAGGGAGGTTGATTTTTTAATTAGCATAGATAAAAAGCCCTGGTTTTGCGTAGAAACTAAAAAGTCTTACGGTGATGCGCCGGGTTCGCTTTTATATTTTAAGGACAGGCTTTCTATTCCGCATGTCTATCTTGTAGTTCAGCAAAAAGGCATAGATAAAATTCAGAAAGACGTTAGGATTATGAGCTACGATAAATTTTTAAGCGGATTGATTTAAACTTTATCGCATTTGTCGCGATATTTATATTCCAAATACTTTTCGATTTCTTTCTTAAAGTATTCCTCTATTTTTGCCATAAAGCATAATTGCGACACAACTATCGTATCTATCATATCTAAAAAAATTATTTAAATATATTTATAATATATTTATTATCGATTAACATTTATGCGCTATAACTATAGATACAATAAATACGGTTATCGAGAATAGGCAATATTATCCGTTGCAATTAATTAATTTAATTTAAAAGGAGAACAATCATGAAAAAGTTTAAGATTTTATTTTTATCGGCGCTATTTTTTGCCGGAATGTATCTTTCGGGCAGCGCTTCCGCATTTACAATGAAACATCCGAATTTTATGCGGCATAAATTTATGCGTTGCCGTAAAATGGGGCTGGAGATGGGGATGTTCAATGTTTTTATGCTTAAAAAAAAGCTTCACCTCACTAAAAATCAGATTCATCAGGTTAGGGCAATCAAAAGACAGGAATTTATGGCTTTTAAATCCAATATTGGAAATTTTAAAAATCCCTTGCTTACATCCGTAAAATCTGGAACGTTTAATAAAAATATTTTTGTATCGGATATTACAAATAACGTTAAAAATATGGCTGAAATTAAAGCGAATTTTCTTGCAAAATTCTTTAATATTTTAACCCCAAAGCAAAGAAGCAAGTTTGTATTTCTTATGAAAAAAATGATTAAGAACAGAATTAAACGCCTTGAATTTATGAAGAAAACGATTAATGAAAAAATTAAATTAATGAAAGAAAATTTAGCCAAATGAAACTCATCACAATTTAACTTAAATTTAGCTGAAGCAGTCAGACTTATTTAAATGGCTGCTTCAGCTATTTCAAAACTAAACCTGCAAATAAAATTAAATTTTATGACAAAAGTTATAATGATTGAAGACGATAAAGAAATTGCGGAGCTTTTAAAAGAATATCTGTATAAATTCAATATCGACCTTATAAATTTTGAAAACGCAAACGAAGGGCTTAAAGTTTTAGGTGAAGGTGCGAATAACTTTGACCTTTTAATTTTAGACCTGACTTTGCCGGACGCGGACGGACTAGAAATATGTAAAACGGTTTCAAAAAAATGCCGGCTGCCTATAATTATTTCCTCGGCAAGAGGCGACTATTCCGACATAGTTGCCGGTCTTGAAATAGGAGCCGACGATTACGTCGCAAAACCCTACAACCCAAGAGAGCTTGTCGCCAGAATAAGAGCTGCAATAAGAAGAAAAACGCAGGCAAATAATAGCGTCAGCGGTTTTGAAATAGACGAGGGTAAAATGTTAATAAAAAAGACGGTAAAGCCTTGGATTTAACTTCTGCTGAATATGAGCTTTTTTTAGTTTTGTATATAAAAACAGGGGCAACGTTATAACAAGGGACTACATTCTTGAAAATATAAAAACTATGAGTTATGAAAGCATCGACAGAACCGTGGACGTCTTAATAGGAAGGATCAGGAAAAAAATCGGCGACGACCCAAGAAATCCAAAATACATAAAATCCATAAGGGGCTATGGGTATAAATTTTATCAAGATGAAGATTAACAGACACTCGGTATTATTCAAAATTAATATTGTTTTTATATTAACTTTTACCGTACTTCTGTTTTTTTACCTATTTGCGCATAATATCGTAAACCGCATAGAAACTTTCAGATTTATAAAAAAAAACGATTTTTCTGGCAAAAAAAAAATAAATTGAACGACGGTAAATTTTTTGAAATAAATCTAATAGAAAATAAACAAAAGATTAATAAAATATTAAAAAACGGAAAGCTCCTGCTTAAAAGAAATCCTCCACGCTTGAATTATTATCTTACTTTATTAACATTTAACGGAAATAAATACATATACTTGAAGCCAAAAGCCGGGGAAACCGCTTTTTTATTTGAAAGAGCTTCGGGGATTAGCGGTAAGCGTAAGATTTTATCGGCGGCATGGTTAAGTTTAAATATCATCCTTATACTTTTGTATATCAGCATATTTCGTTCTATTAGACCTCTCGGAAAATTGAGAAAAAAGATAGAAGAATTTAAAAACGGCAATATAAACGTAAATTTAAACGAATATATTTTAAGAAAGGATGAAATAGGCTTCGTGGCTAAAGAATTTAAAGATGCGATTGATAATCTTAAAAAAACAATGAATACAAGGGTATGGTTTATAAGGAACATAGCTCATGAATTAAAAACGCCTATTACTAAAGGAAAAATTGCCTTAGAACTATTAAAGGACGAAGAAGGAAACAAAAAAAGAGTATTTTCCGACATTTTTAACAGACTAGAAATGCTAATAAACGAGCTGTTTGCGGCTGAAAAAATAGCGGCGGGCAATGAAATGCCGAATCTATCCCCCTGTAATTTAACGGATGTTTTAAGCAGGGCGGAAGAACTTCTTTTCTTGAAAAATGGCGCCTATATTAACGTTGTAGCCGACGATAATGATTATACCGTTAAAGCCGATTGCGAACTGCTAAACATAGGCATAAAAAATTTATTGGATAACGCAGTTAAATTTGGAACGGATAAGAAAGTAACGGTTAATGTAGAAAAAGGCATTTTAAGCGTTATAAACGAAGGAGCCAAACCGTCCATTGCGGAAGATGCTATGTTCGAGCCTTTTTTAAAAGACATAAACGTAAAAAACAAAGACGGCTTTGGTCTGGGTTTATACATAACTAAACAGATAATTGAAAAGCATGGATTAAAAATTAGATATAAATATTCGAACGGTAAAAATACATTTATTGTAGATTTAAACAAAATAATATTTTGATTATTATATAAAATCGTTGTATATTAAATAAATGGGGTTATTCGGAAAAATTTTCTTTGCAATCGTTATAGATATATTACTTGAAATTTACGTATTCGTCGAGATAGCCGAAAGGCTCGGCTATCTCGCAACTGCAGGACTTTTAATCATTTTTAGTATTGCCGGTTACATAATAACAAAAAAAATAAAATATATCGCTTTTCAAAATGCCGTTGCCGATGTTTCTAACGGAAAAATATTAAACAAAAATTTAATTAAATCAATAGCTTATTTTATAGCAGGAATATTATTTTTTATTCCGGGATTTATCAGCGATTTTATTGCTATTCTTTTTTTAATTCCATTCTTAAATTATTATCTAATATATTTGATATTTAAATATTTTAAAAATAAATTAAAAGGCAATTTTACTTATTATTATAATAACGTACATAACGAAGCCGAACACGGCATACATGTATTTACGACGGAAGCCGGACCGGCTGAAGATTCCGCCGCGGATGAAAAACCGCATAAAAGACTAATTTAAAGTAAATAAATACGGTGGGCTTGCCGCTTATGTTTAAACTGCTGTTTATAGCTTTGGGAGGCGCCGCGGGAACGCTCCTGCGTTATGTGGTTTCCGGCATAGGCGACAGGTTTTCGGACGGCGTTTTTCCGCTGGGCACCCTCATAGTAAATCTTTCGGGCGCATTTATAATAGGTTTTTTATGGGGATTCTTTGAAGAATCGAACATACCCTCGTCATTCAGAGCGCCGATATTTATAGGCATAATTGGGGGCTATACGACGTTTTCCACTTTCGCTCTAGAGAGTTTTAACCTTATTAGGGGTGGGGAGTATAAAATTGCCTTGATTAATATCCTTGCTTCTAATATCTTCGGCATAGGTCTGGTTTTTATCGGTTTTATACTCGCTAAGCTTTTTATAACGAATATAAAAGGGGGGCTATAATGAATCTTCCCGAAGAAGGCATGCTTTTACGAATATTTATAGGCGAATCCGACCAATATAAAGGCAAAGCCCTATATGAACAGATTGTTATCAAGGCACGCGAGCTTAACCTTGCAGGGGCAACCGTTCTCCGCGGCATTATGGGTTTTGGGGCGCACAGTAGGATGCATACGGCTAAACTGCTGAGGTTGTCGGAAGACCTGCCGGTTGTCGTAGAGATCGTAGATACGGAAGAAAAGCTTAATTCCCTGCTCCCCTTTCTTGACGAAATAGTAAAGGAAGGAATGATTACCCTTGAAAAAGCTAGAGTAATCAGATACCGCCACGGTTAAGAAATTTGGAAAAAATTCAAAAGATATAATTTACGAATATTTAAGATGCGTAACCGGAAATTGCTTTATTCTGCAATTCCGTAATTTTTGCAACCGCGGTTTTTGAAAGTTCATAGAGCTTGCCAAGAACGTCGAATTCTATCGGAGTTTTTTCGGCGCATCCCTGAATTTCTATAATTTTTCGGGAACCGGTTAGTATGAAATTAAAATCCAGTTCGGCTGTGGAATCTTCCGAATAATCGAGGTCAAGAAGAATTTCTCCGCTTGCGATGCCGATGCTTATTGCGGCAACGGAATCGTAAAAAGGCATCTTTTCTATTTTTTCCTGTTTTATAAGGTTTAAGAATGCAAGATAAGCGGCGATATATGCCCCCGTTATAGAAGCCGTCCTCGTTCCGCCGTCCGCACTTATCACGTCGCAGTCTATTAATACTGTTATCCCGGGGAAATACGAAAAATTAATTACCGACCTGAGCGACCTGCCTATTAACCTCTGTATTTCCTGAGCCCTTCCGTTGACTTTTCCTTTCGCCGAGTCTCTCGGTATCCTGTTATGGGCAGACCTCGGAAGCATAGAATATTCGGCGGTAAGCCAGCCTTCGCCTTTGTCTTTTAAAAACGGCGGCACTTTATAATCGACGGATGCCGTACAAATCACCTTAGTATCGCCTGCTTCTACCAGACACGAACCTTCGGCGTATTTCATATAACCGGGGATAATATTAACAGGCCTCATTTCATCTGCCGCTCTATTATTATTCCTAATCATTTTCCCCTTTATTTTTTCCAATCTTTATTTTTGATAAAAAATATGTAAAGGTCTTTTAAACTAACCACATTTAGTAATTGTACGCTCATGAGAGAACATAAAGCCGGAATATCATTCAGTAAAGAATCTTTATCCGAAACCACCGTTAAAACGTCATCCTGTTTTAAAGTTTTAAGTTTATGGACGACCGCCCGTACCGGAGGGCCTCAGCAAAGTCCTCTTATATCAATTACGGCTCCGCCGTAATTCAATTCCGATTTAATCTCCATTTTTACCTCTTTACCGCCGCATCCAAGATGCCGTTAATGAAAGCCGGCGACTCGTCGTTTCCGAATTTCTTCGCTATTTCTATCGCTTCGTTGATAACTACGTTTTTGGGAGTTTCGGGAATAAATAAAATCTCGTAAATAGAAAGTCTTAAAATATTCCTGTCAACCCTCGACATTCTATCAATAGTCCAGTTTTTAGCCAGCGCTGCGATAAGACAGTCGATTTTCTCTAAATTTAATAAAGTTCCGCGTACGATATTAGCAAAGAAATCAAAAATCTGGAAAATATCCTTTTTCCTGTTTAAATCTTCTTTAGTTTTTATAAATCCGTCTCTTATAAGACTTTCCGAAGCAAAATCATTATAAAAACAATTTATTTTATAGTCTAAATTGCTTATATCTCCGTCTTCTTCGTATAAAAACTGCAAAGCAAGCTCTCTCGCTTTTCTTCTTTTCGTCATAAATAAATAGTTAAAACTCAGCTCTTCTTAATTTTTGCGTAGAGGCTTGCCATTTCTACGGCAGACATTGCCGCATCGAAACCTTTATTACCCATTTTAGTGCCGGCGCGCGATATAGCCTGCTCTATAGATTCGGCGGTTATAATTCCGTAACTCACCGGAACATTATAGTGGATTGAAAGCTCGGAAATTAATTTCGTGACTTGGTTCGACAACAGGTCAAAATGAGTAGTTTCGCCCCTTATCAGCGTTCCAAGGCAGATTACCGCATCGTATTTTTTTGTTTCCAACAGCATTTTTACGGCCATTGGAAGTTCAAATGCTCCCGGAACCTTTACGACCGATACGTTATCCTCGACGGCCCCCGCCCTTTTCAGATAATCCAACGCCCCGTCCAACAGTTTGCCGTTAATAAAATCGTTAAATCTCGATACAACTATACCAAACCTGAAACCTGCGGCTTTAAGTTCCCCTTCTATTAAATTAAAATTACTCATTTCACACTCCCGCTAATTCAATTTTAATTTTATTATTTCATCTTTAATATGTGTCCTAATTTTTCTTTTTTCGTTTTTAGATAGTGCTTATTGGTTTCGTTTGGACATATCTCTACGGGAACTCTTTCGACCACGCTCAGCCCGTATCCTTCGAGCCCGATTATTTTTTTAGGATTATTGGTCATAAGCCGCATTTTCCCGACGCCAAGATCCACCAAAATTTGGGCACCTACGCCGTATTCCCTCAAATCCGGTTTAAAGCCTAATTTTTCGTTTGCTTCCACGGTATCGTATCCCTGGTCCTGAAGATTATAAGCTTTTAATTTATTCACGAGACCTATGCCCCTGCCTTCCTGCATTAAATATAAAATAACGCCGCTGCCTTCCTTGTCTATCATCTCCATAGCCGCCGTCAATTGGTCTCCACAGTCGCATCTCATAGAACCGAATATATCTCCCGTAAGGCACTGAGAATGGACCCTGACTAAAACGGGCTCGTCTTTATTGATTTCTCCTTTTACAAGAGCTATATGTTCTTTGAAATCGATATCGTTGGAATATACTATAATTTTAAAATCCCCCGCAAATTCGGTAGGTATTTTAGATTCTACAAGTCTTTTAACATGTTTCTCATGTTTAAGCCTGTAATTTATCAAATCTTTCACGGTTAAAATCTTTATATCGAATTTTTTTGAAAATTTTATCAAATCGGGCATTCTCGCCATAGTTCCGTCGTCGTGCATTATTTCGCATATAACGCCGTACGGCTTTAATCCGGCAATGCGGGCTATATCTATCGAACCTTCGGTCTGTCCCGTTCTCGTCAATACTCCGCCGTTCTTGCCCCTTAAAGGGAAAATATGACCGGGTCTGACTAAATCCGACGGTTTTGCATCGTTTTCTATCGCCGTCAATATGGTTTTTGCCCTGTCATGAGCAGATATGCCGGTCGTAACGCCCTCTTTCGCTTCGATCGATACGGTAAACGCAGTAGTAAACTTCGACTCGTTATTGACGACCATAGGAGGAAGGTCTAAACTGTCGGCTTTTTCCTCGGTTAACGTTAAACATATCAGGCCTCTTGCGTATTTTGTCATAAAGTTGATAATTTCAGGGGTGGTATGCTCTGCAGCGACGACTAAATCTCCTTCGTTTTCTCTGTCCTCGTCATCGACGAGAATAATCATTTTTCCGTTTTTTATATCGAGAGCAGCCTCTTCTACGGTTGCTAAACTCATAAATATTTATCTCCTTTTTCTGGGGACAGACTTAAGTCTGTCCCCTTAATTTATTACATAAAGCCGTTTTCGGCTAAAAATTCCATAGTCAAACCGCTGCGGCTCACGCTTGATTTTTTAGCTCCGCCGCCTGCCGGTTCCGCCGCCGTATCTTTTAAACGGTTCACGACGGTTCTTTCTATTATATCGGATTCAAGATTTACATAATCGCCCGTCTTTTTAAACTTTAAATTTGTTTCGTCGTATGTTAAAGGTATTACGCTCACAAAAAAAATATCGCTCTCAATTTCATTTACAGTCAGACTTATTCCATCGATGCTTATTGAGCCTTTCTTTATGATATAATTTTTAATATCGGCATCTATAGAATTTGTTATTTTTATGCCTACAATTATAGAATTCCCCGTTCTTTTTTTAACCGAAATCCTGCCTATACCGTCTATATGACCCAGCACAAAATGTCCTGAAATATCCGAATTCACGGAAAGAGCCGGCTCGATATTCACGCTTTCGTTTATTTTTAAATATTTTAATGCGGAATCGTTTAAAGTTGCAGGGGTATAATCAAAATATAAAGCGGGATAGTTTATCTTTTTTACGGTTAGACAGACGCCGTTAACGGCAATGCTCTGTCCTATATATGCATTTTTGCCGGTATTTTTGGCGGCTACCGACAAAATACCGTTATTTAAAGATTTCACTGCCCCCTGTTCTTTTATTATGCCGCTAAACATATCGTTAAAACCTGCGGAAATTATTATTAAATTTAATAATACTTCGGATAATACGATAAAAATATTTCATCGCCGAGTTTTTTAATATTTAAGCCGTCCAATTTTATTTTCTCTTTACTTTCCAAATTTAACGCTCCGAATAAGTCAAGCCCTCTCTTTCTTCCTAAAATATAAGGCGTCAAATTAAAAACCAGCTTATCGTAACTTTTTTCGCAAATCAAAGAACTAAAAAGCGTAGGTCCGGCTTCGACTAGTATGCTCGTGATTTTTAGCCCCCCGCATTTTCTAAATATTTCCTGCAGGTCTAAAAACCTTTTGCCGTTTATATTATTATAATATACATCGTATATAATTGCACCTTTTTCTTTTAAAAGCTTTTTTTTCTTATCTTTTTCTTTATCGTAATCCTTTGAAGCAAATATTAAAACATCTCCGCATGAGCTAAAAATTTTTGCATCGCTCGGGGTGGTTAAATCGGAATCTAAAATTATTTTGGTCCATCTTTTGGTTAAGAATTTCTTTTTCATCCCATCGCGACTTATGCGGACATCAAGCATAGGGTCGTCTTTTATAACGGTTTTTACGGAAACCATTATTGCATCGTTTACGAACCTCAAGTAATGGGTATATTCAAGCGATTTGCCGGATGAAAGATAGGATTTTTCTTTATCGTTTTTATAACCTATATTGCCGTCTAAAGTTAATGCTTCTTTAATTGTTATAAACGGAAGACCGCTCGTTATATTTTTAAAAAAAGCTTCGTTCAGCCTTTTGGCTTTTTCTTCCAAAATTCCGCAAGCCGCTTCTATTCCGTTATCCCTTAAATAATCTAACCCCTTGCCCGATACCAAAGGATTAGGGTCTTTAACCGCCGCCACGACTCTTTTTATGCCGGATTCTTTTATCTTATAAACGCAGGGCGGGGTTTTCCCGAAATGACTGCACGGCTCTAAACTTACGTATAGAGTGGCGCCCTTCGCTTTTTCTCCCGCATTTCTTAGCGCTATGACTTCGGCATGCGGCTGTCCCGCTTTTTTATGCCAGCCTTCGCCTTCTATTGCGCCGTCTCTGACTACTAAGGCTCCGACCATAGGATTAGGGGACGTCAATCCTTCGGCTCTTTTTGCGAGTTCTAAGGTTTTAGATATGAAATATTTATCGGGGTTATTACCTTTTTTATACATAGAATATAACGGAAGATATTTGCGGTTTCTATTTTTAAGATTGCTTTTTAATAAGTTCCGACACGTTTTCGTAAAGCTCGTTTATATCCTTAAAAGAAAGATAAACCGAAGCAAAGCGGACATAACTTATGGCATCCGTATTTTTTAATTTATCGAGGACGTGTTTTCCTATCTCTTCGCTTTTTATCTCTTTTAAGTTTGTTTCTTCAATCCACTTTTCTACGGATTGGACTATTTCTTCGATATTCCGGTAGGGGACAGGCCTTTTTTCGCATGCTTTTATAAGACCGTTAAGAAGTTTCTGCCTGTCGAACGACTCTCTTCTTCCGTCTTTTTTAATTATCAGAGGAGATGCAGAGATAATCGTTTCTAAGGTTGTAAATCTTTTGCCGCAAACGTTGCACTGTCTTTTCCTTTTAGTTGACCTGCCGTCCTTCGATATTCTCGAATCAACTACTTTATCATCGTCGTTAAAGCAGAAAGGGCATTTCATAAACCTGATAAAACATTAAATATTTTCATATAAGGGAAACTTGGAACACAAAAGTTTTACTTCTTTTTTTACGCTGTTTTTTATTGTTTCATCGGCCGGATTTTGCAGAACTTCCGTTATAAGCTCACCTATTTTTACCATTTCGCTTTCTTTCATGCCTCTTGTGGTAACCGCCGGAGTTCCTATTCTTATTCCGCTTGTAACGAAAGGCGACCTTTCGTCGAAAGGAACTTTGTTTTTATTGACCGTTATGCCTACTTCGTCCAGTAGCGCTTCCGCCTGTTTGCCAGTCATTTCGGATTTTCTGAAATCTACAAGCATAAGATGATTGTCCGTGCCTCCTGATATTAACGAAAAACCGTTATTTTGGAGCGTATTAGCAAGCGCTGCGGCATTAAAAACAACCTGCCTCTGATAATTTTTAAAATTTTCGCTTAATGCTTCCTTAAAAGCTACGGCCTTTGCGGCGATTATGTGTTCGAGCGGTCCGCCCTGAATTCCGGGAAATATAGCCGAATTTAATTCCTTTTCGTACTTAGCCTTTGCCAAAATAATTCCGCCTCTTGGCCCCCTCAGCGTCTTATGAGTCGTGGTCGTAACGAAATCTGCGTAAGGAACTGGGCTGGGGTGAAGGTCTGCAGCTACAAGTCCGGCTATATGCGCCATATCTACCATAAGATAACATCCTGCTTCATCCGCTATATCCCTGAATTTTTTAAAATCTATAATCCTCGGATAGGCGCTTGCTCCAGCTATTATCATCTTAGGTTTATTCTGCAGTGCAGTTTTTCTCAACTCGTCATAATCGATAATCTCTGTAGATTTGTTTACGCCGTAAGGAACTATATTAAAATATTTCCCGGAAAAATTTACGGGGCTTCCATGGGTTAAATGACCGCCATGCGATAAATCCATGCCTAAAACCGTGTCGCCCGGCTTTAAAAAAGCGTAAAATATAGCCATATTTGCCTGCGATCCGGAATGAGGCTGAACGTTTGCATATTCGGCTTTAAATATCTCTTTTATCCTGTCGATTGCCAGTTGTTCTATATCGTCTATAAAGCCGCATCCCCCATAATATCTTTTTTTAGGATATCCTTCGGCATATTTATTCGTCAAAACGGAACCCTGCGCCTGCATAACGGCTTTTGAAACAAAGTTTTCCGATGCTATAAGCTCTAATGAATATCTCTGCCTATCAATCTCCTTTCCTATAAACTCGTAAACTTCCCTGTCCGTCTCTTTTAAATCTTCAAAATTCAATTTATTCCACCCTTTTCTTATAAACTGCTATTATATATTTAATTTTTCAATGGAACTGATTTTGGAAATTCTATTTTCATGCCTGCCGTCCTCATATTGCGACGACATAAACTTATCTATATACCTTGCCGCTTCGGTAGGGGTTGTCGTTCTCCCGCCCATAGTAATTATATTTGCGTTATTATGGGCCTTTGCGACCTCTGCGGTATATTCATCATGGACTAAGGCGGCTCTGATACCGTCAACCTTGTTTGCGGCTATATCCATTCCGATTCCGGTTCCGCAGACAAGTATTCCGAAAGAATTTTTATCTTTGTCTTCCTTGACTTTTTCCGCTACTTTAAGAGCATAATCGGGGTAATCTACGCTTTTTAGCGAATCAGTACCGATGTCCAGATACTTTAAACCTTTTCGCGAAAGGTCTTCTTTTATAAACTCTTTTAATTCAAAACCGGCGTGGTCCGAACCTATATAAATCATTTATATTTCAATCCTCCCATTTTTTAAAAACCAATGTGGCATTAGTTCCGCCAAACCCGAAAGAGTTGGATATAGCATACTTTATATCGCTTTTTTGTGCGGTATTAGGAACATAATCCAGATCGCACTCAGGATCGGGTTCCTCCAGATTAATGGTCGGAGGCATAATGCCCGTATTAACGGTCAAAGCGGTCGCAACGGCTTCTATGCCGCCCGCGGCTCCAAGCGCATGCCCAAGCATAGATTTAATAGAACTGATTTTAATCTTTTTCGCCTTCTCTTTGAAAAGCTGTTTTATCGCCTTAGTTTCATTCAGGTCGTTATAATAAGTGGATGTCCCGTGAGCATTTACATAGTCTATATCATCTGGCGCTAAACCGCCGTCCTTGATTGCATTTTTCATGCTATAATATGCCCCCGTAGCTTCCGGATCCGGCGTAGATAAATGATACGCGTCCGAAGACACGCCGTATCCGACTATTTCGGCATATATTTTAGCCCCTCTTTGTATGGCGCCGTTCATTTCTTCCAGAATAATGATGCCCGCGCCTTCGCTGACTACAAATCCGTCCCTGTTTTTATCGAATGGCCTTGAAGCCTTAGCCGGCTCTTCGTTTCTTGTAGAAAGCGCTTTCATTGCGTTAAAACCTGAAATACATAACGGGGACACCGTAGATTCTGCGCCACCTGCTATCATAGCGTCCGCATCCCCTCTGGCAATAATTTTATAAGCGTCTCCTATTGAATTAGTTCCGGTGGAACAGGCAGAAACGGTACTGGCATTAGGGCCTTTGGCTCCGGTCATTATAGAAACCTGTCCCGGAGCAAGATTTATCAAAAGCATCGGTATAAAAAACGGTGAAATCTTTTTTGGACCACCCTCTAAAAGCATAGTATGATATTTCTCGATGGTCATCAGCCCTCCGATACCGGCTCCTATCCATACGCCGACCCTGTGGGCGTTGGCATCGGTAATTTTAAGCCCTGACATATCTAATGCCATTTTTGAGCAGGCAAGAGCATAATGTATGAATTGATCCATTTTTTTTACTTCTTTTTTTTCTATAAATTTTTCCGGATCAAACCCTTTTACCTCCCCCGCTATTTTAGTGGAATACCCTTCGGTATCAAACCTTGTAATCGGTCCTACTCCGCTTTCCCCGTTTACCATTCTATTCCATGACGTTTCGGCATCGTTGCCGAGAGCCGTAATCATGGAATATCCGGTTATAACGACCCTTCTATTGCAATCAATTTTTTCCATAATAAAAAATCCGGTATAATAATAAATTATTTTGCATGTTCATCGATATATGAAACCGCATCCTGAACCGTCTTAATTTTTTCGGCATCTTCATCGGATATTTCTATTCCGAATTCCTCTTCAAACGCCATAACTAATTCAACGGTATCTAAAGAATCTGCACCGAGATCCTCTACGAATGAAGCTTCGTTAATAACCTCATCGGGAGTAACCCCTAACTGCTCTACTATTATTTCTTTAACTTTGTTTTCTACTGACATTTAATTTCACCCCCTCCTTTTTTATTGTTTTTATATTATGGGGACAGAATTCAATTCTGTCCCCTTTCTACATGTACATTCCGCCGTTTACGTTTAAAACAGAACCGGTTATATAACCGGAAAGCTCCGAACACAAAAAAAGCACGGCGTTTGCAATGTCGTAAGGTTCGCCTATTTTATTTAGCGGAATCCCTTTTTTAATAGTATCTTTAATATCTTCAGGCAGTTTATCCGTCATAACCGTTTTAATAAACCCGGGCGCAATAGCATTTGCAAGAATACCCCTTGCCGCATATTCTTTAGCTATGGATTTCGTAAGGGCAATTATACCGGCTTTCGATGCGGCATAATTTGCCTGTCCGGTATTGCCTATCTCGCCTATTACGGAAGCTATGCTTATTATTTTACCCGACTTTGCTTTAACCATGTGCTTTAAGACGTTTTTCGTAATATAAAACATACCGTTTAAGTTGACGTTTATAACGTCTAACCAGTCTTCGTCGCTCATCCTTATTAAAAGACCGTCTTTAACTATACCGGCATTGTTAACTAGAATATCTATTTTAGATTCTTTAGATATAATCTTTTGAATCGTTTCGGATATCTTTTCCGAATTTTTAATATCGGCTTCATAAAAATCAAACTCCGGCGAAATTTTTTCGATTTCGTCTTTTACGCCTAAAAATCTTTTTTCGTCTATGTCGATTATTATGACCCTTGCCCCTGCATTAAGCAAAACTTTAGATATAGAAAGCCCTATACCCGAAGAGCCGCCTGTAACTACAGCCGTTTTACCCGTAAGTTCAATGCAAATAGACATAAACCACCCCTCCCCTTTTTTATTAAACCCTTAAACTTTCTAATTCTTTAACGGCCGGAACGGAATTTACGGACAGAACGTCCGCATTTTTATCTATTCTTTTAATTAATCCGCTTAAAACATTGGAAGGTCCTATCTCAATAAATTTCGAAACTCCGGATATTTTTTCCATATTAACGATAATATCTTTCCACATAACGGGAGAAACTATCTGCTCTAGAAGAAGCCTGACCGCATCCTCTTTTTTAGAATAATTCCGCGACGTAGCATTGGAAAATATATCGCATTCGGCATCTCTGAACCAGCCCTTGTCTATAAACGAAGAAAGGTTTTCCTTTGCGCCCTCCATGAAAGGCGTATGAAACGGGGCGCTGACTGACAGAATAACTATTTTTTTAGCTCCGCGCTCTTTAAGTAGCGAACATGTTTCATCGACGAATGACGAAATACCGGATATTACGGTTTGAATTGCAGAATTAATATTTGCTATAAAAACTCCCGCTTTATTATTTAAATGATTCACCTCGTC
Organism: bacterium; assembly: GCA_021812245.1. Lineage (GTDB taxonomy): Bacteria > SZUA-79 > SZUA-79 > Acidulodesulfobacterales > Acidulodesulfobacteraceae > Acidulodesulfobacterium_A. Next base: position 51,466 of record JAKAOK010000006.1, on the reverse strand, counting down.
TATCGCAGTTTTTATTATATTTTCGTCAAGCCCGATAACCGCGGCCATTTTGCCGAACCCCACCGGACAAGCGGTCTGCATAAAAAATCCTCTTTTTTTTGTAATTAAAAGAGCATTTGAAAAATCTACGGAACCTGCGGAAACGTTGGCGCCGTATTCGCCTAGACTATGCCCCGAAACGCAAACCGGTTTTAAGCCCGTTTCCTTTTCTAAAACTCTGAGAATAGCTATGCTTACGGTTAAAAGAGCCGGTTGAGTATTTTCCGTCAGATTAAGCGCCGCTTCGTCGTCTCCCAAAATCAGGCTCTTCATATCTAACCCTAAGGTATCCGAAGATTCTTCTAAAATAAGACGTGCTTCACCGAAATTTTCAAAAATATCTTTCCCCATGCCGGTATGCTGAGACCCCTGCCCGGGAAAAACAAACGCGATATTCGAGTTGGGCGATTTTTCCATTTATTATCTTTTTATATTATTTTATAAATTTAGCCATATTTTTAATAAAGTCTTCCGTCTGCGAAACGATTTCCTCTATGACTTCTTTTACGGTTTTTTCTTCTTTTATTAGTCCCGCAATCTGCCCGCTCATTAAAGAACCCATTTCGACGTCTCCGTCAACAGAAGCGGCTTTTAATTTTCCTATTCCGAGTTTTTCGTATTCCGAAATAGGGGCGCATTTTTCTTCCAGTTCGAGAAACATTTTGGCAAGCCTATTTTTTAAAACCCTTACCGGATGTCCTGTCGGTCTTCCCGTAACTACGGTATCCCTATCCGATGCCTTTACCACCATATCTTTCCAATTTTGATGTATATGACACTCCTTTGTCGCAAGAAATCTCGTCCCCATCTGAATGCCGCTCGCGCCGAGACATAAAGCCGCGACAAATCCTCTGTAGTCAGCAATACCTCCTGCCGCAATGACCGGTATATTAACGGCTTCGATAACCTGCGGAACTATTGCCATAGTAGTAATTTCTCCTATATGACCGCCGGATTCGGTTCCTTCAGCAATCACGGCATCTGCCCCCGCTTTTTCCACCCTCCTCGCCAGAGCGGATGAAGGAATAACAGGTATAACTTTTATGCCCGCATTGTGAAATTTCTTTATATAAGGACCTGCATTGCCTGCGCCGGTCGTTACTACCGGAACGCCCTCATTAATAACCGCATCTACAAGCTCTTCTATATAAGTTAAATAAAGTATGAGGTTGACTCCGAAAGGCTTATCGGTATTTTCTTTTGCTTTTCTTATTTCCTGAACGAGAAGTTCGGGCGGCATCTGTCCAGCGCCTATAATCCCTAAACCTCCTGCGTTAGAAACGGCGCTGGCAAGTTGATAGTTAGATGCCCACGCCATTCCGCCCTGAAATATAGGATATTTTATCCCGAGTTTATCGCATATCGGAGATTTTATCATTTTATTATTTCACCTGATACCGATGTAGTTTTACCATCTAATTATCGAAGATGCCCACGTTAAACCTGCACCTATAGCATCTATCAGTACAAGACTGCCTTCTTTCAAACGACCGGATTTATAAGCTTCGTCAAGAGCGATAGGTATAGAGCCGCTTGAAGTATTGCCGTATTTTTCGACGTTTATAAAAACTTTTTCCATAGGAAAGCGCAATTTTTTTGCCGTCGCTTCAATAATTCTAATATTTGCCTGATGCGGAACGAATAAATCGATATCTTCCGCTTTAAGATTATTAAATTCTATGGCCTCTTCCGCCACCGCTTTAAGATAATTTACCGCATACCTGAAAAGTTCCGAACCTTTCATCTTAATATAATGTTCGCGGCTATTAACGCTTTCGAGGCTTGCCGGCATCAGCGAGCCGCCGCCTTTAAGCATAAGAATATCGTCATGCCCTCCCTCGGAATGCATATGCGTCGATAAAATACCCCGCGTATTTTCAGTATTTGCCGTCAACACGACGGCTCCGCCGCCGTCTCCAAATAAAACGCAGGTTGACCTGTCGGTATAATCCGTAATTCTTGACAGCAAATCTGCACCGATAACTAAAACATTTTTATACTTCCCCGATTTAATAAAACTGTCCGCCACTGATAAAGAATATATAAAACCGCTGCACCCGGCGCTTATATCAAAAGCTGCGGCATTTTTAAGTCCCAGTTTTTCCTGCACTATGCAGGAAGTTGACGGGAAAATCATATCGGGAGTAATTGTTCCCGCTAATATCAATTCGACGTCCTGAGGATTTAACCCCGAAAGTTCGATCGCTTTTTTTGCCGCTTCAGCCGCTATATCCGATGTAGTTAAACCTTTCTCCGCAATTCGCCGCTCTTTTATACCAGTCCGAGAAGTAATCCACTCATCCGACGTATCTACTATGCCGCACAACTCATCGTTGGTAAGCACTCTTTCGGGAACGAACGAACCTATCCCGATAACTTTAGAATATATCAAATTTTAATCCTCTTTAACAGCCTATATTTTTTGCATTAGCTTCTATCTTATGGCTTATATTAACGTTTATACCTTTTTCCACAAAATGCTTTGCGACTAATATGGCGCTAGTTAAAGCCTTGGCACTTGCTCCGCCGTGGGCGATAAAAGCCGCGCCGTTAACTCCCAGAAGAGGCGCACCGCCGTATTCGTTGTGGTCAACAAGTTTTTTAAATTTTTTCAATGATTTTCTTGCCATAAAGAAACCCAATTTAGCCATAAAACTTTTATTTATTTCTTCTCTAAGTAGATTAAACATCGTTTCCGCAAGCGTTTCCGACGCCTTTAAAATAACATTTCCCGTAAATCCATCACAGACTACTACGTCAACTTTTCCGTTAAATATTTCTCTGCCTTCCACATAGCCGTAAAAATTTAAATCCGTATTTTTTATTATCCCGAAAGCCTCTCTGGTAAGATCGTTGCCCTTAGACGCTTCCTCGCCGTTGCTAAGTATCCCTATCTTCGGATTCTTGATGCCTTTCATAAAAGAGGCGTATTCGGAACCCATTATTGCAAATTCCGCAAGATGATAAGGTTTTACATCGACGTTGGCGCCTGCGTCTATCAAAACGGTATATCCGCCTACTGCAGGCATAATCGTCGCTATAGCAGGCCTATCGATACCTTTAATTCTTTTAAAAACAAACATTGCTATAGCTAAGGATGCTCCGCTGTTACCCGCGCTGATAATAGCGTCCGTCTCTTTATTTTTAACAAGTTCATAGGCAACGCGCATTGAAGAGTTTTTTTTATTCCTTACCACAGCCGAAGGAGAATCGTGCATTGTTATCCGTTCCGGCGCATTTACTATTTTAATTCTTGAGCCGTGATAATTATTTTTTTGGATAACATCTTTTAATGCGGCCTCGTCTCCGGTTATTATTATCTCTAAATCTTTGTTAGACTCAATGGCGGCTATCGCTCCTATAATCTCCGGTTCCGGAGCTTTATCGGAACCGAAACCGTCCAGAGCTATTCTAATCATTAAATAGTCTCCCCATTCTTATAAAATTGACGGGCTATATAATGGATCAAGAGTTTTCCGGAGTTTTTTCGGTTACGACTTTTCTGCCCTTATATGTTTTGCAGTTTAGACACATTCTGTGCGAGAGAACGGGTTCCCCGCAATTTGGACACTTCGAATAATTCACCGGCGTAAGACTGTCGTGAGTTCTTCTTTTATCCCTTCTGCATTTAGAATGTCTTTTTTTTGGATTTGCCATTTAAAAATCTCCTTTATAAAAATATATGCTCTATTATTAAATTAAAATCGTAAAATGTCAATTTCATTTTTCCAATGATATAAAAATGTCGCCGTCCGCGGTTTTAAAGTCTGCTTTATCGGAAAACGCCATCCGTTCCGCTCTTACCGCAGACCTTATGTCGCCCGATATTTCATTTATAATGCCGATATAATCGGGGTTTAACGTCTGAATTAAAATCTTGTTTATTCTATAATTCTGATGGAGGTTTAAATTGGTCCGTAATTTTCTGGAAGCTTCCAGAATGTCTAATAAAATACGCGTAATTTTTACCGAATCGCTGAAAATTAGTTCCTTTTTGAATTCAGGCCAGATAGACAGGTGAATACTTTTGTCTTTTTCAAAATTTCTATAAAAAGACAGATATAGTTCTTCGGTAATAAAAGGTATAAATGGAGCGAAAACTTTTAATATATTTAAAGAAACAAAATACATTACGTTTAAAACGGTTTTTTTTCTTTCGGCATTTTCTTCGCCTTCATCCCAGAATACGTTTTTTATAATTTCCAGATAATTATCGCAATAAATATTATAAAAAAAATCGGAGGCGGTTCTTAATGCAAATGAATATTCATAAGATTCCATATTATTTTCGCAAACCTTAAGGGCATTTTCAAATTCCGTCAGCACCCATTTATCTATCCGGCTCAATTTAAGGTCGGATATGTTTTTTTCGTAAGGATCGAATTCCGTAGATATATTGGTAATCAAAAACCTTGCCGCATTCCATATTTTGATTAAAAGCTTTCTGCCTGCAACTACGTCTTCCTCGTTAAAACGCAAATCCTGCCCGAGATTTGCTTTAGATGCCCAGTACCTAAGGGCGTCCGCCGAATATTTGCTTATTATATCTTCCGGACCGACAAAATTTCCAAGGCTTTTAGACATTTTTTTTCCGTTTTTATCAAGACCCCATCCGCTTATCATTATATTTTTAAACGGTATGTTTTCCGTATGGTAAATAGATTTAACCACGGTATAAAAGAGCCAAGTCCTGATAATTTCCTGAGCCTGCGGACGCAAACCCATAGGATAAATCGTATTTAAAAGCTCCTTGCTTTCAATGTCGCCGTAAGCCCAACGCGAATTTATAAGAGGCGTCATAGAAGACGTCATCCATGTATCCATAACGTCGGTTTCGGGCTTAAATTCTTTTCCTCCGCACTTAGGACATTTGTTGACCGCAGGTGAATTTGCTGCTGGATCGACCGGCAGTTCGGTTTCCGCCGCAGTAATAACCTCGCCGCATTCGGAGCAATACCATACAGGGAAAGGGACGCCGTAAAATCTCTGCCTCGAAATATTCCAATCCCATTTAAGATTGTTAATCCATTCATCATAACGGGCTTTCATAAATTCGGGATGCCATGTCATTTGATTGCCGGCGCCGATAAATTTGTCTTTATTATCGAGTATTTTTATAAACCACTGCTCCGCAAGAATAAACTCTACAGGAGTCGCGCATCTGTCGTGCACTCCAACGTTGTGTATAAGGGGTTTTTCTCCTTTTATCAAAAACTTTTCGTTTAAGTCCTCGACTACGGCTTTTTTGGCTTCCTTAACGTTTAATCCGTTAAATTTTCCCGATAGCTCGTTTAATCTTCCTGCTTTATCTATTACTATCGCCGTATCGAGTTTATGCTCCTTCCATTTTTTAACGTCTTCGGCGTCGCCCCATGTGCAGACCATCATAAGTCCCGTTCCGTAATTCATATCCACCGATTCGTCGTATTTAACCGGAACTTCTTTGTTATATAGGGGAACATTAACGTTCTGCCCTTTCAAAAATCCGTATCTTTCATCCGCAGGGTTGGCGTAAACCGCAACGCATCCACCGAGAAGTTCGGGACGCGTCGTAGATATTATAAGACCTTTGCCGTCCATAGATTTAAATTCTATATCGTACAGAACGCCGCTGAATTCTTCAAGGACTACATCCGCCTGCGCAAGAGAGGTTCTGCATTGAGGACACCATAATATAGGTTCGTTGCGCCTTTCTATTAGTCCTTTATTATAAAGGCCAAGGAAAGATTTTTGCGAAGTCTTTCTGCATCTTTCGTCTATAGTGGAATAGGATAATCCGTAATCTGCGCTTATTCCGACAGACTTCCAGAGAGATTTATAAACTTCTATGCCCGACTTGGTTTCCTTAAGGCATAAGTCTATAAATTCCTCCCTCGTTATCTTAGATTTGTTTATTTTATATTTTTTCTCCACATAACGTTCCGTCGGAAGACCGTTGTCGTCGAACCCCATAGGATAGAAAACATTAAATCCTTTCATCCTCTTATATCTTATAATAAATTCCGCCTGAGAATAACTCATTACGTGTCCGACATGAAGATGGGACGAAGAAACATAAGGCGGAGGAGTATCTACTGAATAAACTTTCCTGATTTTATCGCAAGGTTCAAATTTATAAATTTTATTATCTTCCCAATATTGCGATATTTTTTTTTCTACGGTTTGATAATCGTAATTTTTGGGAAAATCCTTAAAATCGATAAAACTTTCCGTATTTTTTTGCATAGTTTATAAAGTTTAGCAATTTTTTATTTAAAAATCAACTTTGCTTGCAAAATTTCGGCGCTTATATGTTATAATAGATAAAATGTATCAGGTGCTTGCAAGAAAATACAGACCAAAGATTTTCGATGAAATTATCGGACAGGACGCGATTATCCAGACGCTTAAAAATGCGGTAATCAACGACAGGGTCTCACATGCTTACATATTTACTGGAACAAGGGGGGTAGGCAAAACCTCCATCGCAAGAATACTCGCAAAATCGATAAACTGCGTAAAAGGTCCTACCGCCGACCCCTGCGGAGTCTGCTCCGCCTGCGTTCAGATTCAGGGCGGAAACTCCGTCGATGTTATTGAAATCGACGGCGCATCTAACACCGGAGTCGATTCCATAAGGGATTTGAAAGAAAGCATAATATATTCTCCTCAGAGTTTCAGATTTAAGATTTATATAATAGACGAAGTTCATATGTTGTCTAACAGCGCCTTCAATGCACTTTTAAAAACGCTTGAAGAGCCGCCCGCCCATGCAAAATTTATATTTGCTACTACCGAGATTCATAAGGTTCCCGAAACTATCCTTTCAAGATGTCAGAGATTTAACTTTAAAAGAATACCTACAAAAATTATTTTCGGTAAACTAAAAGAAATAGCTCTTGCCGAAGACGTTTCGGTAACCGATGAAAATCTTATGATTATCGCATCGCTGGCTGACGGTTCATTGAGAGATTCGCTTTCTATTTTCGATACCGCTATCTCTTATTTCGGAAAGGATATAAAAGAAGACGTCTCTCCCGTGCTTGGACTGACGACGAAGTCTATAATATTTAATCTTATCAATGCCCTGTTTGCAAAGGATTACGAAAGTTCGATAAAAGCGGCAAGGGAAATATACGAATCAGGAGCAGACCTAAGACAGTTTATGAAGCAGGCGGCGCTTTATATAAGAAACATTTTAATCGTAAAACTGAAGTATAAAGACCTGATTTACGATTTAACCGACGAAGAAATTAATTCTTTAATTCCTTTCGCCGAACAAAAATCAGCCGAAGAGCTTTTAGACATGATAGATATTATGATCAACGCAGATATCAAATATCAAAGGATTTCATCGCCTCTGTTAATGCTGGAACTGACTCTTTTCAGGCTTTTTAACATACCGCGAAAAAAAGACGTGCAGGAACTTATAAGCGGACTTAATAATTTGAAAACGGCGGGCGGGCTTGAAGCGCACGGCGGACACACGGGCATTGCGGAACAAACCGGCTTAAAAAATAATGATAATGCGGCACCCATGAAAAATTCAAATTTAACGGCTGACAAACCGTCTGAATCGACGAATGGGAACGGCGTTTCCTTAGAGCATGAAAAATTATTCGACCATTTTTTAAAGACGGACGAAAAATTAAACGAATTCAATAAAAAAACGGAAAACGAACCGTTAAAAAGCATAATAGGAAGATTAGACGACGATTCACAATCCGCGGCATATGCGGCAGAAAAAAAAGATACCGGCGGCGTCATAGAAGATATTAAAGAAATATTTGGAAGCGGCATAGAAAGAATTGAAAAAAATTAAAAGTTAATTTGCAAAAAAACTTTAAATCAAATAAAATATTATTAAAAATTACGGGGGATAAACAATATGTCAAAAAACATCGCCGGAATGTTAAAACAGGCGCAAAAACTTCAATCGGATATGCTAAAAATGCAGGAAGAACTAGGCTCTAAAATAGTAGAAGCTGGTTCCGGCGGCGGAATGGTTACGGCAAAGGTAAACGGAAAACAGGAATTGTTAGAAATTAAAATAGATAAAGCGGTGGTTAACCCTGATGACGTGGAAATGCTGCAGGACCTTATCGTCGCTTCGATAAATGAAGCTCTCAATAAATCGAAAGATATGGTTACTGGCGAAATGTCTAAAATAACCGGCGGGCTTAATCTGCCCGGTCTTTTCTAGCCGGCGGCTTTATGTCTTTAAATCATTCCGATTACATCAAAGATATAGTCTTTGCACTGAAAAAACTGCCGGGCATAGGCGAAAGATCGGCAAGAAGATTAGCTTTTTATATACTGTCCCAAAATGAATCAGTAGCTTATAACCTTGCTGATGCTATCAAAAATGCAAAGCAAAATATTAAACTTTGCCAAAACTGCTTTAATCTCAGTTCGGACGACTTGTGTCCTATATGCAATAATCGGTCCAGAAATCATAAACAGCTTTGCATCGTTGAAAATCCCGAAATAATTTACGTATTTGAAAAAAGCGGCAATTATAACGGTTATTACCATGTTCTGCATGGTTTAATCAATCCGCTGGAAGGCATTACCCCGTCCGACCTCAGGCTTAGAGAGCTCGCAGGTAGAGTAGAAACCGGCGGTTTCGAAGAAATAATACTTGCTCTTAACCCCAATTCAAACGGGGAAGCAACTTCTATATACATACAAAAAATATTATCTCCTTACAATGTCAATATATCCGTGCTGGCACGCGGAATCCCAATCGGTTCCGATCTGGAATACGTCGATAAAGACACTCTATCCGAGGCAATAAATTACAGAAAAAGGTTCGATTAATTTTAATATTTTTCTGCATATTGACATATTTTTAAAAAACTAATAAAATGTTAGTTTTCGATTATATAAATCTTTCTTAAAAAATTTATATAATCATACTATAAAATAACTAAATTATTAAACTTATTAAATGTTTGACGGACTGAGCACAAAACTCGAAAGGGTTTTTAAAAATCTTAGGGGTTACGGAAAGCTGTCGGAAAAAAATATCGAAGACAGCCTTAAAGAAGTAAGACTGTCTTTGCTTGAAGCCGACGTAAATTACCTTATAGTAAAAGAATTTATAGAATCCGTAAAAAATAAGGCTATAGGCGAAAAAGTCGCGGACAGCCTCACCCCCGCCCAGCAAATTATAAAAATAATAAGAGACGAACTTGTCGAACTATTAGGAAACAACGAACCTTTAAATATTAAAGCGAAACCGCCCGTTATTATTATGCTTATAGGGCTTCAGGGCTCAGGCAAAACCACTACGGCAGGCAAACTTGCTCTTTATCTGCACAGGATGAAGCGCAGAGTTTATCTTGTTCCGGCGGACGTTTACAGGCCTGCGGCGATACTACAGCTAAAGAAAATCGGCTCAAGCATCAATATACCCGTTTACGAAACCCCTGAAGAAAACGGAAAGGTTTTGCAAAAACCCGATGAGATATTAAAAAACGCTATCGACATTGCCGAAAAACAGGCATACGATACTATAATCGTGGATACCGCCGGGAGGCTCGAAATAGACGAGCCGTTAATGAACGAACTTAAACTTCTTAAAAATAAATTTAATCCCAACGAAATATTATTCGTCGCCGATTCCATGCTCGGACAGAGCGCCGTGACGGTCGCCAAGACGTTCAATGAATCCCTCGATATATCCGGCGTCGTTTTGACGAAAGTTGACGGCGACGCAAGAGGCGGAGCGGCTCTTTCCATTAAAAAAACCGTTAAAAAACCGATAAAATTTATCGGCGTCGGCGAAAAATTGAGCGATTTCGAAGTCTTTTACGGCGACAGAATAGCGGACAGAATACTGGGAATGGGCGACATATTAAGCCTGATAGAGAAAGCTCAGGATTCCATCGACGAAAAATCGGCAAAATCTATCGAAGACTCGCTTAATAAAAAGGATTTTACCGTAAAAGATTTTGCGGAACAGCTTAAAATGATGTCTAAAATAGGCGGCATTGCCCAGATAGCCGGTATGATTCCGGGATTTTCGAAAATTAAAGATAAATTCAATTCCGAAGCGGCGGAAAAAGAAATTGTCAAAATTAAAGCCATAATCAACTCTATGACCGAAAAAGAAAGGATTAATCCGGATATTCTTAACGGCGGAAGGCGCAAAAGAATATCTCTTGGAAGCGGCACGACCGTTAACGACGTGAATATCTTTATAAACAAATTCGAAGAAGTTAAAAAAATTATGAAATCGTTCAAAAAAAACAAATTAGGTTCTTTAAAGAATATAAATAATATTAAAAATATGTTTAACAAAGGAGATCTCAAGTGGCGGTAAAAATCAGACTTACAAGAATCGGTTCTCACAAAAAACCTTTTTACAGAATCGTAGCGGCTTCCGGCGAGAAAGCCGTGCAGAAAAAATTCATCGAGATATTGGGGACTTATAATCCCTGCGCGAATACGGCTCAATTCACTATCGATAAAGACAAGTTCGACAAATGGATAAGCTTAGGCGCTAAACCGAGCGATACGGTTATGTCTTTGGTTAAAAAACAGGGTAAATGAACGACTGTATCTGCATAGGGGAATTTATAAAACCCCATGGTATTTGCGGAGAACTTTTATTTACAACGTATAATCCCCTGTCGGATGCATTGAATTCGGATATTCCGCTATTTGTTGATGAGAATTGCGAACTTGGACGGCTGGAAATCGAAAAAATAAGGCGGGTAAACAAGGGGTATCTGATAAAGCTTTGCGGCGTTAACTCTATAGAATCGGCCGAAAATTTTAAAAAGGTCCCCGTATATATTAAAAAAACCGATATAAATTTAGAACGGGGCGAATATTTAATTTCGGATTTAATAGGCTTAAGCTGTTATAACAAAAACAATCAAGGAATAGGAACGGTTTCGCAAATTTATCCGGGGGAAGCGGATATAATCGAAATAAAATCAAACGAAGCAACTTATTTAATTCCCATGACCGAAGACAACATTTCATTTATAGATATTAAAAATTCAAAAATAGCGTTAAAAAACGAAGAAAATTATAAAATATGATTCATAAGATCGACGAAAATAAAAAAATTATAGACGTCATTTCGATAATGCCTGAATATTTCGAGTCTTTCCTTAAAACGGGACTCATCGGAAGAGCCTTAAAAACTGGTCTCGTAGAAATAAATATAATTAATCCAAGAGATTTTTCTAATGATAAGCATAAAAGGGTGGACGATAAGATTTACGGCGGCGGAGCCGGCCAGCTTTTAATGGCTGAACCTGTCCTTAAAGCCTACGAACATTCTTTAACTAATTATACATACAAAAATAAAAAATATATTACGGTAATAATGTCCGCATCCGGAAAATTACTTGATTCAAGAATAGCCGAAGATATGTCCGGCTATAACCATATAATAATAATTTGTGGAAGATACGAAGGAATAGACGCCAGAGTGACGGATATTACCGGCGGAATTGAAGTATCGATAGGAAATTATATATTATCCGGCGGAGAAATAGCCGCCGTCGTCTTTATGGAAACCGTCAGCAGATATTTTAAGGGATTTCTCGGAAACCCCGATTCTCTTAAAGAAGAAAGTCTTTCCGGCGATTTCGGCAAAATACTGGAATATCCGCAATATACTAAACCAAAAGTCTTGAAAGGCAAGTCTGTTCCGGATGTCCTGCTCGGCGGCAACCATAAGCTGATAAACGAATGGAGAACGGAAAAAGCGTTAAAAAAGACGGCGGAAAACAGGAGCCGTCCTTTTAACGAAAATAGCGGAGAAACTGAATCTTAATATATAAATCATAACTAAAAAATAAAGGAGATTTCAATGAATATCATCGAAAAAATCGAAAATTCATCTTTGAAAACCGATACGCCCATATTTAAATCGGGAGATACGGTTAAAGTGCATCAAAAGATAAAAGAAGGCGATAAGGAAAGGATCCAGATTTACGAAGGGGTCGTTATCGCAAGAAAAGGGAGCGGTCTTCGGTCGGCATTTACCGTCAGAAAAAATTCTTACGGCGTAGGGGTAGAAAAAACTTTTTTAGTAAATTCTCCTTTAATCGATAAAATAGAACTGCTATATCAAGGAAAAGTCAGAAGGGCAAAGCTGTATTATTTAAGAAAGAAAAAAGGCAAAGAAGCCAAAATAGAAAGGCTCGATATGGCACGCCAGCAGTAAATATAAAATATAATTATAAATATTAATGATATACTTATATTATGCATAAGTTAATTAATATTAAATAAAGGAGGTTCGTATGGAGAATTCAAAAACGCCGCTCGATAAGTTTACCGAATTTATCGGCACCGTTCTTACCGCAACTGAGGATAGATTTCAAAAAATTCTCGATGAATTCATCGTAACTCAGGATTTTGGAAAAAAAGAAGCCGCGGATTTTTCTAAAAAAATGAAAGGCATATACGAGTCTAATAAAGAGAAGATGTTGTCTTTAATCGACGAATCCGTAAAAAAAGCGCTCAGTAAAGCCGATATAGCACGCGGTTCGGAAATTAAAGAATTGGAAGATAAAATAAAAACGCTGGAAGAAAAAGTCAATAAGCAGGCTCATAGCGCGCATACCCATGCCGAGCACCATAAGCACACGGCGGCGCACCACAAGAAATAGTAATTAAGTTTTAATTTTAATAATGACGTTAAAATCTTACAGAGTTATAATTAAGGGAATAGTTCAAGGCGTTAATTTCCGTAATTTTACAAAACTTGAAGCCGAAAGGATAGGCGTCAAAGGATACGTCATGAACACCCATGACGGTCACGTAGAAGCATTTTTCGAAGGCGGGGAAGAACAAATAAAGGAAATTATCGCTTCGGTTCACGTCGGTCCTCCTTCTTCCAGAGTAAAAGAAGTCAAACTTTACGAACAGGATAGTCCGTCTAATTTTAAAGATTTTAAAATTTTAAAATAGCGTCATTGCGAGCGCAGCGGACGGACGGAGTCCAGCGCAGCTAACTCCAGCGCAGCTAACCAATCTCTAAGTTAGACTGCGGAGAAACGGGGTCTATAACGAGGGTAATTTCGCCTTTGATAAGTTCCGGTCTGCCTTTAATTTCTTCCAGTACCGCTTTTAAATCTTTAGTTTCTATAAATTCATATATTTTAGTCAATTCTTTCGCATAACAAATTTTTATGTTTCCGAAAATCTCGTTTATATCGGCAAGCAATTTTTCTACGCTTCTTCCCGGCTCAAATAATATAAAAACTCTTTTTTCTTCCTTAAGTTTGGCAAGAAGTTTTTTTCTCTTACCCTCTTTTTTGGGTAAAAACCCTATAAACGTAAACTCCGACGTATCGAGACCGGATGCCGAAAGTGCGGCCAATACGCTTGAAGGTCCGGGGATCGGAACTACCTTTATGCCTTTTTCCACGCATAACCTTACTAAATACGAACCCGGGTCGGATATCAAGGGCGTTCCCGCTTCGCTGACGAGCGCAACGTTTTTATCCTTTAATATGCTTGCGACGATACCGTCCGCCGCGGATTTTCTATTATATTCGTGATACGGAATTAAGCGTGTTTTTATATGGTAACGTGAAGTCAATATTCTTGTTTTTCTAGTGTCTTCGCATGCTATAAAATCCGCATGCCTCATTATCTTTAACGCTCTTATCGTAATATCTTCGAGATTTCCTATCGGGGTGGCAACAACGTATAATGCGCCCATATGATTACGCCCAGTCCCTTAAATATCTGAAGTCTATATTTATCGTCCGCTCCGAAACCTTGGCTATTAAAGGCATTCGTCGTTTATACTGGGATTTTTTTATTTTGTCGTATATTTTATTAACAAGATTCTCGTCATACCCTAAAGAAACTACGACCTCCGGTTTGTACATTTTATCTATTAAAAGATACATTATACCGTCTGCAGTTTCATAAGTAAAACCTAGTTCGCCTTCATCAGACTGCCCTTCCCATAAATCAGCCGAAGGAGCCTTGGTTATTATACTTTTTGGAATATCGAGATGCTCCGCAAGGTTATATATCTGCGTTTTATAAATATCGCCTATAGGATTTAACGCGGATGCCATATCTCCGTAAAGCGTTCCGTAACCTAAAAGAAGTTCTGATTTATTGCTTGTTCCCAAAACTAAAGAATTTAATTTATATGAATAATCGTATAAGATAGACATTCTTTCTCTTGCCATTTTATTGCCTTTTCTAACCCTGATATCGTCCGGAGCCGCAATGGCTCTTTCTTTCGTAAAATATTCGTTTATCTGTTTCGTTATATCTATAACATAGTGAGAAATACCGAGCGTCTTGACGACTTTTAAGGCATCGTCCATGCCGGCGCCGGAACTGCTTTCATAAGGCATAATCAACGCAGCTACGTTTTCTTTCCCAAGGGCATTTGAGGCTAAATAGCACGCTACGGCGGAATCTATACCTCCAGACAATCCCAAAACTACGCTATTTACCCGTGCTTTTGAAACTTCTATCTTAATAAAATTAGCAAGGTGTTTATAAATGAGGGGGAAATTATATTCGTCTATTTTAGGAAGTTCTTTTTTCATTTTATTGTTCCCTTATTTATGATACCTTCTATCTCTTTCAGCGTCAGATTTAAATTCTCGTCTCTTATAAGCGGCGTTTTAAATCTTTCGTTATTCAGAAGGTCTAAATTTATATCAGCTGAAACTACCCCTTCTTCTAAATAATCCAGCTTTTTTTCCATCTCTCCCAAAGGGTTAAATATACACGAACCGCCCGAAAATCCTATTCCGTCTTCAAAACCCACCCTATTAACGTATAGGACGTAACTTTTGTAATAAAAAGCTATAACGGAAAGCAGTTCCTCCCACATATTCATAGAATTAAATTTATTAAGTCCGGCGGTAATACCTCTTGCCGGAGATGCCGAATTAACTATAATTATATGCGCCCCTTTATTTACGGCAATATACGATGAAGAAAGATGCCAAGCGTCTTCACAGGTTAAAACGGAAACTTTAACCCCGTCCATATCAAAAACGCCGAATCCATCCCCCGGCTTAAAATATCTCAATTCTTCAAACATTCCGTATGTCGGCAAATAAACTTTTCTATGCACGTTAATCAGCTTGCCTTTAGAGATACAGCAGGAAGAGTTATAGAAATTAAAATCCGCATCTTTTTCGACAAAACCTGCAATAACCGAAATATCCAAATCTTTAGCCGCTTTATAAATAGGCTCTAAAATTGCTGCTTCATCGGTATTGATATTTATCCCTAAATCGTAAACGCTATCTTTTAAAAAATATCCCGTCAAAGAAAGCTCGGGGAAAACTACAAGGTTCGCCCCTTTATTCTTTGCCCCGGAAATAATTTCAATGTGGTTTTCGATATTTTTCTTTAAATCCCCGACCTTTGGATTTGTCTGGGCAAGACATATTTTTATCGAATTATTTTTTTTCATATTGGTTTATTTATTTTAATCAAGAATATTTTCAAAAAAAATTAATTTGATCGAACTGCGCTCTATATATTCAATCGAAACAATTCCGTAATTTATAAAACTTTTTTCTCTGTCTATATTGGAATTCATTAAAAAAAAATTTGATACTTCTATTATTTTTTTTAACTTATTTTTATCCACCGCTTCATAAGGCTTTCCAAACTTGCTTTCGAACCTTGTTTTGACTTCTATAAAATTTAAAACTCCGCTTTCGCTTTTCGCAATAATATCTATTTCATTGCGCCCCTTCCTAAATTTTGTTTTTATAATTTTATATCCTATTTTTTGTAAAAATTCTGCGGCTATTGTTTCCCCTTTGTCTCCTTTGGTCTTGTTCAATGATTTGCCGCCCGTTATTTTATTATTCATATCAATTTTTATTGTATATTATTTATCGTTAAAACTTAAAGGTTTTTCTGTGAACCTCGCTAGATCCATATTTTATGAGGTTATTTTTGTGTTCCGCCGTTGCATAGCCCTTGTGCCGCTTAAAACCGTAATGCGGATATTTTTCGTCCAGCAAAACCATCAACCCGTCTCTAAAAACTTTAGCTATTACGGAAGCGCAGGCGACCAACTTAACTCTGTCGTCTCCCTTAATAACCGGAATAACTTTCAATCCGGCAATATCGGTTAAACCCTCAGGGGCGAACGGACCGTCTATAATTACTACGTCCGGTTTTAAGGATAAGCCGTCGAACGCCCTTTGCATAGATAGCATAGCCGCTTTTAAAATATTGATTTCGTCGATTTCCGTATGAGATGCGGTGCCGATAGAATAAGAAGCGGCATCGGATATAAGCATCTTATAATACTCGTTTCTCTTTGCCTCCGTTAACTGTTTGGAATCCCTAATGCCTGAAGGAATTTTGCTTTTGTCTATTATTATAGCCGCCGATACCACCGGACCTGCAAGACAGCCTCTGCCCGCTTCATCTATTCCGCATATTTTTAACGGCATAATTATCCCAAATCCAGATTTAGAAAATATTTAATAAATTCCAATATTTCGTCATTGCGAGCGCTCGCAATGACATTATTGAGTAATTCAGGTAATTCATATATAAAAATTTCTAAATCGGTATTTGGGATAATTAACGTTTTATATTTATAATATAATCGTAAAATTTATCGATTCTTTTAATGCATCTTTCTTTTCCCAGCGCAAATATAATCTCGTATATGGGCGGACTTACTTTTTCTCCTGTAAAAGCTAATCTTATTGTCATGGCTTTTTCTTTCATAGTACAGTTGTTTTTAGACAAAAAATCGTTAAATTTGTTTTTTATAGATTCTATAGAATTTTTTAATATTTCTAAGGAATTTTCCTTACCTGTTTTATCGGTCAAATCTATATTACCGCAATTAAAAATTTCATCGTTTAATCCGGCGATGAATTCCCTGAACGATTTTAAAAATTTGAGGTCGCTTTCGCCAAAATTAAATTCGCTCAAAATTTCGTCTTTGTAATCTATATCTTCATTCACAAAAAAATCCAGCTTTTGCTTCAATTCGACAAGCGTTTTCGCTCGGGATTTAAGAGAATCCGCAAGAGCGGCGGTTTTTATATCGATGTTTAGAGGGGTTTGAAAATCATCTTTTATATCGTTTATTAAATTAATTAAAACAAACGGGTCTTTCGATTTTATATAATGGGAGTTCAGCCAAAGCAATTTTTCGGTATTGAATATAGCGGCAGACTTGCTTATATTTTTTAAATCGAAATATTTTATTATCTCGTCCATGGAAAATATCTCGTCGTTTCCATGCGACCAGCCGAGCCTTATTAAATAGTTAACAAGAGCTTCAGGCAAAAATCCGTCCTTTTTGTACTGGTTGACAGACGTCGCCCCGTGTCTTTTAGATAACCTTTTTCCATCCGAACCGAGTATCATAGAAACATGGGCAAACTCCGGCGCATCAAAGCCTAACGCGTTATACAGCATTATCTGTTTCGGGGTATTGCTGACATGGTCGTCTCCTCTTATGATGTGCGTTATTCCGGTGAGGGCGTCATCTATGACTACGGCAAAATTATAGGTCGGGATGCCGTCCTCGCGGACGAGCACGAAATCGTCTATTTCATCGTTATTGACGCTTATATGCTGGTTTCTTATTAAATCTTTAAATCCTGTAGCGGCGCCGGAAGTTCTATTAACCCTGAATCTGATTACATGGGGGGTTTTTAAAAGGGCTTCGCCGGGCTTTAACTCACGGCATCTCCCGACATACATAGGCTTTCTATTTTCGGCGATAAGCTTATTCCTGTCTTCTTCCAGAAGTTCTTTAGAACAAAAACAGTAGTAGGCTTTATCTTCTTTTAGGAGCTTATCTATATAAGACCTGTAAATTTCAAGGCGGTCGGATTGGAATATTACTTCTTCGTCCGGAATAATGGAAAGCCATTTCAGGCTTTCCATTATATCTTCTTCGAATCTTTTTTCTGAGCGTTCAAAGTCGGTATCTTCAATCCTTAATGCAAATTTTCCGCCGTTATGTTTGGCGTAAACATAGCTAAAAAGAGCCGTTCTTGCTCCTCCTATATGCAGAAAACCGGTAGGACTCGGAGCAAATCTTGTTTTTATATTATCCATTATTTTTTAATATATAACGATGGAGGAATATCCGACCACGCTCGAATAATCGCCGGATGCCTCTCCCGAATTTGTATAGCCTATCAATTTCGATTTTGTGCGGCCAGCCATTTTAGCAACATTAAGCATTATAGACGCCGGAATAAAGCCGCACATCGTAATATCGTTTTCTCCGACTTTTTCGTATAGGCCTCGCGGATTCAAATTCAGAATCTCTTTAATGGCAATATCGTCTTTTAATCTGGCGGATTCCGCCGGTTCATAATGGGTCATATCGGAACTTGCTACTATTAAAACGTCGTCAAGCAGATTCAATTTCCTTAAAGCATTAAATATCGCCTTAGAAGCATTTAATACATCGTTATACCTTATAAAAGAAACCACTATGGGAACAATCTTAAAATCTTTTTTAAAACTATAGAGAAGGGGTATCTGTACTTCGACGGAATGTTCTTTTAAATGCGCAAGTTCATCGGAAATAAACGGACTGCCGGCATCTTCTATTATAGCGTCGGCAAGCTCGGCGTTGATAGGAACGGAAAAATCTTTAAAGTCGTATTTACCGTTATTCATCACGGAATAGCCGGCTCCCATACCGGTGTGGTTCGGACCTATGATAATAATATTATTTTTTATATCAATGCTAGAAAATCCGGCATATGCGGTCTTTCCGGAATATACATAACCGGCATGCGGCGATATAATACCGAAAGCATTTATTTTTTCTTCGGGGACAGATTTAAATCTGTCCCCTTTAAATGAATCGATTAAATTCTTTATATTATCTATTCCTTCCGGATAAAAATAACCTATTGCGGCAGGTTTTCTAATCAATTTACTCACCTTCTTACTTAATTATACCACAATATTAAGCATTACAAGCCTCGACGTAAATTAATGTTTCGTCGGGATTTACGCTGTCCCCTTCTTTTATGTAAATTTCTTTAACTACGCCGTCGATAGGGGTATGTATCTCGTTTTCCATTTTCATCGCTTCGACTATTAAAACGGTATCGCCCGCTTTTACCGGACTGCCTTCTTTAACTATAACTTTTGTAATCCTTCCGGGCATAGGGGCATAAACATCACCGTCCCTTTTCGGAGAAGGTCTTTTTGACCTTGCTATACTTTCGCCTACTATTTCTCCGCCGGCGCTCGGGACAATTTCGGTAAGCGATTCTATGACCACTTCTTCCAATGCGCCGTCTATATTCAAGAAAAAAGGTCTTTTTTGATCCGACTTATGTCCTACGCCTGCAATTTTTATCTTATAGCTTTCGCCGTGAACCGTAACGATAAACTCGCTCGGAGCAAGTCCGCCGTCCTTTTCCAAAGCGGCAGAAGTCGATTCTTGTAAGGTGCTCTGTTCCTGCACCGGACTTATAACCGATTCTTTATCGGTAGGTTTTGAATAATCCGGCAGATTGCCGGCTTTTCTGTCTTTAAAAAATTCTAAAGCAATATTGGGAAATAAAACATACGAAAGCAGGTCCTCGTCGTTTATATCGAATTCTTTAATATCTTTATATTTTTTAGATAGTTCGGCATCTATTAAATCGGCAGGCCTGACGGTAACGATTTCTTCGTTCCCAAGCACCCGTTTCTGTATCTCGGAATTAATTTCGGCGGGCGGCTTGCCGTAATAACCTTTAAGGTAATTTTTTGTTTCGCTTGTTACCACTTTATATTTTTCGCCGGTTATTACGTTAAGAGCGGCCTGCGTTCCTACAATCTGAGAAGTCGGGGTTACCAAGGGGGGGAAGCCGAAATCTTCCCTTACCTGAGGTACTTCATAAAGCACCTCTTCCATTTTGTCGAGAGCGTTCTGCTCTTTAAGCTGGTTCGCGAGATTGGACATCATTCCGCCCGGAACCTGAGTAACTATAATGTCTGCGTTTATGTTCGTATATTCGCTTTCCAAAGAGCCGTATCTTTTCCTAACATTTCTGAAATAATCCGCGACCTCTTTAAGTTTTTCGAGGTCGAGGTCGATATCGTAACCCATCTCCGATAACGTAAAAACCATCGACTCGGTGGGAGGATGCGATGTCCCGCAAGACATCGAAGAGATAGCCGTGTCAATAATATCGGCTCCCGCTTCGACCGCTTTCAATAAAGACATGGAAGCAAAACCGCTGGTAGAATGTGAATGTAAATGAATAGGAAGGCTTGTTTTTTTTCTAATCATAGATACGAGATTATATGCATTAGTGGGGGAAAGGAGCCCCGCCATATCTTTTATGCATATAGTATCCGCCCCCATATTCTCAAGCTCTACTGCCATTTGGGTAAAAAGCTCGTTCGTATGGACGGGACTCGTCGTATAGCATATAGTGGCTTCAACCGTTTTTTTCTTCTTTTTTGCCGTTTCTACGGCTTTTTTTATGTTTCTGAAATCGTTCAGGGAATCGAATATTCTGAATACGTCTATACCGTTATCGGCGCTTAACGAAACAAACTTTTCGACTACGTCGTCGGCATAATGTCTGTACCCGACTAAGTTCTGCCCTCTTAAAAGCATCTGAAGCCTTGAATTTTTATATGCTTTCCTAATCCTTTTAAGCCTTTCCCACGGGTCTTCTTTTAAAAACCTAAGACATGAATCGAACGTCGCCCCGCCCCAGACTTCTAAAGACCAGAATCCTATATTATCAAGAACATTAGCTATGCCGAGTATATCGGGGGTAATCATTCTCGTAGCTAAAAGAGATTGATGCGCATCTCTTAAAACCGTCTCGGTAATACCTATTTTTCTTATGTAGCTTTTTTCTTCCATGTATTTATACCTTACCCTTTATATTATACTTATTATACTAAATTCCGTAATAAGCCGATATAGCCGCCGATATCGCAAGTATTCGGTCGAAAGGGTCTTTCTGTAATTTATAATCCCTTAAATAAAGCCTTTCGTCGATAAAATGCGTATCGAAATTTCCCTTTAAAAAATCTTCGTCCTGAACTATTTTCAGCTGAAACGGTATGGTCGTCTTAATGCCTTTTACCACGTACTCGTCCAGCGCCCTCTGCGCCCTTCTGACAGTTTCTTCCCATGTTCTGCCGCTTACCGTCAACTTTGCAATCATTGAATCGTAAAACGGCTGGATTATATAATCTTTATAAACTGCGCCGTCTATTCTTACGCCTATTCCTCCGGGAGAATAATAAGCCGTTATCTTTCCGGTGCTGGGAATAAAATCTTTTCTAGGATTTTCGGCATTTATTCGGCACTCTATGGCATATCCCCTCATAGAAACGTCTTCCTGCTTAATGTCGAGTTCCTTGCCCATTGCTATCTGAATTTGCTCGCCGACTATATCGACGCCGGTAACTATTTCGGTAACGCTGTGCTCCACCTGTATTCGGGTATTCATTTCCATAAAATAATAATTACCGTTTTTATCGACGATATACTCTATCGTTCCTGCATTGCGGTAATTGCAGGCGCGTGCGGCTTTCACAGACGATTCTCCCATTTTTTTGCGCATTTCTTCGTTTAAAATAAGCGAGGGGGCGATTTCTATAAGTTTTTGATGCCTTCTCTGAATAGAGCAGTCTCTTTCGCCGAGGTGTATGATATTTCCGTAATTATCCGCAAGTATTTGAAATTCGATATGATGGGGCTTTTCTATGTACTTTTCTATAAAAACTTCGGGGTTTCCGAAAGATTTTTCGGCTTCGGAACGTGATAAGGGAAAATTTTTAATCAACTCTCCGTCGTTAAAACAAATTCTTATGCCTTTTCCGCCGCCCCCGGCCGAAGCCTTTATCATAACGGGATATCCTATTTTATTTGCAATGGCGACAGCTTCTTCTTCCGATTCGACCCCGCCTTCGGATCCTTCGACCACTGGAACTCCAACCGACTTCATCAGTCTTTTGGATTCTATCTTATCCCCCATCATAGCTATAGTTTGAGAAGACGGTCCTATGAATATTACTCCTCTTTTTTCGCAAACTTCAGGGAATTTTGGATTTTCTGACAAAAAACCGTAGCCGGGATGTATAGCGTCGGCTCCGGTGTTTATAGCCAGATCTACTATTCTGTTGATATTGAGATAGCCGGATATCGGTCCGGGTCCCACAAGATACGCTTCGTCGGCTTTTTTTACGTGAAGAGCTTGACTGTCGGCTTCGGAATAAATAGCGACCGTTTTAATACCAAGCTCTTTGCAAGCTCTGATAACTCTTGAAGCAATCTCGCCTCTGTTGGCTATCAATACCTTTTTAAATTGTTTCATAAAATTTATAGACTTATAGCGATGTTTTTTATTTAAAAGTTAAGACAAAATATATTAGCGGAAGCAGTTTGTATCGTTGAACTTGAACAAGTTGAGCAAAAATAGACGGCGGTTAAATTTTACAAACAGCGGTCGATGACTAATTTTAAACCATTATTTTAAAAAAGTCAATCGGATATAGGGGCACCCAGACAATATGAAACATATGTTGTCTGAAATTGCCAATGCAGTTTTGTGTATTATCCGGATTATGCAATATTCAAAAAGGAGCCGTTTAATTCTTTTTTATAACTTCTCCACTGCGGAATAAATTTATCCATAACCGCCGTAAATCTTTTACTATGATTTTTCTCGATAAGATGAGCTAATTCGTGAACGACTATGTATTCTATGCAATAAACCGGTTTTTTAACGAGTTCCAGATTTATCCATATCCTTTTTGCGGAAGTGTTGCAGGTGCCCCACTTTGTCTTCATCTGCTTTATTCTCCACTCTTTTGCAGAAACTCCCATAATTTCCTGCCACTTAATAAAGATACCGGAAAGTTCTTTTGTCAATTCCTCCCTCTGCCAGAGTAAAAAAACTTTTTTCTTTTTCTCTAAATCCGCATCTCTTTTTACGTAAAGATCGATATATTTTTTATTATTTATCGCTATATAGGGCTTCCCGCCGTATTCGATAACATTGAGCAAATATCTTTGGCCTTTAAAATAATGGCTTTCTCCCGCAACGTATTCCCTTGGAGTTTCTCTCGGCTGCTCCTTAAATCTATTAACGTGTTTTTCTATCCACGGCAGTTTTGATGTTATGAAAAACCGGACAGACCGGTCGTCCATTCTCTTGGGGGCTGAAACCCTCACCTTTCCGTCCGGCGGAAGAACTTTTAAATGAAGATTCTTGATATCTTTTTTAAAAACCGTAATATTAAAATTGCTTACTATGATTTCCGATTTTATAACCGTTTTATCACGTTTTTTTTTAAAAAATTTAAACATTGAAATTTTTTTAATTGCATTCGATTAATTCGGCGGCTTCTTCGGCGGAAACAGATATTTCTTTTCTCGTTTTAAGGTTTTTTAAGGTGAGCTTTTGTTCCAAGGCTTCTTTTTCGCCTATTACTGCAAAATATTCTATACCTTTTCTGTCCGCATATTTTATCTCTTTTCCAATATTGGGTACTTCCGAAACGGATAATTCGGTATTAATTCCTTTTATGCGGAAAAAGTTTGCGGTTTTTAAGGCGAATGCCCTTTCGTTTTCGCTTAGATAAACTATATAAAGTTTTATCGGGGAAGAAAGAGATTTCAATATATCTTTATCCCTTTCGGTAATAATATCTATTATTCTTTCGACGCCGAACGATATTCCGCAGGCGCCTTCGGGGCGGACGCCGTAAAGTTCGACCAAATTATCGTATCTTCCGCCTGCGGCAAAACTGCCTATGGCGACGTCTTTTGATTTTATTTCGAAAATAGGTCCGGTATAATAACCCAGCCCCCTGACTAAAAGCGGGTCGAATTTTATAACGCTAAAGCCGGAGTCTTTGCCGACTTTAGCGTTTCGCAGGTCTTCTATCACGGACGAAAGCTCTTCTATGCCTTCGTTCGTCTTATTTTTAATAGATTCGTCTTTTAAATCTACGCTAATGCGTTCTTTTAATGCCGCCAGTTTTTTTGAATCTTCCAGTCCCGCGTCTAAATCTATGAGCCGCATAAACGAACGGTAATTTTCTTCGCCGATACCGTTTTCTTTAAATTCTTTAATTACCCCTGCTTCTCCGATTTTTGCCGTTTTATCGAGCGCCCTTAGCGCGGCGTCTTTTTTGCTTTCGTCTATGCCCGCGGCGTTAATTATACCGTCGAGTATTTTCCTGTTGTTGATAACTATCTCATAGTTTCCCATACCTAATTTTTCAAGGGTAAAAACCGCAAGGTCGAGCAGTTCGTTCTCTGCATTCATAGAATAAGAACCGATTATATCCGCATCCGCCTGATAAAATTCCCTGTATCTTCCCGCCTGCGTATTTTCGTATCTGTAAACTTTGCCTATTATGTATCTCTTAAACGGTTTAGTAAGTTTTTCGGCGTTAGTGGCGTAATAACGTCCTAAGGGGGACGTAAATTCAAACCTCAAACCAAGTTTTCGTTTTGCCTTATCCTCGAAAACGTATATTTCTTTTTCGATTTCGCTTCCGCATTTCCTCGAAAGAAGCTCAAAATATTCAAAAACGGGGGAATCTATTTCGATAAATCCATAAAGGGCAAAACATTCCCGTAAGGTTTCCATAACCTTTCTTCTTAAAACCATTTCTTCCGGTAGAAAATCCCTCGTCCCTTTCGGAGGCTGTATAAGTTTACTCATATTAAAGCGCTATATAGACGCATCCTTCTTTTGAAAGTTTCGCTATCTTTTCTACGCCTGCCGGAACTATTTTCGCGTAATCCGGAATATCGCCGTCCTTAAGTTCAAACATATTCATCGCATTGCGGCAGACGAAAATGTTTACTTTGTCGTTAAGAACCGCTCTTAACTGTTCTTTAAGCTGGGAATGATGAAGCAGGGCAACTACGGCCGGTCCGAATACTACGACGTTTATTTCTTCGGTTTCGGTTATTGCGCTAATGTTTTTAATCACGTTCATCAAAAGACCGGGATTAATAGTTCCGTTTGACGCCTGAATAACGTATTTCATAATTCCCCCTTTTTTATTTAATTTATCACTGTGCCGCAGCCAGTTTGAATATATTATGAAAACTCTGCGGGTCTAAACTTGCCCCGCCGACCAAAACTCCGTCTATATGGGGCTTACCCATAAGCTCTTTAATATTTCCTTCCGTCACGCTTCCACCGTATATAACCCTTAATTCGCCGATATAAAAGTTAGAAATTATATAATCGGATATAAACCCGTGCATAGCTTCGCCGTCATCCGCTTTTATCGGCATTCCCGTGCCTATCGCCCATACGGGTTCATAGGCGACGATTAAAGAAGGTATATTCCTGCCTTTAATACAATTTAGCCCGACGGCAAGCTGATTTTCGACGAATTTTTCCTGACCGTTTTGTTTTCTTATTTCCAGATTTTCCCCGACGCATAATATAGGCGTTATACCGCCGCCGCTATAAGCCGCTTCTATTTTTTTGCCTATTAATTCATCGCTTTCCTTAAATATATTTCTCCTCTCGCTATGCCCTATTATTGAATAAACGCAACCGCAGGATTTAATCATATCTATAGAAATTTCGCCGGTATAGGCTCCGCTTTTTTCGGAACAAATATTCTGGGACGATAATTTAATAAAATCCATATAAGGCTCTATTATTTTATGCGTTTCGGAAAGCGACGTAAACGGGGGGGCAAATATCAGCTCTGCGTCAAAATCGTTAAAAGACGTTTTATTTCTTAATCCGTTAATACGGTCAAGAAAAACGGCAAAATATTTCTTTATATCTTCATCCGTCTTGTTCATCTTAAAATTTGCCGCTATTATTTTTTTTTTCATATTGACAAATAGTCGATTTGAGTTATTTTTATTTGATTTAAATCTGAGAAACAACGCTACGGCATCTTTCGCAAATATCGGGGTGGTCTTCGTGTTTTCCGACCGTAGTATCATATTTCCAGCATCTTGCGCATTTCTCCCCGTCGGCTTTTTCGACTTCGGCTTCCGTTATGCCGGTTTCGGACGGTTCTTTCTTCCGCAAAACTACTCCTGATATGATAAATAAATCTTTTAATTCATCCGCATTTATTTTGCTTAATGAATCGTAATCTTCTTTATTTGCCTTTAAAATAACTTTTGCTTCAAGCGAGCTTCCTATAAATTTTCTATCTCTCGCCTTTTCTAATGCAGCTAAAGCTATATTTCTAATCTCTATTAGTTTATCGAATTTTTCTTCGATTTCAAAATTCTGATAGGCATCGTCCGGCTCGTCGAACTTTTCAAAAAAAATGCTTTCCGGCTTTGCTGGCTTTTTAAAGTATCCCCATGTTTCGGAAGCGCTGAACGGAATAACAGGCGAAAGAAATTTTGTAAATACATTTAAGGCATAATTAAATACGGTCTGCACCGCCCGCCTTTTTACCGAATTTTTTCCATCCGCATAAAGCGTGTCTTTGACTATATCCAGATAAAAGGATGAAAATTCTATTAGAAATTTATAAATTCCCTGATAAACAAGGTGAAAATCGTAATTTTCGTAATGCCTTAAAATATCATGCGAAAGAAGGGTAATTCGATGCAATGCGTATTTGTCTAACTCGGATAAATTTTCATATTTTACCGAATCCGTAGCCTCATTAAAGTCGTATAAATTGCCAAGCATAAAACGCAGGGTATTTCTTATCTTCCTATATCCTTCAGAAAGCCTGAGTATTATTTCCTGCGATATCCTCATATCGTTTTTGTAGTCTTCGGACGCCGCCCATAACCTCAAAATATCCGCGCCGTATTTATTTATTATTTCATCGGGGCTTATGACGTTGCCTAAAGACTTGGACATTTTTTTGCCTGAGCTGTCAACGACAAATCCGTGGGTTAAAACTGTTTTATAAGGCGCTCCGTCGCCGGTTCCAACGCCTATAAGAAGGCTCGAATGAAACCATCCTCTGTGCTGGTCGGACCCTTCAAGGTATAAGTCCGCCGGAAAACCTACGGACTTAGTCTCTTCGTCGTTTTTAAGAACGCAGTAATAGCTGACCCCGCTGTCAAACCAAACGTCAAGTATATCCTCCTCTTTTTCAAACTCCTTATGGCCGCATTTTTCGCATTTTACCTCTTTTTTGCCCAAATTTATAAAATATTCTGCGGGCTTATCGAACCAGATATCGGCTCCGTATTTTTCGAATTCGTCCGCAATTTTAAGCGCAAGGTCATAATCTATATATGCTTCGCCGCAATTTTTACAGTAAAATGCCGTTATAGGAACGCCCCACGACCTCTGTCTCGAAACGCACCAGTCCGGTCTCGTTTCAAGCATGCCGGAAATCCTGTCTATTCCCCATTTGGGAACCCACTTTACCTTCTCCAGCTCATCAAGGGATTTATCTCTCAGGTTATTTATTTCCATAGAAATAAACCATTGCTTTGTTGACCTTAAAATTACGGGATGCTTACACCTCCAGCAATGAGGATAAGAATGTTCTATTTTTTCCTCCAGAACTAATGCCCCCGCTTCTTTGAGTTTTTCTATAACGTGCGGATTAGATTCAAACACATGCATTCCAGCAAACGTATCGACATCCTTTAAAAATCTTCCTTCGTTATTTATCGGAGCATAAGCCGGAAGATTATATTTCAGTCCCACGGCATAGTCGTCGTCCCCATGTCCCGGCGCGGTATGCACAAGTCCGGTTCCTGCATCTTTTTTAACATGAGAGCCGAGTATAAGCAGAGAATCCCTGTCTATAAAAGGATGGCGCGCAACTTTATTTTCAAGGTTTTTCCCGTTTGTTTTGGCTATTACTTTAAACTCTCCGTATCCGAATTTTTTCATCAATTCTTCTGCAAGGCTTTCCTCGAGGATAAAAATTTCTTTTCCGTTATCTACAAAAGAATACTCAAAATCAGGGTGTAATGATATTGCAAGGTTTGACGGAACGGTCCACGGCGTCGTTGTCCATATCACTGCAAAAATATCTTTGCCGCCTGTTTCGGAATAGCCGATAATATCTTCAAGGCTTGATTTGATCCTAAATTTTACGAAAATCGAAGGGGACGTCCTCTCGGCATATTCCACTTCCGCTTCCGCAAGGGCAGTTTTGCACGATGAACACCAGTATATCGGTTTATTCGCCCGGTAAAGCCCTCCGTTTTTTATAAAATCGGCAAGTTTCCTGACCGTATTGGCTTCATAGGCATAATTCATGGTAAGATAAGGAGCATCGTATCTGCCTATACTTCCGAGCCTTTTAAATTCCTGTTTCTGAATATCTACAAACTTGCCGGCATATTCTCGGCAAAGTTTTCTTTTTTCGCTTTTTGAAATCGAATCTTTAGACTTTAAAGTTTTATCTACGTTATGTTCGATGGGCAGTCCGTGGCAGTCCCATCCGGGAATAAAAGGCGCATAATATCCGGACATAAGCTTAAAACGAACTATTATATCTTTCAATATTTTGTTTAATGCCGTTCCAAGATGGATATGCCCGTTGGCATAAGGCGGACCGTCGTGAAGTATAAAAGTTTTAGGCCTGTTTTTTGCCTTTTCTATTATGTTTTTATAAAGCCCGCTTTCTTCCCATTCTTTGAGAAATTTTTCCTCGGCGGCCTTTAAATTTGCCTTCATCGGAAAATCGGTTTTCGGAAGGTTCAAAGTATCTTTATATTCCATAATAGTCCCGTTTATATATAGCTTAATTATTGTTAATTTATTTATATTTTAGATTAAATCTTTATTTACGCAGTTCGTCAAATCTCCTTTGTCTATCCAGTCGTTTATATTTTTGGCGCATATACGGGAAATGTCGCCGATAGATTCATATGTAGCGCCTCCTATGTGCGGAGTTGCTATAACGTTGAAATGAAATATTTCGTCGCTTATATGAACAGGTTCTTCCCAAAACACGTCGAGACCCGCCCCCTTAATTTTGCCGTTTTTTAATCCTTTTATGAGGGAATCTTTGTTAATTAAACCGGCTCTGCCTACATTTATGACGTATGCGCCGGATTTCATTAAGCCGACGGTTGAGTCGTCGATTAAATCTTCGGTATTTTTTTCCAAAGGAACGGCAAGTATAATATAATCCGCTAACGGTAAAACTTTTTTAAAATCGTCGTCCACCGTTCCCGCAAACTTAATTCCAAGCTTCTCTGCATAGCCCTCCTCAACCTTGCTATGTTTAAAGCCGTAAATTTCGGGTTTAAAGGGTTTTAGCATCTTAATTAATTCTAATCCTATCCCGCCGAGTCCGACAATGGCGAATTTTTTTTCCGAAATGCTGTGTCCCATGGGCTGGTTGGCTATCCCGTGGCTGATAGAATTTACGCATCCGTTATAATCCCTTGCAAGCGCAAGAATAAAAAACAAAGACAATTCCGCAACCGAAACGGCATTGTAAGTTCCGAGCGTAGGGGCGTTGAATACTAAAATGCTTTTCTTTGAGGCATAATCTATATCTACGTTTTCATAACCGATGCCGAACTGCTGAACTAATTTAATGTTTCCGCAAGATAAAATATCTTCGCCTATAGGAATTCCCGCATTTACTATTAAAGCCAAATCTTCGGATAAAAAAGACTGGCGGAAATCTTCTTTGCTTGTATAATGCGTAACATTATGACCGTCGAGAAAAGGCTTTAGAATACTAAACATTTCCCTTGATCTTAATATTACTGCTATATTCATTTTTTAATTGATTATTAACTTTTCTTTAATGTTTTAGATTCAGCCGCTTTTACATTGTTAGCGTTATTTTTCGACGATTTCGCGGATTTTTTTAAAGCAATCACCGTCTTAACTGTAGGTTGGGCGGTACTGCCTTTCAAAGAGCCTTCCCCCTTGCATAACTGAATTTTTTTAGAGTATGCATATTTAGCCGGGCAGATATATATGTGATTTTTTCCTTTAAACACGTTTATTTTAGTGGCGGGTAGCGCATTATATCCTTTTAAAGCGCCTTTGCCGACGCAGAGCTGTATTTTAGGGTTATAGGAATATCCAAGCGGACAATAAAATCTGGCAAAAGATGAACCGGCAAAAACAGGTACGATAAACGCAACGGCAAAAATTGACAATAAAGCCTGAACTGCTAAAGATTTAAAGCTTCTCATAGATTGAATCCCCCCTATTTTTAAATTAATTTTAATTATTATAACACCAAAGATTTAATTTGTGAATATTTTTAAACAAAAATAACTATAAGGAACCGCTATAACTTACGAGGCCTGTTACCGGATAGATATAAAAGGTTAGCTGGGGGGGCGAAGCGCCGAAAGATAAAGATATTGGAGTATCGGCATTATTGCCGCCGTATGATTTAAAAGTTGCGCCGCCTGAGGACGGACAAGGATTGCCGTTGCCTGGAAACGTTCCGGGCTCGCCCTGCGAATTAAAGGCGATATAGTTTGCCGTGAACCCTTGTCCCTGCACGCTGTAACTTATGCCGTAATTCATAGTTACGTAAAAATTATCGGCGGTTTGCGCTAACGGATTAACGAGCGGCTGCAAGGAGGAACTATTAGAATCGCCGTTACATGCGCATACCGCATAACCGGAATAAGCAGTGCCGCCGTTTCCCAAAGTACAGGAAGGACTTGAACCTGAAGGCGAAAATACGACGGCGGTATAAACAAAGTGGCTCATAGCATAATTTTGGGCATATCTTATTGCGGATTGAAGCTGTCTTTCATACATACCTCTATCGCTCGAAACGGCGGAATTCAGTCCGATAGTTCCGATAATCCCCAGAACTCCCAGAAGAATTATTACCATTATTATTTCGACTAAGGTAAAACCGCTTCTTTTCATAACATCTTAATATATAATATTTTATATTTTGCTGCATCACAGTTAATTGCAATTATAGGCGTGTTTTTAAATTATATCATTATTTTTTATATTTTTGGGTAGATGTCGGGCATATTGAAATTATAAGATTAATGGCATATAATTTAAATAAGGTTTAATCATTAATCTTTATTTATTTAAATTATTTTAAAATGCAATTAATACATTCCGCTATCAGAACAAGCGATTTAAACAAATCTATAAATTTTTACGTTAATGTTTTTGGGTTTTTGGTGAGGGAAAAACGTTATATCGAAGCGCATAAAACGACTCTGGTCTTTCTGAAAGATTTGAATGCGAACTTCGAAATAGAACTTATAGCCGACGATAACCCAAAACCTGTTGCCGAATGCGAAAATTCTTTTGCCCATCTGGCATTTCAAACGGATAATATAGACGAAGATGCGAAAAAAATAAAAGAAGCCGGTATAGTTTTTTTAAGGGAGCCTTTCTATTCTATGGACAAAACCATGAAAATAGCTTTCCTTAACGACCCTAACGGCATTATGATAGAAATAATAGAATATATAAAAAAATAAGATAGTAAAAAATCCTTAAAATATATATTATTTTTAATGGCTGGGGGAGAAGGATTCGAACCTCCGTAATGGGAGTCAGAGTCCCAGGTCCTGCCGCTAGACGATCCCCCAATGAATGAAATGAATAACTTGATTTATGATTATATAATATTGCGGCACCTGAATTCAAGAAAATTTTAACTCTCATTTTAACTGTCAAGATTTAATGCTTAAATCAGAAAACTCCGTAAATCGTATATCCGCAGAACTTGCATTTGCCGTCGCCCGCGACTCCTTTAATCACGTTATTTTCCAGAATATTATACCCCTGCCTCTTTATCAAAAGCTTCCCGCATGACGGACAGTGCGTATCTTCATAGCCGTCCAACCGAATATTTCCGGCATAAATATATTTCAATCCCGCCTCCTTTCCGATGTTGTAGGCGTTTACTATAGTTTTCTCCGCCGTAATATGTCCGTCCCGCATCTTATATAATGGAAAAAACCGTGAAATATGCCACGGCAGATTTGAATCCACAGAGACGATAAAATCCGCTATTTTTTTAATTTCTTCGTCGTTATTATTATATTCGTCTATTAAAAGAGTCGTTAATTCTAAATGAACGTCGTTTTTATAAAACAGTTTTACCGCTTCAAGCACAGGCTCAAGCGTTCCCCCGCATATTCTTCTATAGCTCGCATCGTTAAAAAATTTTATATCGACGTTTGCCGCATCTAAAAGTCCTTTAGCGGCATTTATCGATTCTTCCGTATAATAGCCGTTTGTAACGAAAACATTTTTTAAACCTTTCTTATGCGCAAGCTCCATAACGTCTAAGCTGTAATCGAAGAAAACTGCCGGGTCGGTGTAAGTATATGAAATAGACCTGCAGTTTGCCTTTAAAGCGCCCTCGACAACATCTTTCGGCGGCGTTTGCTTTAATCCCTTAAAATATTCAAGGTATGCCTCGTAATTTTCGTCCCTGTAGGTCTGAGATATATCGGCATTTTGACACCCTAAACACCTAAAATTACACCCGGGCGAAGCGATGGAATATGAAAAAGTTCCGGGCATAAAATGAAAAAGCGGCTTTTTTTCTATGGGGTCAACGCTTTGGGCGACTAAAATTCCATAATTTATACTGTATAAAACCCCGCCTTTATTAGCAATGGTCTTGCATACCCCTAATTTATCGTCCTTAATCCTGCACCTGTGGGCGCATATAAGGCACTGCGTAAATTCATTCTGTTTATTGAAAAGCTTGGTCGCTTTCATTTCATTTATTCTCCTTTGTTGTCTGCAGCCGTTATCGCCTTATATCCGGTCTTATCCTTCGACTCTATCTCTTCCTGTATTTTTGGCCTTGTATAAATTATCGTCCGCAATCTTCAAGAGATTATTTAAAATATCGTCGGGGTCGCCGATATTTTTTATGCTTTTATCGTCCGGCATAGACCGCAAACTCGAAACCCCTACAGATACCGTAATATTTAAATTTATACCGCCTTCAAAATTATATACCTTATTTTTAATGTAAATTCTCAATTTTTCCATTAGATTAACAGCATTTTCTTTATCCGTGTCAGGTAAAATCATGACGAATTCATCCCCGCCGCATCTTGTTATAATATCCTGCTTCCTCATTAAAACATTCTTCAAATCATTGGTGAATTCCGTCAGCATAACATCGCCGGTATGATGGCCGTAATTATCGTTTATATTTTTAAATTTATCTATGTCTAATATAGCAAAGGAAAGATCGGCTGAATTCCTATATGCCCTAACGATTTCCCTTTTCGCAAATTCATACATAAATCTTCTATTGTATACTCCGGTGAGGGAATCGGTAATCGCAAGCTCCTTGTTTGTTTCTATCAATATAAGTTTTGCGAACACCGGCGAGGCAATATTGATTGTCTCCTTTATCAGATCTGTTATTTCCTGCGCAAAAAAATCTTTATCTTCCGAATCTATCGAAACGGTTCCTACAACCTCGTCGCTAATTTTCAGGCAAAAACATTTATAACTGCCTGCCGTACCGCGAAACTCACAGTTATCAACCGTTACGTCGCAGTTTTTATTTTTACAGTCGTTTTTTAAAAGTGTGCAGTTTGACAGATAATCTTCATAATTAATATTATTGGTCGTTACGATAACCTTGCCGGAATTTTCCGAAGCCGCATCTTGTTCCTGCTCATTCTCCTTTCTGCTATAAATCAAGGATGTGACTGTTTTCTTATTAACGGTATCGAATATATTTATATGAAGCGAATCTACTCTTCCCTCCCCATCTTTTTTTATAGAATAAAGCCCTTCCGCAAATGTTTTTATGGCATATTCAAGCGTAAAAACCATAGATAATTTATACGATAATTCATTTAGAATGTTAAGCTTTTTATTTGAATTCTCAAGATTAGCAATAATAAGATTATTTTCCTCTTGTTTTTTGACTATCGTATTATTTAAAACCGTAATGGCCTCTGCAAATTCGTAAAATTCATTTCCTGTTTTTCGATATTTTTCGGTTAAATCTATCTTATCCGGATGTTTAACGTCTATTTTCTTTATATTGAATAATAAATCTTCAAGAGGATAGATAAAAATCCTTTTAAAAATTATATAAACGGATATCAAAGATATAACGATAAAAATTAATATCGTAAAGAGCGGGGCGTAATATCTTAACAGCGAAAAATAAAAGAAATTGAAATATTTAATTCTTATTATTAAAAAGCCGAGAACGATTAAAAATATTATCAGATAAGAAATGAAAAACAGCGATAAAATTTTGAATTTTAATGTTTTTATATTCATTTTATAATATTTTGATATTTCGAAATTAAAACAGTGTTTTTATATTTAATTATACTCCAAATTTTTATCTTTAAAATTGCATTTTACTTTTTATTTATGTAAAATTAATTTAAAGTTGAAATTGAATTATAATTTGAAAATTAAAGGTGCAAAAATGCAGACGAAAAATAAAAAGGAAGGGGTTAGCAAAAAAAAAGATAAAACAAACTACCTTATTAAAACGGTTTTAAATTCGCTTGACCTCTTAGAGGCTTTTAAAGGCGAGAAGCCTGAGCTTGGAGTAAGCGAGCTCAGCAAAATTCTCAAACTGCATAAAAATAAAATCTTCAGGCTTCTTGCTACGTTGGAATATATGGGATATATAGAACAGGACCCTTTTACCGAAAATTACCGCCTTGGACTAAAAAGCCTTGAACTAGGGCAGTCTTTCATTCATCATTTAAGGCTCTTGAGCATAGCCAAACCGGTTCTTAAGGAATTGGTCGATAAATTAAAAGAGTCGGCTTATGTAGGCGTCATAAGGGAAAAAAAAGTTATTTATCTCGATATAGTAGAAGCCGATCAGGTTTTAAAAGTCGCTTCGAGAGTCGGCAATATGCTTCCCGTTTATGCCACGGCTATAGGGAAATCTCAAATCGCTTTCGAACCAAAAGATAACGTAGAAAGACTTTTGCCGGAAAAACTTACTCCTTTTACTAAAAATACCATAACGAATAAAGAAAACCTGTTCAAAGAATTAGAGAAGGTAAAACGACAGGGGTATGCGATAGATAATGAAGAGCTTGACGAAGGCATAATATGCATAGGCGCCCCTTTAAGAGATTACACTACCCATATCATAGGAGGCATATCCATTTCCGCTCCGGTGATAAGAACGACTCCGGAAAAACTTAAAAACGTTATTATCCCGCTTACAGTTGAAGCAAGCAATGCTATTTCAGGAAAATTAGGATATGAAATAGGTAAAAAATATTCTGAATAAAATTTGAATTTTAGCGGCAACGGGTTTATAATCAAATAAAGAGGATGTAATTTTAAGATATTCGGTAACGGAGGTTAAAATGCTTTTAAAAGAAGAAAAATCTTTCAGAGAAAAGAGGTCGGAATTAAGGCACAAAATCGTGGACGGGATATATGACAGAATTCCCGTAGATGTAGTAGAACACTTAGGCAATGCCAACAAAGAATTAATTTTTGCCATAGAAGGCGTTTTTAACGGTTTTGTTAAAAGAATAGACGACAGAATCGCAAAGACGAAAGAGCGCAGGTCGAAAACCGACGGCGACAATGACAATAATAACGACGAAGAATAAAAATTCCCCGGCAAAACGCTTTTAATTTTAAGGATTTAAATGTAAAAATACCTTAGAATAAAAGCGTTTTGCAGATAGGCAACCTAAAAAGCGCAAACTTTCCTTATTTGCTTTTTGCTTTTGCAGGTTTGCTTTTAGATGTAGATGCCGATTTTTTAGAAGCGCATGCCATTTTAATCACCTCCGTTACCTTTTATTAATTAAACGGTATAATTAATAATTATCTTTAATAATTATTAATATTAAATAAAGTATACCATAATAAAAAATAAAAAATTATTTTTGCCTTATAAATTAAATTTCGGTAATCATCGGAAAAATAAAAGGATGCCTGTCTATAGTCTTATTTAAATATTTTTTTAAAGCCTTCCTTATATCGTCTTTAACTTTAACCCAATCGATGCTGTCATATTTTTGATTTTCTTCTATTACATGCATAACCAATTTATAAAGAACGCTGTTTAGTTCTTTAAAATAATCCTCAAATACAAATCCTTTAGAAACAATATCCGGACCCGAAATTATACCCGACGTCTTGGAATCTACGACAAGCTGGACTATAATCATTCCGTTTTCGGAAAGATGCGCCCGTTCTTTAAGGGTATGGGCGCCGACGTCTCCGATTCCTTTGCCGTCGACGAATATTCTGCCGGCATAAACGTTTTCTCCCACAAAACACTCTTTATCTTCAGTAAATATAAGGCTGTTGCCGTTTTCGAGGACAAAAACGTCCGAGGGCGCAATACCCGAACTTAGAGCAAGCTTTTTGTGCTGATATAAATGTTTCAATTCGCCGTGAACCGGAATAAAATATTTCGGCTTTACGATATTTATCATAAGTTTAAGTTCTTCTTTGCTTGCATGGCCGGATACGTGTATCTCGGATATGTTTTCGTAATAAACTTCGGCTCCTCTTTTATAAAGGTTGTTTATTATTTTAGATATAGCTTTCTCGTTTCCCGGGATAAATTTTGAAGACATTAAAACGAGGTCGTTAGGCTTGATTTTAACATATTTATGGTCGTCCACCGAAATTCTGGAAAGCGCGGACATTGCTTCGCCCTGAGTGCCGGTAGTCAGTATTAAAAGTTCTTCCGGTTTGTAATAACTTATCGTTTCTTCGTCTATTAAAATATCTTCAGGAATTTTTAAGTACCCTAATTTTCTTGCGACTTTCGTATATGTCATAAGGCTTCTTCCGCTGAATATAACCTTTTTATTAAATTCTGCGGCGAGGGAAAGGAGCTCCGAAATCCTGTGAATATTTGAAGCAAATAAGGCTACTATAATTCTTGCGTTATTATCCCTGAAAATATTCCTGAAAGTCTTTTTTATGTCATTTTCCGATATCGTAAAACCTTCTTTTTCTATATTGGTGGAATCGGAAAATAAAGCTAAAACTCCGTTATCTCCGTAATGGGCAAGCCTGTTTATATCGGTTACGGCATTTTTTTCGAGGGTCTGGTCAAGCTTGAAATCTCCTGTATGGATTATAGTTCCGACGGGTGTTTTTATGGCAAGGCTTGCTCCGTCGATTATCGAGTGGGCTACTCTTATAAATTCGATTTCAAAATCGCCGAGAGTAATCGTATTTCCGGTTTTAACGGTAAACAGCGATACTTTGAAAGGCAAATCGTGTTCTTTCAATTTTTCTTCGAGTATTCCGAGAGTAAAAGGGGTGCCGAATATGGGAATATTAAACTCTCTTAACACATACGGTATGGCGCCTATATGGTCTTCATGCCCGTGGGTAAGAACGATTCCTTTAATCTTTTTCTTTTTTTCGGGGTCGTATAGATACCTTATATCGGGGATTACCATATCTATCCCGAGCATATAATCTTCGGGAAACATGATACCGGAATCAACGATTATAATGGCTTTTTCGGTCTCGTAAACCATCATATTGAGACCGATTTCACCAAGTCCGCCAAGGGGTATTGCTTTTAATGTAGGCATTAATAATGATTATTTTGATTAATTTATTTAATTATCTTTATTTTGATTTCGTTTATTTTGTCTATCCCGGCATCGGCCGTTAAAAATTCGTCACAACCTGCTTTCTTTGCGCACGCTATTTGTAATGCATCGGGCGTCTTAATGCTATATTTGCCTTTTATATATGCACCGATTTTAGCTATGTTCAAATCTATATCTAAAACTTTTAAAAAATTTTTAAAAAGATAGCCGTATTTAGCTTCCAAACCGCGGTTATTTATTGAAACAACCGGAACTAGCACTTACATAAACGATATGGAAGATGTAAACAAAATTAACTCTTTTTTTTGGCATTTTTCGAAATACGGTGAGACTAACGGAAAAAAGTGTTCATTTTTTTCAAGATAATAAATTATTATATTTGAATCTACAAAAACATTTAATCCCATTCTTTTCTTATTTTCTCAATATAGTTTTTGGGGTAAATCCCTTTAGCGATACCTGCAAATTCGGAAATATCCTTTGGAACTAAAGTTATAATTATTGAATTATCTATCGCATCGATAAGGAGTTCATCCCCTTCCTTAATGTTTATTTTATTTCTAATTTTTTTAGGTATAACTATTTGTGCTTTCTTACCTATTTTTAATAATTCAGACATTTTTAAATTTCTCCTACTATTGATTTTATCATCTGATACTTCTTTTTTCAAGAAAATGTTAATAAAATTTTCATATTTTTAATTTCCTAAAACCGTGCGGGTTTCCTGTTCTATTTTTTCGATTATATTATTGCCGCCGCCTTTTTCGGCTGCGTTCAGCGGTTTTAAAATATGAAGCTCGACTTTTCGCCCCAGGTGGATGGACAGGCTGTTTTTTCTTAAAATATTTACGGTGCCTTTAATAACGACGGGAAGAACGGTCATGTTGCCCTGCTTTAAAAACATATTAAGTCCTCCTTTTTTAAAACTCGAGAGGCTGCCGTCAAGCGACCTTGTGCCTTCGGGAAAAATGAGTATAGAGGTTTTGTTTTTAAGGAGTTCGGTCGATTTCTTAACGCTTTTAAGCGCGCTTCTTAAGTTTTCCCTGTCTATGGGGACATAGCCGAGCCTTTTCATACTCTGCCCGAGAAAGGGGATTTTAAAGAGGCTTTTTTTGGCGATAAACCTGAAGTCGAGGTCAAGACGCGCGAGAAGAACGAATATGTCGAAATAGCTCTGGTGGTTAGAGGTAATAATAAAGGATTTTGAAGGGTCTAAATTTTCCAAACCATCAACGTAAACCTTAATACCTAAAAGCTTTAATATTACTTTTCCCCACAGCCTTGCTATCTTTTGCGAAACATTTGCGCTAAAAAACGAAGTTATAATAGCAAGTATGCCTAATATTATCGTAAAAACCGAAATAATAATCCAGCAGTATAAACTTAGAAAGAAATTTAATACCAAAGCAAGCCCTTCCTCCTTAATGCAGGACAGCATTAAATTATTTTTATATTTAGGCAGACCGCAAAATTTAAAAGGCAGATATAAAAATTTGGTTATTTATCTTTGTTGCTATATGCTAATTCAATTTTATCTGATTTTTCAATAGCATTTTTTTAAAAGCTTTTATCTTAAGCTCAAACTCTTTTCCCCCCATAAGGGCTTTTAGCCTCTCATTTTCATACTGTGGACGGATTAATTCGGGATACTTATATTTAGCGTTCAATAAAATTGCAGCATTACTTATAAAAGCTCTTTTCCATTTATAAAAATTTAACCTATGCCGTATTTTCTTAAAGTTTGCGGAACGCTGTTAATAGACCCCTCATGCAGAATTTTAATCTTGTCACCATTAGAAAACTTTCTTCTTGTATTTAATCCCATTTTTTTAACCTCCGATCGGCTTAATTATAGCGCCTAAATTTATTCCAGTCAATTTTGGGCTGATACACTATTTTGAGGAAATTTTATACACTATAGGGAATTCTGTATCACCTTCAATGTTTGGTATTAATCTTTTCAGAGTTTCAGAAAATATTCCAATCGACCATCTTTTGCGGTCAGTAATCCTAAAAATAAAATTAACATCATTAGGGTTCCAAGTAGTTAAAATATTAGATGATGATGATATGCCGAACGCAACGCCTATAATTATGTTTCTTAAAGTATCATTTTTATCAATTATCTGTGCAATCACCAGCATTTCGCTTAATGATGTTTTAATTTTTTCGTCCGATTGATATCTTAATATTTTTTCAATATCTTTTTCTATTTCTTTTTGCTTAAACATTCCTTTGCTTTCGTTAACTATGACATCAATATTGTTGTTTATTTTTGGAGGCATTGCTATAACATCAGGATATTCACGAGGTTGGGCCTTCCCTTTACTTGGTTCTGGTAAAATGGCTCCTCCTCCTTGTGAACCAGGATAAGAAATAGAAATAATTGTAAAATTATTTGGCAACATAACTCTATGAACAATTGCATAGGTGACTTCATCTTCATTCACATCTTTTTTTTCTTCAACTAATTCTGCTGGTTTTGAATAACTAGTAAATGAATAGAAATTTTTTAATAATTCAATAAAATCCCCTTTCTTTTTTCCAAGCAATTTTCGTCTATCCCATTTTACCTTTATCCCATTATGATTTAAATACATTCCATCAAGAAAGAAAGCAATAGTTGTTATAACTTTATTTTCGCGTATCTTTTTAAAATGTTTTTCCCATACTGTCTGGAAATCAATAGTTTCTTGTTTTGATTTTGCTAAATTTATCAGTTTATTTAATTCTTTAATAAACCAATTAGGTATTCCACTGCCATCTTTATTTATAGCTTCTTTAAATTTTTCTTGCAAGGTCTCAAGAGAATTCATTTCCCCTTTAAGAATTTTACCACCTCTTGGTCTAACTAATGAATATATTCCAAATATCTTATAGGTATTAGAAAATACAAAAGAAATAAATGTCAATATACCCCTATCCGGATCCATTGCATGACTAAAACGGTTTATTTTGGCCCCTATCCAACTCTTATTAACAAAATATCTTATCTTATTTTTATTTTTATTTCTTTCTTCCCTTGCTTTCCATTCTAAAAGTAATTTTTTTGCATCACCGGCAACATCCACTTTTTTACGAAATTCAATAAAATATTTGTTTTTTTTAAGTTGTTCAAACGACTTTAAAAACCACCCACCGCCATTTTCCTGAAGTGAGCTTAGAGCAGCTTGAATAGTATCTTGTATTAAGGGTATCGATGGAGGACAGGATGGAGCTTTTTTATTTCTTATTAGATTATATTTGGTCTCATCGGTAGCCCATTCTGCAATTATAAATCCCTCATAACCAAATGTATCTATTAATATTTTAGGGGTTAGGTAAGGATTATATTCCGCCCCACCAAACTCTTTTTCACTTTTCTTATGGCCAGATATTTTTATATAGAATATATTTGCAAGATAAGCAGCTACAGCACCATAGGTTCGTTGTAATTCATGATCTTCTGTTTTTACTGCTTCTGTGAATTCAATCAATAATAAAGGATATTCAATCTCATCAACTATGCCAGTAATTAATGCATCTGGCGTTGTTAAATATAGTATCGCGGAAAGAGAACCTTTGGGGACTTGCGATGCTCTTTTGGGTCTTTTCACAAGCTTAATAATATCATTTCTATGAAATACTGCGGTTATCATAGGAAGGAGATAATCGTATGCTTGCTCTATACTTTCATAATAAATACGTATTTCTTGAATCATATTTTCTGTAAAATAATAAGATGTTCTTTTTTGCCCTTTTTTGCAAAAGATGGGTTGAATATTTTTGAATGATTTTCTAAATCAGAGGACAAAATATTTTTTATTACAAAACCTATTGTCGGCGCAAAATCACATATAATTTTATCAATTTTTATAATATCTTTTTTTATTACGCTATCACCAATAACAACAAAAGCAAAATGCTTTCCCTTAAGCACTCTATAAATTTCTTTAAAACATTTTATTAAATCATTATTCCATTCTTCTGGTTTCTTTTTAAGACTTGAATATTCTCTCCTCGAGCCGATTTCGTTATACTGTGCAAATTTTACATCTATATCTAACCAACGTTTACGGAATTTATGGTAAAGATAGTAGTCATAAGTATTCGCATATGGAGGAGATGTTATAATAATATCTATGGAACAATCTTTTATAAAATCAAGATTTCTAGCGTCAGCATTATAAACATTTAATGTGTTTTTTTTAGAAATAATTTTTGATAATCCAGCTATTATTAAAGAATATTCTGAAAGTTTTTTGGAAAATCGCTCAAGAGTGTAATAGTCTGGAATATTTTTATGGATAGCAGCAAATCTTGTATCACTCTCCTGATTAGAAACCTTTACAATAATTGAGGATAAAGCAATCTTAAGAAAATCTTGAACATCAATTTCATTCTCTTTATTAATCTCATTTAATAAAAAAGTGATTTCCTCCGATACATTTTCTTGAAACCAGTGATGCCTGCCTTCTATTTCTTTTGCCTTTATTTGCGGTCTGTTATTAGATTTCCAATCTAAAATTTTTTTATTTATACGACTAATAAACAAATTTATTTTATCAAGTTGTTTAAGCGATAAGGGCGTAGATTTAACCTTAGAAAGTAATACCGAAAGGCCATTCACATCAACCCCTATAGCATTAGCACCAAAAATTCTTGCCTCAACTAAAGTTGTGCCCGAGCCACAAAATGGATCCAAAACCGTTTGTCCTTTAATTGCGTATCTGTCTAATATTTTGCTTGGCAACTGAGAAGGAAACTTCGCAGGATATGGATGGATAGAATGAATAGGGTGAATAGGATATCCTTCTTCATTATCAAAATTAAATTTAATTTCTTCTTCTGTTATTGTTTGGAGAATCATCTTTAGATTTTCTGAATATAACTATAAATGAACAATTTTGATTTGTATAAAATACTGAAGGATATCCAAGCAGAATTAAACGGCGCTGCCCAGTTTGATCCCATATTATTAAATCATGATATAGCCATCCAGCTTCTTGGCCAACTTTGGCTAAATCTGAGTGAAATGGGATATAAGGTACTTTATTTTTGGTATCGCGATAATCCTTGACTATCCAGCAAGAGTATCCGCCGGGTTTGGTTACTTCAAGGTTATAAGCAAGAATTGTTTTTATTTGTCTTAAAAAATCTTCATATTCAAGATTGCCAAAATCATTTTGATTATTACTGTAAGGTTTAACAGTGCTATTGTTTTCATGCGTGATTATAGATGTTTTATGCGTAGTTTTTCTATCTGCAACTGATTTCCTTATGAAATTAGCATATGGGGGTGAAGTAATAGTTAATTGAATATTTTCTTTACGTATATGCTTAAATATATTCCTGCAATCATCATTAATAATTTTATAAATCCTATTATTGCTAAACAGTCCCTGTGTCTCATCTACCCACCGTTGAGCAAGATTGGCAAATTTAGTATTCAATTCAATTCCAACTCCATGTCTTGATTGTGCTTGGGCCGCAATAATAGTTGAGCCAATCCCTAAAAATGGGTCAAATATAGTGTCATTTTCTGAAGAATACATTTTGATTAATCTTTCGGCAAGTTTAACAGGGAATACTGCTCCATGTTCAAGTTGATATTTATTCCGCGGAGAAGATAAATCATTCCAAACGGGATTTAAAATTTCATCCTCGTTAATTACATTTTTTGACAGCAATGCCCACTCGGTTGGGGTGAGTTTATTAAATCCAAGTTTGGATTTTTTTTCTTCTTTTTCAATTTCCCTTTTAGGGATGCATTTTGTTATGAGTTCTTCAATGCCGTTATTTTCTGTGGAAGAAATTATAGAATATTGCTTTTTCATGTTTAATTGCTGGATTTATAAGGATTTATTAATTTGATAAAATACTATGAAGTTATTTTATCAAATTCTAAATTTTTATCAAACTAAAATTTACGCTATATCCCTAAATAAACCCTTGTTACGTAAATTAATAAAAAACTTCTTGAATCTGGGTTGCGATAAGTTCTCAAAATAAATTATTATGTTATATTTACGGCAATTGAAACCATGAAGTAGGTATTATTTTAGAAGGCATTGACGGAATTTTTTGGGTTAAAATCGCACCGGTAGATGTCGTTACTATCAAATTTCCGTTTGATATAACGGGCGCCGACGGGACGCCTGAACCTATAGTTAGAGATTGAACCGCGCTGCCGTCGGTTATAGTATTTGAAATAGTTGCCGCCGTTCCGCTTATAGTAATAGTTCCTCCGCCGTTAAGATAATAAACGGCGTATAATTTTGCCGTTCCAAGGCCGCAGGCGTTAGAAGCGGCTGAGGGGATATATGTGTCGAAATAAACTATGCCGTCATAAACCGTCGGCGAACTAACGACTTTTTCTCCGGGGCTCAATGTTATATACCAGCCGTCGCT
Organism: bacterium; assembly: GCA_021812245.1. Taxonomy (GTDB): domain Bacteria; phylum SZUA-79; class SZUA-79; order Acidulodesulfobacterales; family Acidulodesulfobacteraceae; genus Acidulodesulfobacterium_A. The sequence goes on along the minus strand of JAKAOK010000006.1, from coordinate 7,623 downwards.
TGTCAAGGTTCCTATGCCGCTTATGCCGGTTTCATTCGTTAAATTAGTTTCGTTATATGCTCCATGCGGGGCGGGGCACTCCCCTATCCCCTGAGTCCCTGCAGTATTTAATCCGATTAATTCGTTATTTCTTGCGGTATTCATTTCCGTTAAATCAGCCCTATTGCCGGTTCCAAAATACAGCCATAAATTGCCGGAATTATCGGAGGAAATTGAAGGAGGAAAAAAGATATTCAACGGGGAAGCCGTCTGGTTTGAAGCAAAAACCCTGCATCCGGTCCAGTTTGAACCGCCGTTTGCGGCATAGGGGGACGTTCCGTTAGATATATTAAACGCCCACATCTGTCCGCCTAAATCTCCTACATAAAAAGCCTGCAGTTCGCCGTAAGAAGGATACGGCGCTATAGCCGAAGGTATGGAATATTTCATATTAGAATCGTTTGTACCGTCAAACTTCCATAACTCCTGCTCATCGGCATAGTTTGGGTTTCCGGCCGTTCCGGTATTTACGGGATTCGGTTCAGCGTATAAAGCATATACCGCCTGCCCTGAGGTATTATTAGAAGAATACCCGCCGCCTATAAAAGCTGCATATGTTTCAACATACTGCGTAGCAATCAGCGGGCTTGCCGGATTCGGGTTATTCCGGCACAGTCCGGTTCCTCCGGCAGTCGAATTGTAATTAGGGTTTGGAAGGCATACATAAGTTATAAAAGGTTGGGACCAAGTATTACCCATTGGTGCAACCGAAGCCGAAGCATCGGAAAAATCCCATAAAGGATTGGGGTATGCACTTCCGGCTTTAGGATTTGAAAGTCCCAGCGCAAAATATCCGTAACCTCCGCCTCTCTCTCCTCCTATTAAAACGGTATGCCAACTGTCGGCAGGCACGGCATTTGGCGAAACCGGATAATTAGCCGCATCTATGCTATTTGTTGGCGGCGTTTCGTTAAAAACATTGCCGAAAAACACATCGCTTACTCCCGGAGTAGAATCTACAAATTCAAAGTCGGGATAATAAGTATCAAAATTAGTCGATGAACCCATTAAGGACAGTTCGTACCAGCAGGTAATTTTGGGAAGGACAAGCGAATTATTTGTAGGACATACTCCTTCGTTTCCAACCGGAGGTTCGTTTAAAAAATCCGGCGGTATATAGCCGAATATTTCGGCTCCGGTGCCGTAACCGTATGAATTTGATGTAGAACCGAAGCCTGTTCCATAGCTTCCGGCATCAAATCCGTGAAGCATGCCGTCGTTGGCTCCCGCCGTCAAAACCTGTTGTCTTTCGACATATTTAGCTTTAAACGCCTGATACGATGCGCTTGAATACGGATAAGCCGGAGGACCTATCAATACAGGCTGAGAGTGATATATAGCGCCCAATTTCCAGTTGTTTGTAGCACTGCCGGGATCCAACACAAAATTTATAATATCGTCGGCGCAGGCGCTTTCGGAAGCCGTCCCGGGCGGGCAGACGGCGGTATAATTAGTTGAAGTAAGCCCCAAAAGCGGTTCTAAATTAATATCGTTGCCGATATTGAAAGGCACTATATTCACAGAACCGGTTGTAATATTAATATTACTTGTAATTACGTATCTTGAAGCGGCGCTTTTATTTTGAAGAGCGCCCCCTGCGCCGTTTCCGTTATCCCAGTAAGAATCGCTCGTGATTACTAAACCGTTAGCATTAACGGCCGAGTTGCCGTTGTTCGGGTCTATCAATTGACCCTGTGAATTTAAAGTAAAATCAAAAATATTCCCGTCGCCCCAGAGCGGCTGATTAACAGACTCAAAGTTGGCGTAATAAGCGGAATTCCCCGACGAACTCGGCGTTTGGTCTATAACCGGCGATACATAAGACCCTGACGACACTATTGCCTGAACGATAATTCCCATGTCATTCGCAACATCTGCAGACGTGGTTGCGGGAAAATAATTGCTTGTTCCGCCTGCAACGGCCATAGCCTGCAGAACTGCCGCCGCCTGGGGATTCAAAGTGGGATTTACTCCAGCACCAAGACCTATAACATATGTATCTATACCATTAGCTTTTAAGTTTGATATTTCCTGAATAGTCTCGCTTAACGCGGTATCGTTAGTCGTTGCAAGGGAGCCGTCGGCATTAAACGTTGCGGTAACCCCATAACCCGCGGCGGCGGCGCTTCCTATAGGCGGCCAATTTCCGTCGCTCTGGTCGTAAGTAGGCAATCCGTCCGTAACAAAAATAACATACTTCTTGGCGGGACACGTCGTGGAAGGCAAAGATGGAAATCCGCCCGTACCGGTGAGATAAGACAACGCGCTTGCCAATGTTCCCGCCATCGGAGCATTTACGGCGTCCGCTTTGATCTCGGATGTGCCGCTACTATTTATTTCCGGAGCAAGAAATTCAGAAAATAAAGTTTGCTGCGCCTGCGCGGAAACTGCAATAGGAATTACAAGGTCGCCGTTATCGGTAACGTTGTTTTTATAGCCGAATCCCCTTTCGGAATACCAGACCTGCGGAGAATAAGGCACATAACCTGCGTTGGTCGGAGATGTTGAAAAAGCGCCTACCCCGTCAGTGCCTCCGGAGTAAGACTCTGAAATATTTCCATTATTATAATCGGCCAGAGAATATCCAGGCGGGGATGGCGGATACGGGTTTAACGGAGACGGCCCGCCGTAAGTAACAAAATTAGATGGAAAACTAGATGCATATAGCACATCATTAATTGACGGCTCATCAGATGTATCTTGAATATAAAGATAAGGGGAACCATTAACATTTATTCCTGAAAAAAGCGAATCTATACTACTACACGAACTTGTGGTAGAATTATAGCACGGATTCGCCACGGTCTGCAATCCTGTCGGCGCCGCAGCGGAACTTCCGAATTCGAATCCGTTAGACCCGCTCATATAATAAACCCATGTCGTATAAACGGACAGGCTTCCGCTCACTCCGTAATCCATAAGGCCGAACTGGACATCGCTTGCCCATTCGTTGTAAACCGCCATAATTGCTTCTTTGGCGACATTCAAGCGGCTGGCGGAGTTGTCTAAATATTCGCTGCTCTGGCTTACCGTATATGCGGCATTACCCGTGGTAGTTCCCGTTACAGGAGCGACAAATCCGGAAGGCACTGCATAATATATTGGACTTGATGAAGGTTGGTCGCTTGTTACCGTTCCGGAACCCGTCATTATAGCGCCGCTCAAGTCGCCATCCATAGACTGCGAATTGTCGAGCACAATCAAAACCTGAGGAGTAATATACTGAACCCCGCTTGCATAAGAGGTTTTAATTTCTTTGCTTAAAACAGATATGCTTGCAAAAATTACCGCAATTACCATAAAAAATGCTATTTTAAATAAACTTGCATTTTTTTTCATTAATACTCCTTACATCTAAAAGTTTACTGATTATACCCCACCTGAATGGGTCCGTAACTGAACGTCATTCCGGTCTGAACCGTTTTTGAAGCGTTTTGATTCTGCGTTATAGTGTTAATCTGTCCGTTATAAAAGTGATAATTTAAGCCGTAACCCGGGACCCCGCCGTAAGTTCCGTTATATTCAAAGCCGAAATTCCCGCCGTTTATCGTAAAACCAAGAACATTTGAAAAACCAGGGTCGATATTTGCTGCGGTCAATCCAATGACGCCGGCGCAATAATTATTGCCTACGTTCGGCACGCATGTTTGAAGCGTATTGTTCACGGCCGGCGTATAATAATAAACATTCGGGGACGGCATACCGATTCCCTCATTGGTTTGCTGGCTCGTATTTAACTGGGCAAGCACGATATTCATAGCCGAGTTCGATATATTTAAAGTCTGCTCCGACGATGTATAATTCCCTGCATTTATAATATCGGTGCCGGTAGTTTCGATAGCCACCGCCGCCAATATACCCAGAATCGCGATAACCAATATTACCGTTACAAGGGCTATGCCCTTATTATTTCTTGCTATAATATTTATAAAATTTTTGTTTTTCATAATTATCGCATTAACTGCCGTAATAGACATTCCTTAAAAACAAGCTTGAATTTAAGGTTCTCAAAACATTATTGCCCACAATCTGACCGGCATTTCCTTTAGCCCCGACTCCGCCTGCATTGGAATTGTAAGGAACATTAACGCTGTAAGCCGGAGAATCAGACAACGCCACGTTAGACTCGCCCGTAATGGACAAATTTAAGTACGGCGGCTCCGCTATATTTGTGCCGTTGCTATAATAAACCTCAATTTGTCCGGCGGGAGAAGACGAAGTTAGATAGTATGAGAGCAGCGGACTGCTAAAACTGTATCCTTGGGGCGCAACCGCAAAATTATTTATATAATCGCTGAGAGTAATAGTTGCCTTACATATCGGGGGCGTATATGCGACGACACCCGCGGTGGGCGGTTCTTTGACTATTGGGCTAACCATACATTCATATAAGTTGCCGGGAACATCAAACGGGGCATTAAAATTATAAGCGGTATTGCCCCAGTAAAATAAAATTTGATTTATAGAAGATACGGCTCCTCCTCCTATGCTTTTTGGCGGCACAGGATTGTTAGTGCCGCAAGGATTATTTCCGTTGCCGGGGTTTACAATAATCGCATTAGAATTAATTAACACGTTTGTAACGCAAAAAGTTATCGGCAGCGGCGGAAGCGGAGTATTATTAAGAGGTGTCGGGTTTGCAATGTTAATAACCTGACCTATATAAAAGTTATTAATATTGCAAGAGCAAGGAACGTTTGGGTTGGCACACAAGTCAAATCGTGCGGATGCCGATTTTGAGTTCGAATTTGCGTTAGGCGTTAAAACACAGGGACTCGAACCGTTTACTACGGCGCTATAACTTACCAAGACCTCATAAGGGTTAGTCGGATAAACCGCGTTTACAATTTGAACTGCCGGAACGGAACCAATCTGAACATAATAACCGTTTCCGTAATCGAATCCCGCCATACGCAGTGAATATCTTACGGTATTAAACGCCGTATTTAATCTTTGCTGTTCGGTAGAAACAGACCTATTAAGCCTTATGACGCCGGATTGAGTAAGTAAAATAAATCCTGCCGCCGCGACTACTATCACGGAAATTGCCAGGGCTATTATTAGTTCGACTAAGGTCAGGCCGTTATTATTCTTTAAAATCCCAGCGGTTTTATTGTGAAAAATCGCCCTTCTATCTACGATACCGCGGTTATCTTTAAAATTGGTACCTTTAACTATTTTAAGTTTATGCATAATGTTTATCAAATATTTTTATGAAATTAAATCGTTCATTATTATAACGTGCTGTCCCGTATCCTGCCAGCCGACTTCTATCTGTGCATTTATGACAGTTGTAGATGCCGGGTTTGGATTATTTGAAAAATTAATTGTAACCGTATAAGGAAGGGTAACGCCGAGTCCGGTAGGCGCAGGAGAATCAGGCGCCGCCAGACTCCCAGATGTCAAAGCTGAATTTATGCAGGATGTAACTTGATTTCTTGTGTCTTTTTGCGTATTAGGGTTTATAATCGTTGGAGTAACTATATACGTATAGGTTCCAGGTAGCGTGCCGCCGGGTAATAGCGGAACAAAATCATTTTGGATGCCCGTCACCCCCAGACAATTCAACTGGCTGACTTCCGCCTGAGCTATAGCGGTGCCGGTATTTATTTTTCCGGCTGTCGCATTATTATTTGTAAGAGCAACCGCCAGCGCCATTACTCCCAGAAATCCAACGGTAAGAATAACCATCGCAATCATAACCTCTAGAAGCGAAGCGCCATTGCTGTTTTTTATTAATAAACCGGTTTTTCTAATCATAAAATTTTATTTTAAAAATCCTATTTTTGTTTTATATATTAATTATATCATCATCCTAAAAAAAGTCAAAAACCGTTAGCTCATGAATATCTATCAACTTTGATTTAATTAACGAAGAACGGGTTTTAGGTTGCTTTTGTAACCAAAATTTAATATAAATGCAACATAAACGAAATAAAAATTTAACGGAAATTTAACTTGCCAAAATAAATTACTTAAATTATCATAATTTTATTAAACTTTTATTAAATATTAAATCTTTATTAAATTTCGGAGGTTTTATGGGCAGTCTTAACAAAGTATTATTAATCGGCAACCTGGGCAAGGACCCGGAACTCAGGTACACGCCGGATGGTCTGGCAATTTTAAAGTTTTCCATTGCGACATCGGAATATTTTAACGATAAATCGGGCAATAAATCGGAAAAAACCACATGGCACAATATCGTAGCATTCGGAAAAATGGGACAGACTCTTGCAAATTATTTAAATAAAGGAAAACAGGTATTTGTAGAAGGCAGAATTAACAACCGTTCCTACGACGACAAAGACGGAAATAAAAAATATATCTCGGAAATAGTTGCGACTAACATCGTTCTGCTTGGCGCTAAAGGCGGCGGAGGCGGGGGGGCGGCCGGGGAGAACGAATACGCGCAAAACAATAACGGTTACGGAGCGGAGGGCGGCGGTCAGGGTTATTCAGGTCCGGACGGCGGCTCACAGCCAAACGAGGACGACGATATTCCTTTTTAGTTTATACCTGATATTAAATTGTAAAGATTTTTATTATAAGGATAAATATGATAAAGACCGTCTTGCTTGATATAGGCAATGTCTTGCTTAGCAACGGCTGGGACACGGCATCCAGAAAACTCGCCGCTCAAACATTTAATTTAGACTGTGAAGAGTTTGCGGAGAGACACGGCTATCTTTCGGCCTTATATGAAGAAGGAAAAATCACTTTAAACGACTATTTGGATAAAGTAATTTTTTACGAGGAACGGAATTTTTCAAAAACGGATTTCAAAAATTTCATTTTCAGCCAATCTAAATCTATTCCAGAAATGATAGAATTATTTAAAAATTTAAAATTAAAATATAAATTTAAACTTGTTGCGTTGAACAATGAAGGTTTAGAGTTGTCTAATTATAGGGTAACTACGTTTAAGCTAGACGAATTGGTGGATTTTTTTGTAACGTCGTGTTTTGTTAATATGAGAAAGCCGGATGAAAACATTTATAAAATGGCAGTCAACATGTCGTTTTCAAAACCGGAACAGTGTATTTTTATCGACGACAGATATTTTAACGTTGAAACCGCCGCTAATCTCGGAATTAATGCGTTCCAGCACAAAGATTATAAAACCACCAAAGAAAAATTAGCCCGGTACGGTCTTGCGATAGAATAGAAAGACAAATTTGTAGTCCCATAAGGAATACGGAGAAATCGTAAAAATGTGGAAAGAAACCGGTGCAAAATAATAAAATTATCTAATTATGTTATGCCTAAAGCATATCGCTTATATCAGACGTCTTTGTGGGATATGTATAAATAGCGTCTTTTAAAGCCGGTGCCGTAAGATTATTTCTTATGGAAAGCGCAAAAATATTAATAACTTCTTCGGCGTTCATCCCAAAAAGATGCGCGCCTATTATGCGCTCGGTACCTTCCTCTATTAAAATCTTAAATCCGGAGTGTTTTTCCTGACTTTGACACCTCTTTCCAATCCTGCCGCTGCAAAACACCATAATTACTGCATCCTTCATCCGAAAAATACCGTTTTTTTCCAGAAATGGTAGTAAAATATTTTAATAATATTTAACT
>JAKAOK010000030.1 GCA_021812245.1 bacterium | reverse complement strand
TCGTGTATTACCTTAATGATTTCAGGCTGTAACCCCCATGGTAACTTAATTGATTTGGATAATAAAACCGTGACGATAAAAAAGGTAATTATAAAAAGATTCGGCGCTAAAATATGATAACATAGTTGGCGCCTATGAAACTTGAATCGTTTGAATTTATCTATCGCTAAATCCGAAAACAAAGCAAGCTTCATAAACGGCATATTTTTCTGCAGAAAAAGGCGTGCTTTTTCAATACATGCAGAAAAATATATGTTTATACAGCAGAAAATGTCGTCTATGGGGCGGGGTAGGTCGCTTTGTTATTGCGAAGCAAGCGTTTCGAGTTTGATGCCAGAATTCCTGTCCCTCCTTTCGTAAACATATACCTTGATTACATAAGTGCCCGTAAAGGAGGACTCCGATATGGAAAGGTCGTATTTATAATTTTTATTGGATTTTAGCGCTCCGGTTTTTTTAACCGGGGCAAAATTTCCGAGCAGCAGCGTTTCGGTCATTATGTTTTTTGCGGCAGTCGTTTCATAGGCCGTTTTGTCCGCCGCGCCGTAAAAGCCCTGGGAGTTAACCTGAGCGGATATAAGGGGAACGAGGGCTATCCCGAGTATAAAAAGGGCTATCAAAACCTCAAGGAGGGTAAAACCCCCGTCGCGGCGTTTATAACGTTTATAATGCTTGCGATATATAAGGTAAGCCGCACCTTTCATTTTATTATTTCATTTTTATTATTGTTAAATAATAAAAAATAATTAAATTGTTAATTAAATAGGTATGTTAAATAAGCTTATTTAATAATTTAGCCTAACTTTACAATGTCGTAATAAGTATTGACGTAAAGTTCCGTGATTCCGCCCGCCCCGGCATCCTTAAAATATATATAATATGGGTAAGAGGGGAGGTTCGGGGAGATTTCTATGTAAACAGGTTTCTTTGAACCGTCCGGCAGGGAAGAGCCGTTTAAACCCTGAGACCCTGATACTGGACGGGTTATTTTGATGGCGTAAAGATTTACACCCTTATATTTTATCCCGTAAGCCTTTATATTTTTAAGGGGCTTGAGCCTATATGCCTTTTTATAGAATACCTCTAAGGCGTTCCTTTTGAAATCGAATTTTACGTAAATAATTTTGTTTGCCAGCGCGCCGTATCTTTCCCTTAAAAGCCTGTTCAAAACGTTTTTTGTCTTTATAATGCCGGGGTTTGTTCCGGAGTAAAGGATAAAATTTCTTATTCTAGGATACGTAACTGCAAGAAAAATGGAAATTATGGCTAAGACTATAAGAAGTTCTAAGAGGGTAAAGCCATTATAATTTCCGTAAAATTTAATTTTTTGTTTGCAATAATAACGCGCGCGCATAACTTACTGCAGCTTCCAGCTTTCTACGGCGGCGTTTCTTCCGGTTCCGCCGGGCGCGCCGGAGGGGCCGTAAGATATGATTGCGTAGGAGCCGTGCTCGGATGGGGATATATAAATATATTTGTTTCCCCATGGGTCGTCGGGGATACGGCTTAAATACCCGCCTTCCTGGTAGTGTTTTGGAACGGGCGGCACGGAAGGCTTTTTTGCCAGCGCCTGCAGTCCCTGTGCCGTCGTAGGATATGAGCCGTTCTGCAGTTTATACATCTTGAGCGCTGTCTCGAAGTCTTTAATCTGGGCGATAGCCGCGGTAACCTTTGCCTTGTGGGGTGCGGACATGAACCTTGGAATCACGATAGCGGCAAGAATGGCTATTATGACAAGGACTATAAGAAGCTCTATAAGGGTAAAGCCTTTCTTGCCCTTAACGTATGTATGTTTAAATTTAACCGCACCGTTCTCCATAATCTAATTTTATTGCAATTCAGTATCGATGTCAACCATGAAAAAAGCAATGAAAAAAGCAAAGCAAATTTAATATAAATAGGGAGATTTAAAAACGGGGCCGCTATGCGCATATTCTTCTGCTGAAAAAGTCATGCTTTTTCAAAACACGCAGAAGAATATATACAGAAAGTTTACGCCGGAGTTAAATCAAAGGTCGTATTGGTTTTTTAAGACCGGTAAATCCATAAACGAGATAGCTTCAAAATATAACCTTATAACAGTTATGATAAATTTATACGGAACTTTCAGTATGTACGGCGAATTCCGATACTACTGCCAGGTCGAAACCGTTTTGGGTGTCCGACGAAGTCCGCTGAATGGATGTGTCACTCCTGCGTATCTTCTGCCTGTGTTTATCAAAGCATGTCTTTGATGCAGGCAAAAGATTATAGGAATCCGGTTAATTTTACATTTAATAAAAAATATTTTTTTAAATTTGCTTGACTTTTAATAAAATCGATAATATTATTTAAGTGTGGTAAAAAGTGGTAAAAAGTGGTAAACATTTAATTATATTAAAATAATAAACTTAAATAATTTATTTATTTTATGTTCAGCGGAAGATATAATCATTCGATAGACGATAAAGGCAGAATAAAAATTCCCCAGAAGATTAAGGATTCATTAGTATCGGTTTACGATAATACTGCCGTCGTAATTACTAATCTCGATAAGTGCCTTGTCGCATATCCGCTTGAAGAATGGCGCAAATTGGAAGAAAAGGCTCTTAAACTTCCTTCCATGCAAAAAGATGTTATAGAATTTTTAAGGTATTTTTTTTCCGGAGCGGAGGAAGTCGAACTAGATAAAATGGACAGAATACATATTCCGCAATCGCTTAAAATTAGCGGAAATTTAAATAAAGATGCGGTTCTGGTAGGAATAATCAACAGATTCGAAATATGGGACAGAAATCTATGGGACGCAAATTTTGAAGGCGCAAAATCTAATTTCGAATCCATTGCGGCTACTATGTCGCAGATAGGTTTTTAGTATGCCGCCGGGGGAAAAAACGACCGGAGCGGGTTATATGGCGGAAGCGCAGAAAGAACAAAACGGACGACAGGTCGTTGCCGGACATATACCGGTGCTTTTGAACGAAGCGATGGATATTTTGAACATTAAACGGGGTAATGTTTATGTTGACGGAACTTTAGGGGGCGGGGGTTTTTCCGAAGAGATTTTGAGGAGATTGCATAAAGGTGGTTTTCTTATCGGAATAGATAGAGATGCAGAAGCTGTCAAAAATGCTCAATCGGAATTTGAAAGAAAATTTGATAATAAAAATTTCAAGCTGTTCCATTCAAATTTTAGTAAAATAGATGAAATAGTAAAGGCTGAAGGGCTTACTGGTATTGACGGCGTAGTGCTTGACCTTGGAATAAGCTCTATTCAACTTGAGGGCGGCAGAGGGTTTAGCTTTAATGAAGAACAAATCGGCGGCACCGGCGGCAGTCTGGATATGAGAATGGATAAGGAAAGCGATTTAACGGCTTACGACGTAGTAAACGGGTATCCCGAAAAAAGTCTTGCCGATATTATATATAAATTCGGGGATGAAAAATTTTCGAGAAGAATAGCAAAAAGGATAATAGAATACAGAAAAAATAAGCCGGTGGAAGCACCTTTGGAATTAGCGGATATCGTAAGAAAAGCCGTCTATAGAAGCTACGGAAAGTTCAAGAAATTTAAAACGGATCCTGCGACAAAAACATTTATGGCGTTAAGAATTTTCGTAAATAAAGAATATGATTCATTGGCGGAATTTTTAGAAAAACTTAAAAATGTTTTGAATAAAGGCGGTAAGGCGGTTATAATTTCTTTTCACTCTGGGGAGGACAGGCTCGTTAAGCATTTTTTAAAGAATAATTTATATTTTAAACCGTTAAATAAAAAACCTATAGTTCCAGGAGACGAAGAAATAAAAAACAATCCGAGATCGAGAAGCGCAAAATTGAGGGCTTTTTATCATGTCTAAGATAAAACCTTATTTTATCGTACTGGTCATTATATTGACCATTCTTGGTATTTTTTACGTATGGACTACAATGGAAAGCATAAAACTCGGCTACGATATTACTAAGCTTAACGATATTAAATCAAAATTAGAACATAAGCATAAACAACTTTTAATTAAAAAAACGGCTTTAAGCTCTCCTTCGAGGATTTATGACATTGCGGGAAAAATGGGTTTTATTTATCCGAAAGAGGGTGAAATTATAATGGTCCATGATTAGGGTATGGAAGACGTCTTTAAAACTGAGAATGCTAATTGGTTTTATCGTAATTCTAATTTTTGGGGGATTATTGATAAGCAGGGCATTCGACCTTCAAATAATTGATGGTCAAAGATTAAGAATGCTTGCCGGCGAGCAGTTCCACGCAAACGTGTATTTTACGCCGGAGCGCGGCAATATTTATTCTTCTAGGGGCAGCATACTTGCGGCAAGCGTTAACGTGCCGGGAATTGCCGTTGACCCTTTGATGGTCGGGCATAAGCTCAGAAATGCGGAAAAATTATCTAAAATAACCGGAATCGGTTATGCAAAAATAATTAAAATATTAAACCGAAGAATTCAATTTGCATGGATTAAAAAGAGGGTATCGGGACAGACTGCAAAAGACGTGGAGAAACAGGGAATAGGCGGGGTAATTATAGTAAAACAGCCGGTAAGGTATTATCCTAACGGTACGCTGTTGGCTCATGTTTTAGGATTTGTCGGAATCGACGATAACGGTTTGTCTGGTATAGAATATAAATATAATAAATTTTTAAAGGGGAATAAACGGGCATTAAAGGTTCTGCACGACGGTTTGGGGCAGTATATATTTATAAGAGGCTTCGGACTTAAAAAGGCAACGCACGGAGATAATATTTATTTAACTATTAATAAGCAGCTTCAGTTTATAACGCAGTATTATTTAGATAAGGAGGCAAAGGCGGCAGATTCTAAGGGTGCTTTTGCAATACTTATGGATCCAAACACGGGGGCGATTCTTGCTATGGCGGATTATCCCGATTTTAATCCAAACTATTACTGGAAATATTCTGCAGGATACTGGAGAAATAGAGCCGTTACGGACGATTTTGAACCTGGTTCCACCATGAAGCCGTTTGTGGTCGCCGCCGCTCTTTCCGAAGGGCTTGTCAAACCCGATACCATAATTAACTGTTATCACGGAACATACCCGTTAGACGGGATAACCGTTCACGATGTAGAAAACTGGTTCGGCAGGTTTTCTGTCAACCAGATAGTCGAATATTCGAGCAATGTCGGCGAATGCCGGATAGGCATGAAATTTAAAAAATCACAGCTTTATAACTGGTTTAGTTTGTGGGGATTCGGACATACTCCTCATGCCGGACTTTTAGGAGAAGCTAAAGGAATTATAAGGCCTTTAAATAAATGGTCGGAAGTAGGTCCCTGCGAAATGGCGTTTGGACAGGGTATCAGCGTTACCGGACTTCAGGAAATGGCCGGACTTTCGGCGATAGCAAACGGCGGGCGCATAGTAAAACCTTATATTATTAAAAAAATCGTAAATGCATATGGAAAAGTTATTTATAAAGCAAAATCAAAGTACTTAAAAAGAATAATAACCCCCAAGATAGATAAAGAAGTTAAATATATGATGCGGTTGGTCGTTAAAGGGGGGACGGGGCAGTATGCTAATCTCATAGATTTTAAGGTTTCCGGAAAAACGGGGACGGGTCAGATTGCCGATCCGAAAACAGGGAAATATTATAAAAACAGATATACGGCATCTTTTATGGCTTTCGTTCCATATAGGCATCCTGAATTAGCGATGCTCGTAGTTCAGCAGGAACCCTCTAAAATAGGTTATTACGGCGGAGCCGTCAGCGCGCCGGTCGTGCGCAGCGTATTTCAAAATGCATTAAATATATTAAATATATATCCCGGCGGAAATGCTTACATAAAAGAGTCGAAAACAGGGGCGGACCTTAACGGCAATCTTTCAACGGCACGCGGCAGCACGGAGAATGCTTCAATAAACGATTCGGGAGTAATGCAGGATTTAAAAGGCGATACTATTTATCAGGCATTAAAGATTTTAAAGAAATACAGGTTTGCCGTAAAAATCAGCGGAAGCGGATATTTGTATTATCAGAGCATTAAGCCCGGAACGTATGCCGGTAACGAAAAAGTTATAGTTTTAAAATTTGCAAAAAAAATAAAGAATAAAAAATAAAATCTTATGTATATCAGAGATATTATAAAAAATAATGATTTAATAAAATTCGTGTTCGGCAGGACCGATATCGATATTATAGGAATATCGAACGATTCCCGCAGTATAAAAAAAGGATATCTTTTCGCCGCAAGAAAAGGGTTTAACGTCGATTCCAATATTTATACGGAGGAAGCCATATCTAAAGGCGCTTCCGCGATATTAACGGACGATGCCGGAATTGCGAAAAGGCTTGAAAATAAAGATATTGCCATAATAACGGCAAATGACGCCTTAAAAGCCTATGCCGTCATTTCTAAAAACTTTTTCGGCAATACGGCGGAAAAATTAAAAATTGTAGGCGTTACTGGAACAAACGGGAAAACTACCACGACGTTTTTGCTAAAATCTATTTTAACGGCGGCAGGAAATAATGCAGGTTTAATAGGAACGATAGATTATGAAATCGGAGGCAGTATTGCCCGGTCTAAGAATACTACGCCGGATGCTTATGAACTTAACAGGATGTTTGCCGAAACGGTTAAATCCGGCGGAGGTTATTGCGTTATGGAGGTTTCCTCGCATAGTCTGGTGCAGGACAGAGTTTACGGAGTTCCTTTCGATATTGCGGTTTTTACTAATTTGACCCGCGACCATCTCGATTACCATGAAAATATGGATGAATATTATTTGGCTAAAAAAAAGCTTTTTTCGGAAATATTATTAAAAAGCTCTAAAACGAAAAAATTTGCCATAATAAATAACGACGACTGCTACGGAAAAAGACTTATAGGCGAGTTAAAAGAAGAAATTAAAAAAGAAGATAAAATCAATCTGCTCGCATACGGATTAAGCGAAGACTGCGATATATCCGCCCGAAATATAAATTATTACAGAGGCGGTTTAAAATTAGATATTATTTTTCCGGGCAATAATGTTATAAAAGATTTATATTCCAATCTTATCGGCGGCTATAACGTTTACAATATACTTGCTGCAGTTTCCGCGGCATATGCTCTCTCCATATCGGAAGATTTTATAATTTCGGGAATAGAATCGTTAGCCAATGTTCCGGGCAGGGTGGAAAAGGTAAATACCGGAAATCCCGCTTCGCCTTTGATTTGCATAGATTATGCCCATACAGACGATGCGCTTAGAAGGGTGCTGTCCGCTTTAAGGGATATAAGCGGCGGCAGGTTAATAAGCGTTTTCGGATGCGGAGGCGACAGAGATAAGGGGAAAAGACCGCTTATGGGCATGCATTCCACGGATATAGCCGATATAAGCATAATTACGTCCGACAATCCGAGAAACGAAGACCCGTCGTCTATAATCAGAGAAATAGAAGCAGGAATAAAAAATGCATTATTTATAGATAAAGGCGAATTAAAAAACGAAACGGACGGACACGTTTATACTATAGAGGAAGATAGGGCAAAAGCAATAAAGATTGCACTTTATATAGCATCAGAAGAAGACGTTGTTCTTGTTGCGGGTAAGGGTCACGAGGATTATATGATAGTCAAAGAAAACAGGTTCCATTTCAGCGATAAGGAAGAAATATTAAAATATTATAACCTTTAAATACCCTTAATTCTGCAATAGAAGTTATATTTTCTGGATTCCCGCTTACGCGGGAATGACAATGCAGAGATTGAGGTTTTAACTCGAAGGGTGTCATTCCCGCGTAAGCGGGAATCCAGAATTTACGTAAAATAGGAACATTTAAATATTTTCTATTGCAGGATTAAGGAAATATTATGAAAATAGAATATAACTTAACTTTAGACGAAATTTTAAACTGTACGGAAGGAAAAGCCGTAATTTCGGGAGACGGAACGACCCCCTTAGTTTTTAACGAAATATTCACAGATTCAAGGGAGGATTTTTCTAGAAATGCCGTATTTATTGCATTAAAAGGGGAAAACTTTAACGGGGAAGATTTTGTCGATACCGTTTTTAAGAAAGGCGGATACTGCGTTTTAGTTTCATGGGATTTTCTTGAAGGCCACAATATATCCGTATATTCCGATAAAATTATTATAGCGGTTGCGGATGCCGCTTCCGCTCTTGGAAGCATTGCAAAATTTTATTTAAGCAAGTTTGATTTAAAGAAAAAAATAGCTATAACCGGTTCCTGCGGAAAAACAACTACAAAGGAAATGGTATTCGACATGTTTTCTTTAAAATACGGCAAAGAAAAAATTCTTAAAAACGATTATAATTATAATAATCCGATCGGCGTCCCCAAAACTATTTTTGGATTAAATAAAAATCATGAGTATCTTATTTTGGAAATAGGAACAAACAAAAAAGGAGAGATAAAAAAACTTTCGGAAATTATAACTCCGGATATAGGAGCAATTACGAATATAGGCAAATCCCATCTTCTTGAATTCAAAAATCTTGAAGGAGTTTTTGAAGAAAAGAAAGAGCTCGCCCTTGCCTTGAGCCTTAAAAAAGATTCATTTCTGATAATAAATGCCGACGACGAAACATTGTCCGCCGAATGTAAATATAAAAATTTCCCCGGCGTAAATATTATTTCGTTTGGATTCGGAAAACAAAACGGTATGGTTCCCGATATTTTATGCAATAACGCCGATATAAACAGAGAAACCGGCAAGGCGGTTATAGAGATTTCTTTTAAAGGAAAAAAATATTCTGCAAAGATTAATTTTTACGGAATGCATTTGATTTCCGACCTTTTATGTGCCGTTTCAATAGCTGCGGCTTGCGGGATCGACATCGAAACCGGATTAAAGGCAATGGAAGGGTTTATACTTCCGGCTGGAAGAATGCAGATGATTTCTAATTATGCAGACGGGTATATATTGATAAACGATTCTTATAATTCAAATCCCGATTCCCTTAAAGCGGCGCTGGATTATATAAAAACAAATTATGATAACAAAAAAAAAATATTAGTTTTAGGGGATATGCTGGAATTGGGAGATTCTGCCGAAGCCGAACATATCGAGACTGGACGCAGTATCGGCGATACAGCCGATTATATTTTTTATAAAGGGGATTATTCCGACTTTATAGCAAAGGGGCTTGGAGAAAAAGGATTTACCGGTAAATTTTTTATAATCGGAAATAAAGATGTCTTTATAGATACTTTTAATAAATTAGATAAAAAAAACAGCGTTATATTGGTCAAAGGTTCGAGAGGGATGAAACTAGAGGAATATTTCAAAAATTACTTATGTTAAACTTTAATGTTGATTTTTTTAGATATATTACGTTCAGGTCGTCCTATGCAATAATTTTATCGTTAATATTGTCTATTGCGTTCGGGAAGATATTTATTAAAATATTAAAAAAAATGAAAATAGGTCAGGTCGTGAGAGAAGACGGCCCTAAATCACATATAAATGAAAAGAAAGATATTCCTACTATGGGAGGACTTCTGATATTATTCAGCGTTTTAATTCCGGTGTTATTGCTTACTAGGCTTTATAATTTTTACATTTATATGGGCATATTAACTCTTTTAGGTTTCGGGCTTATCGGCTTTATCGACGATTTTTTAAAAGTCGGGGGACATTCTTCTAAGGGACTAAGAGGCAAATACAAATTCGGCCTCCAGAGCTTAATCGCCCTTTTTGTTTCCGCCGTATTATATTTTCACGATAAATCTTTAGGCTTAGTGGTTATTCCGTTCGTTAAGGATTATTATCTGAATCTCGGACCGTATTTTATAATTTTTGCGGCATTTATGATAGTCGGTTCTTCCAATGCCGTTAATTTAACCGACGGACTTGACGGGCTTGCGATAGGAGTTTTTGCCGTTTCTATAGCCGGATATCTTATATTCTCCTATGCCGCTTCCAATTATAAATTCGCAAACTATTTATCCATACCTTATATGAAAAATATCGGCGAAGTAGTTATTTTATGCGCCTCGCTGTTCGGGGCTTCAATCGGCTTTCTGTGGTTTAATTCTTATCCAGCATCGGTTTTTATGGGAGATACCGGCTCGATATCTCTGGGGGCTGTTCTTGGATATGTGGCAATAGTTTCACGGCAGGAAATACTGCTTGTCATAATAGGCTTCGTATTCGTGATTGAGGCGTTAAGCGTTATATTCCAAGTGGGTTCTTATAAATTGCGGAAAAAAAGAATATTTAAAATGGCGCCGATTCACCATCATTTTGAAATAGAAGGCGTGCCGGAGTCCAAGATAGTAATAAGGCTGTGGATTATTTCATTGATATTGACAATATTCGCTCTTTCGACGCTAAAACTGAGGATTTTCTAATGAGCACTCTGATTCTGGGTTATGGGAAAACAGGCAAGGCGCTTTACGATTATATCCTGGGCGCAAATGATTGCCGCAAAAACGAACAGGTTTTAATATACGACGATATCGCCGAAGGCGTAGGATTGTCAAGCGAAAGCGCTTTGTTTTTTAATAAAACAAACGAGGAAATTTTATTCGGCAGATATTTTGAAAGTATTGAAAAGTGCATAGTAAGTCCCGGAATAGAAAGAAACCATAAAATTATTTTGAGGTTGAAAAAATATAATATTCCTGTTTACAGCGAGATAGAATTTGCCTATAAGGAATTAAAAAATAGTTCAAAAATTATTGCGGTTACCGGAACAAACGGAAAAACCACTACGGCGACTCTTTGCAAAAGTGCGGTGGATAAAGCGGGTTTAAACGGTAAAACATTCGTGGGAGGCAATCTCGGAGTCCCTTTTATCTCCGGCATAAAGGATTATAAGGATTTTATTTTGGAAATATCCAGTTTTCAACTTGAGTGGATTTACGATTTTAAACCTGATATCGCGGTTCTGCTAAATGTTGAGGATGATCACCTAGACAGGTACGAAAATTTCGACGAGTACAGGCTTACAAAATATAAATTGTTTAAAAACCTTAAATACAGCGATATTGCCGTATTGAATTACGACGATTACAATTCGTCTATTTTAAAAGGCGTTGCCGGTTCAAACGCCGTTTTGTACGGATTTGACGAAAATAAATGCGATGTTTACTATAAAGACGGCGCCGTTAATTTAAGGTTTAAGGATATTTGCGGTTTTAACGCTTCCATATCTTTGGAAAACGTAAAGGATAAAAGAAAATTCGTTATCGGCGATATGATGGCGGCGGCGTGCTCTCTAATATTATACGGAATTTCTCCCGATATTATAGTATCGGCATTTGAAGAATATAAGCTTTTGAAGCACAGGGTCGAATATATAGGAAATATCGGAGATATAGAATTTTACGACGATTCAAAAGCCACTAATCCGGCCGCGGTAATAAGCGCCCTTGAATCATTCGGCGGGAACGCCAAAAAAGGCAGGAATATAATTCTTATATTGGGAGGCAAAGATAAGGGATTTAATTACGAATGTATGATTCAGCCGATAAAAAACAGCGTAAAGGCATGTGTTTTGATGGGCGAAACAAAAGATATTCTGCGGGATGTTTTACGGGGGCATATAGAGTTGCTCACGGCGGACGATATGGAGGATGCGGTTAAGAAGTCGGTTGACTTTTTAAAGAATAATTCGGTAGCGGGCGCCGCAGATACGGTTCTACTTTCTCCTGCTTCTTCCAGTTTCGATATGTTTAGGGATTATAACGAAAGAGGAGACGTATTTAAAAAATGCTATCAGAAATTAAAAGATAATTTTGCGGATAAAATATGATTAATTACGGAAAGATTTTTATAAGAAAATACGACATAACTTTATTTTTAACCGCTATATTGCTTATAGCTCTTGGACTCGTTATGGTCTATTCGACAAGCGCGATGATTTCTATCGTCCAATACGGCGTAAGCTATCATTTTATTGTTAGGCAGGGTATCTACGTTGCGGTATCGGGGGTTTTTATATGGTATTTAATGCATAACGATTACCATATTTTAAAATCGTTCTATAAGATTATTTTATTAGGAATAGTAGTTTTAATGGTTATGGTATTTATTCCTCACATAGGCATCGATGCCGGCGGCTCGAGAAGGTGGGTCAATTTCAAGATTTTCAGCATACAGCCCTCCGAATTTTTAAAAGTTTTTTTTATAGTATATCTGGCTAATTTTTTAGAGAAAAGGAAGGACATATTAGATAATAACCGTTATTCCCTGATGTTCATCAGTCCTTTTGTATTTATGGGATTTTTAGATATTTTACTTTTGAAAGAGCCTGATTTCGGAACGAGTTCCATTTTATTTATTATGACATTCATAATGTTGTTTGCAGGAGGAGTATCCCTTATCTATCTTATCGCCGCGGCATCCTTAGGAAGCATTGCGGCATATTTTCTTATTTTTACGGTGGCATACAGAAGAGACAGGATACTTGCGTTTCTTCACCCTTTTCACGATAAGTCCGGCATAGGTTTTCAAATAATACAGTCTTTGTATGCATTCGCAAGGGGCGGTTTTTTCGGAGCGGGTCCTGGCAACGGAAAGGAAAAATTGTTTTTTCTTCCTACCCCATATTCGGATTTTATATTTTCCTCGGTAGGAGAAGAGCTTGGATTTATAGGCGTGTTTATATTTATACTTCTTTATCTGGTATTGGCATACAGGGGATTAAAAATTGCGATACATGCGCCTGATCTTTTCGGAACGTATCTCGCGTACGGAATTACCTGTCTTATCACGTTAAGCGCTTTTATCAATATCGGAGTGGTTATGGATTTACTGCCTACAAAAGGGCTTGCTTTGCCTTTCATAAGCTACGGCGGCAGTT
This sequence comes from bacterium, assembly GCA_021812245.1. Classification (GTDB taxonomy): domain Bacteria; phylum SZUA-79; class SZUA-79; order Acidulodesulfobacterales; family Acidulodesulfobacteraceae; genus Acidulodesulfobacterium_A. Next base: position 6,322 of record JAKAOK010000030.1, on the reverse strand, counting down.
CTTTGCTTGCTTCATGTATCGGGATAGGGATTTTGCTTAATATATCTTCTCAAAGCCTTAAAGGGAAAAATATTTAATGAATATTATAATTGCGGGCGGAGGAACGGGCGGACATTTGTTTCCGGGCATTGCGGTTTATGAAAAATTAAAAAGTTTAGGCGGCGGGATAAAAGTTTATTTCATAGGGACGGAAAGAGGGATAGAAAATAAGATTAAAGACGAATACGGTTTTGAATTATTTACAATAAACGTTAAGGGATTTTCCGGAAAAAGTTTTATGAATAAACTAAATTCTTTAATAGGGTTGTTTGCCGCGGCAAACAAGGTAAATTCTATTTATCGCAATATAAAACCTGATTATGTTCTTGGATTGGGAGGATATATCTCTCTTGTTCCGCTTATCGCGGCAAGATTAAAAAAGATAGAATGCGGAGTTATGGAACAGAATGTGATGCCCGGACTTTCTAATAAAATACTGGCGTTTTTAGGAATAACCGTTTTTGCCTCTTTTGAAGAAACAAAAAAATATTTGCGGTCTTCCCGCGTTATGGCAACCGGTAATCCCGTCAGAGAAAAAATTTTTAAATTGGCCGTATCTAAATCTACCGAAAAAAATGAATTTACAAATAAAAAAAATTTAAGCATATTTGTTTTCGGGGGTTCTCAGGGCGCCTCCTCTCTTAATAGCGCGGTTATGGATATGCTGTCCTTGCTTGATGAAGAAATGTCGGGCAATATAATCGTATATCATCAAACAGGAGAACGCGATTTAGAAAAAGTAGAAAATTTTTATAAGAACGCAAAAATAAGCAAATATGAAGTTTTTTCATTTACCGATATCATAGAACATTATTATTTATCAAGCGACATTGTTATATGCAGGGCAGGCGCAGGGACATTATCGGAACTGGTTTTATTGAGAAAACCGGCGATTCTGGTGCCTTACCCTTTTGCGGCAAAAAATCATCAGGAAAAAAACGCTTCCGTATTTTCAAGCAAAGGGTGTTTTGATATGCTTAAAGACGATGAAAAACTTTCGAAAGATTTATTACAAACAATCCGCAAAATATTTTATAATAGAAATTTGTTAAAAGATATGTATGAAAATTTAAAAATGTTTGCAGTTAAAGATTCTGCTTTAGAAATAGCAGGCATAATATTAAATAAAGGAGCGCAATAATGAAAATTGGCGTCAAAAAGATTCATCTTATAGGTATTGGAGGCTCCGGCATGAGCGGTATAGCAGAGGTTCTCATTAACTCAGGCTATTCCGTGACCGGTTCCGATATAGAAGACAGTCAGACAATAGAAAAAATCGAATCTATCGGCGGCAGGGTTTTCATCGGACACAGTTCTGAAAATATTAAAAAAGCGGAGGTCGTAGTTTATTCTACGGCGATTAGGGAAGATAATCCGGAGCTTATGGAAGCCAGAAGCAAAAAACTGACTGTGCTTAGGCGCGCAGAGATGCTTTCGGAACTGCTTTCCTTAAAAAAAGGCATTGCTATTGCCGGTTCCCACGGCAAGACGACCACTACGTCCATGATATCTTCCATACTTGGAGAAGCGGGGGTTGACCCCACCTTTGTCGTGGGCGGAAAGGTTTTCGGATTAGGCATGCATTCAAAGGTCGGCAAGGGAGATTATATGGTCGTAGAGGCGGATGAAAGCGACGGCTCTTTTTTAAAGCTTAAACCTGATTATTGCGTCGTTACGAATGTCGATTACGAGCATTTGTGTTATTACGGAAACATAGAAAATTTAAAAAAATCGTTTATAGATTTTATAAATAATATTCCTTTTTTCGGCTTTGCGGTTTTATGCGCGGACAATCCTATATTAAGCTCTCTTTTTCCGGAAATAAACAAAAAATATTTTACCTACGGCATAGAACAAAAGGCGGATTATTATGCTTTGAATATAGCCTTAGAAAAAAATTCGTCTTCATTCGACGCATATTCGGGCGAAAAATTAATAGGAAAATTCAATTTATCGGTTCCCGGAATACATAATGTTCTAAATGCTCTTTCCGCTATAGTTACCTCTAAAGAGCTGGGTATCAAAACGGAATTTATCCAAAAGGCTCTTAAGAATTTTCACGGCGTGGAAAGAAGATTCCAGATTAAAAAATCTAACGACAGGCTGATAGTAGTTGACGATTATGCGCATCATCCGGTCGAAATAGCGGCTACCCTTAAAGCCGCCAAAAACTGGAACAGGCAGATAATCGCCGTTTTTCAACCCCACAGATATTCAAGAATGAAAGATTTAATGGACGATTTCGTAAATTCCCTTAAACTTGCCGATTTCGTTATAATAACGGATGTTTATTCCGCAGGAGAAATAGAAATAGAAGGAGTGTCGTCTATGGCATTATCGGAAAAGATGAGGCGCGAAGGTTATAAGAACGTTTTTTACGTTCCTAACAGGAAGGATATAAAATCTAATTTGAAAAATATGCTGAGAGGCGGAGAAATGGTAATATTTCTCGGGGCGGGCGATATAACCAAGAGCTGCGATGATTTCGTCCATAGCAGAACCAGAACCGGCGCCAGAAAAACATCGGAGGCATATGGCAAGGGATTATTGCCCGCCCCAAATTAATTCTTAAAACTATGAATAAAAAAAAGCGCATAAATTTATTAAGCGGATTAAAAGAATTTGAGGTAGAATTTCTTGAGAATGAAGAAATGTCGGCATATTCTTCTATTAAGATAGGAGGCTTGACCGATTTAATTATATTCCCTAAAAACGAAACGGAGCTGATTTCTGTTGTAAACCTCCTTAAAGCCAATTTATGCGGCTATTATATTATAGGCAGAGGGACTAATATCCTGTTTAAAGATGCCAGAATCTCTCTGCCGGTTATTTCTTTTAAAAAATTTAATATAAGTTTATCGGAAAACAAAAAAAACGAATCGGAAACCATTTTAGAGGCCGGAGCGGGTATGTCCCTATCCAAGATTTTAAACTATGCAATAAAAAACGGTATAGGCGGATGCGAATTTTTTTACGGGATACCCGGTACTGCGGGCGGAGCTGTCAGAATGAACGCCGGTTCAAAAGAAAGCATAATAGGAAATATTATCGACGCGATAGAAATTATTACGGATGAAGGAATAAAACATATTATCGAGAAAAACGATTTGAAATTTTCATACCGCAGTTTAGACATTGGCGCCATTAAAGGCAATTACTTCATTACCAAGGCCTACTTGAAACTTTATAAGTCATCGGAATCAAAGGTAAAGGAGAATATCGAAGTTTTCAAAAAAAGAAAATCGTCGCAGCCTCTCGGCGAATTTTCTCTAGGATGTATTTTTAAAAATCCGCCAGACGTTTCTGCCGGAAAAATCATAGAAGAAATAGGATTTAAGGGTTTTTCCAAGGGCGGCGCCTGCGTTTCGGAAAAACACGCCAACTTTATAGTTAATAAGGGCGGCGCAAAGCCTGACGATATTATGTCTCTAATAAAAAATATTCAGGAAAAGGCGCTATCGCATAAGGGTATAAAACTCAATACGGAAATAAAAATAATTTAAATCAATGAATTACTAATTTATATGCGGGAAAGTATTAAAAATTTGAGAATCGGAGTTTTAGCGGGAGGCAGGTCTGCGGAGAGGGAGATTTCCATTAAAACGGGAAATGCTGTTGCAGGTTCGCTTAAAGTAAACGGCTATAACGTCATAACTTTTGACTTAGACGAAAATTTTGTCGAAAATTTAAAAAACATAGACGTCTGTTTTATTGCACTTCACGGAACTTACGGAGAAGACGGAAGGGTGCAGGGCGCTCTCGATGTGTTCGGCATTCCGTACACCGGTTCGGGAGTTTTAGCAAGCGCGCTTGCTATGGATAAAATAAAATCAAAAGCGTTGTTTAATTTTTATGGATTAAAAACGCCTCCGGGAATTACCCTTAAAATAGAGGAAAGAGGAGATATCCTGAGAAAAAAACTTAAGCATATAGAGCCGCCCTATTTTATTAAGCCTAATGCTTCCGGTTCCAGCATAGGATGCGGTATCGTAAATAAAGAGGAAGAACTTGAGGGCGCATTAAACAATGCTTTTAAATATGACGATGAAGTATTGATAGAAAAATATATAAAAGGAAGGGAAATACAATTTGCGGCGGCTTTCGGAAAACCGCTCGGCTGCGTGGAGGTTAAACCTAAAGATATTTTTTATTCTTACGATGCAAAATACACTAAAGGCATGACCGAATATTTAATTAATCCCGAATTGACTAAAGAAGAATATGCAGAATGCGAATCTGCCGCAGTCATAGCAAATGAAATTATAGGATGCCGCGGAGTTTCGAGAACCGACATTATACTTTCCGGCGAGGGCAGAGCTTATATTCTCGAACTTAACACGCTTCCGGGTTTGACGGAGTTAAGTTTAGTTCCTATGATTGCGGGAAATAAAGGGATAAGTTTTAATGAATTAGTAGAAGATATAATAGAAGATGCCGTCGTCAAAAAAGAAAAACAATAAGAAAATCAATGGGACAAATAGAGGTAATTTTAAAAAATATTTTTTAAATTCTGTTTATGCGTCTGCGGCTGTTATTTTAATATTTGCCGCAGGTTATTTCGGATATAAAGCGTATAATTATTTATTTTTTAAAAAGAAGGTATTTATTCTTAAAAAAATAAGCGTAACCGGAAAAGGCATAACCTACAGGGAAAAAATTAAAATTATAAAACAATCGCGGCTTAGTAAAAATGAAAATTTGATAGGCGTTAATTTAAAAAGGGTTTCAAGATTAATCGCATCGGACAGATGGATTCAAGACGTTACGGTTTATAAGAAGTATCCGGATAAGATTGTAATAGTTTTAAAAAAAAGGAAGACGTTTGCAATGATAGCTTATAAAAATAACCTGTATTATATAAGCCGGAGCGGATATGTCATAGGCAGGGTCGATTACGGCGGAGGTTATAATTATCCGGTTGTTACCGGTTTAAATCAAGATAATACAGGCGGTTATTTCAGGAAACTTAGGAAGGCGTTATATTTTTTAAAAATTGCAAAATCTTCTGTCCTTTCTAATCTTATCAGTGAGGTGCATATAGAGAAGGATAACGGAATAGCGGTTTATACCGTCAGCGGACTGTATATAAAGTTTGGAATGGGCATGTATAAAAACAAGCTTAAAACGCTTAAGAAGCTGTTTTACGAAATTAACAGGCTTCACATTAAGTATAAGCCTTATATAAACTTGGAATACAAAGATGAAGCCGTTATAAAAGTAAACAGGGGTTCGAGGGTATTGCCCGCAAATTATAAGAATACCGCCGTATCGCCTGACGTCTTTAAATAAAATGTAGAATACACAAGAATAAAAATGTCGAATAGAGGTCGAATTGGAAAAGAACAATAACATTTTTGTCGGATTAGATATCGGGACAACCAAAGTATGCGCTATAGTCGCCGAAGCCAAAAACGATTCTTTAGAAATAATAGGAGTCGGCACAAGCGGTTCTGCAGGACTTAAAAACGGCGTCGTAGTCAATATTGAAAATACGGTGGAATCTATTACCAAAGCCGTGGAAGATGCCGAACTTATGGCAGGCTATCAAATTCAGGAAGCCTCAGTGGGGATTGCCGGTTCGCATATACGCGGCTTCAGTTCCCGCGGAATAGTAGCCGTTAAAAGCAGAGAGGTGACGCAGCAGGATATAGACAGGGTAATATCGGCGGCTAAAACTATGTCGATACCTATGGACCATGAGGTCATACATGTCATTCCTCAAGGATTTACCGTGGACGACCAGGATGATATTAAAAATCCGATAGGTATGAGCGGTTTAAGGTTGGAAGCGGGTGTCCATATAGTTACGGCTTCAAGTATAGCGGCGCAGAATATCGTAAAATGCGCCAACAAGGCAGGAATAGACGTTTCTGAAATAGTTTTAGAGCAGATTGCGTCCAGTGAGGCGGTTTTAACCGAAGACGAAAAAGAACTGGGAGTGGCGCTTATAGACATAGGCGGCGGAACTACCGACGTGGCTATATTTCACAGGGGGAATATAGTGCATACTTTTGTAATTCCAAAAGGCGGGCAGAGTGTTACGAGCGACGTATCTAAAGGAACTACGACTATTCCCCAGGAAGCCGAAAAAATTAAGATAAAATTCGGTATAGCGAAGGAATCGCTTGCCGGAAAAGACGAGATAATAGAAATTCCCGGATTTGGAGGGAGACCGCCGCGGCCGATATCGAGGCAGCTTCTGGGCAATATTATAGAACAAAGGATGGCTGAAATCTTTACATGGATTAGGAAAAATATCGAAAAAAACGGCTCCGAAAGCAAA
>JAKAOK010000029.1 GCA_021812245.1 bacterium | reverse complement strand
TTCCTAACAGAACGGTGTTTCAAAACGTCGCTCTCGGACTCGAGGTATCGGGAATTTTCGGCGATGTAATAATAAAAAATGTTTCGGAAATATTAAAAGCAGTGGAGCTTTATACGAAAAAAGATGAGTTTCCTTTAAGTTTATCGGGCGGCGAACAGCAAAGGGTCGCTATCGCGAGGGCACTTGTTCAGAATCCTCAGGTTCTGCTCGCCGACGAGCCGACCGGAAACTTGGACGAAGAAACTTCGCGGATTATAATAGATATAATAAAATCTTTTAACAACAAAGGCACTACCGTAATGCTGGCTACGCACAATAAAAACCTTATAAACATGGGAAGGGCCCGGGTAATTGATATCACAAAGAGTTAATTATTTCATAAACTATTTTAAAATTGCGGCCTTAAATATTAAATCCAATATTTCGGGCAACGTATTCGCTTTTCTGATAATGTCTTTTTCCTTCTTTATAATGCTCTTTTTCCTTCTCTGCTACATAAATATTTATAACTATATGAATACCTTTCAAAAAAGCAACGCAATGATAGTTTTTTTAAAAAATAACGCAAAAAAAAATACCGTCGTTCATTTCATCGGCACGCTGAGCGGCGTTAAAAGCTACGTATATTACAGCGATAAATCTTCCATGAAATTCTTGGAGAAAAGAGTAAAACATCTTAAATCTATCTTAAAAAATATGAATCCCGCTAATTTGCCCGCATTTATAAAAATTAATTTTAAAAGAAGTGCCGTAAGCGGTATTTTTTTAAGCAATATTTATTTGCGGTTAAAATCGGTGAAAGGGGTTGAGCTGGTTTACTACAATAAAATGCTTCAGAATAAAATCGTCCAGTTTATGTTTTTTACTAAGGTTATAGGGCTTATTCTTTTTCTATTTTTATTTATATTATCTATTTTTATATCTTACAGCGCCATAAAACTCGTTATACTTAGAAAACAGAACGAAATTGAAATATTAAGGCTGATAGGGGCTACGAATAATTATATCAGGATACCCATGTTCATAGAAGGAGAAATAGGAACTATTTTATCTTTTTTCGTCTCTATTTTGCTTCTTTTCGCAATTTATAAGATATTTATATTTTACAAATTCGATAGTTTTCTAGAATTTTTCCACATAAAAATAATTTTTTTAAATCTGCAGCAAATAGCCTTGATATTTTTAATAGCGGTAATATCCGGCATCGCGGGGACGTATCTATCGTCTAAAAAATTCTTCTGAAACCAAAAATTTCATATTGTCATTCCTGCGTAAGCAGGAATCCAGAATCATTGAGTTAAATATCGGCGATCGATTCCAAGAGTTCGATATTTATATGCCTTTCTATATTTTCCGATAAAAGGTTAAAACTGTCGTTTTTAACCGCTTCATAGGAACGGCTTCCAGTTTCCCTGCCGCCGGAACAGGCTTTTTTCCCTTTACTTTTAATGTTTTTATTAATCAATTCTATTATGAAATCTTTAAATATTTCGTTGCCGAATAATCCATGAACATATGTTCCTATTTTTCTATTATCCTTAGATAAAATGCCCGCTTCCGGCGAAAAACCGCCGCTCCAGTTTTCCGCAGGCTCGAATATGCCCGCTGTAATATCGCCGCCGGAATAATCCTTCAAAAAAAACGTCCTGCCGTTATGAATTTCGTATCCGCCCAGAAAAGGCCCGTAAACATTATCGTTAACTTTAAATTTGTATTTTTGGTTAACCAATATCTTTTCTTCCGATAATTCCGTTTCCGTCTTAAAAAAACCGAAGCCGGATATGCCGCCTGCGGAGACGGAACCGGCGGCGGATTCCAAATTATGGGGATCGGTTATCCGCTCTCCCATCATCTGAAACCCGCCGCATATCCCCATAATAATACCTTTCTTATTTTTCTCGAAACGCTTCATATAATCAAATAATCCTGATTTTTTAACGGCGGCTAAATCGGCGGCGGTAGATTTCGACCCGGGGATTATTATCATATCGAATTCGTCCTCTTCGGAAGGAACGCGGTCGAAAAATCCAACCGTCAGCCTTTCGTCGAAAAAAAGGGGGTCGAATTCGTTAAAATTGGAAATATGGTTTAAGCGGATTATTCCGATATTCAGCCTGCCGTTATCTTCAACGTTTGCCTCTCCCCTGCCGTAAACGCCCGGCTTTTTAAAATTTAGACTGTCTTCCGCCTCGATATGCAGGTTTTTAATATGCGGAATAACCCCGAGACACGGTATTTTAAGTTTCTTTTCCATCTGTTTTATTCCGGGTTCCAGTATAGACGCATCACCCCTGAATTTATTTATAATGAAACCTTTTACCAAACTCCTCCACTTTGGCGGAAGCAGTTTGACCGTCCCGTAAAGGGAAGCAAAAACCCCGCCTCTTTCTATATCGGCGGCAAGAATTACCGGAATATCGTAAATTTCGGCAAAACCCATATTTGCAATATCGTATTTAAACAGGTTTATTTCCGCCGGACTTCCAGCTCCTTCTATGATTATCAGGTCGTTTAATCCCGTTAAAAATTCAAAAGAACCGGCAGCTTTCTTAAGAAAAAAATCTTTTCTGCGGTTATAATCCCTGAAATTCATATTGCCGAAATGCTTCCCTTCGACTATCAGATGCATTTCCGTATCGGACGAAGGTTTTATTAAGATAGGATTCATCTGTCTTAACGGTTTTTTAAAAGCCGCTTCCGATTGGACGGCCTGCGACACTGCAATTTCAAAACCGTCTTCGGTAACGAAACTGTTAAGGGACATATTTTGAGGCTTAAAAGGCGAGCAGTCGATGCCTCTGCCGGAAAAATACCTGAGAAATCCCGCCGTCAAGGCGCTTTTCCCCGCAGAACTCGACGTCCCTTGAATCATAACGAATTTTGTTTTACCGATTACCATACAATAGCCATTAGAAAATATTTAATAAATTCCACGTCATTGCGAGCGCATGAGATTGCTTCGTCGCTTTAAGCTCCTCGCAATGACGGGATAGATTGCTTCGTCGTATCCTCATCTTTACCGGCATAAAAGCCGTTTTAACGGTTTCTACTTTAACGTTTTCTACCGACAGTTTCGTGCTTACGTAGATTTATCGGATTTTACCGCTTTCAAAAACGCTTCTACGACTTTCGGGTCGAACTGGGTTCCGGAATTTCTCTTAATCTCTTCTAAAGCGGTATCTACGGGGAGAGCTTTTCTATAGGGTCTGTTGGTAGTCATGGCATCGAAAGTATCTACTACGGCGATTATCCTTGATGCAATCGGTATATCTTCTCCGGAAAGTCCTGCGGGATAGCCTTTTCCATCGTATCTTTCCTGGTGGTGGAGTACATCGTTGGCTATGTGGCTTAAAAATTTTATTTTTTTCAGCATATTATAGCCTATTTCCGGGTGTTTTCTTATCTCTTCGTATTCTTCGCCGGTCAGTTTTCCCTGTTTGTTTAATATGGAATCTTTTATGCCTATTTTTCCGACGTCGTGCATTGCCGCCGCATATCTGATGTTTTTTATTTCATTGGCGCTTAACCCGAGTTCTCTGGCTACCGCGACCCCGTAATCTATCAGCCTGTCGCCGTGGGTTCTCGTATATGTGTCTCTGGCTTCTATCGCCTCGGATATGGAGCTTATGGTTTCAAAATGCTCTTCTTCGATATAATTCAGCGTCTGCGCGTTATATGCCGCAACCGAAATTATGTTTGAAATATTGGATATAAAATCGACGGTTTCGACCGAATATTCTATCTTTTTTGTACTAAAAAGAAAAATTAAACCCAAAAAATCCTTGTCCGTTTTGACCGGTATTCCAATAAACGTCCGTTTCGGAATATCCTTAAAAAAGCAGTCGCAGGCATTATCGTTATAGCCGGCATTGCTTCCCTCGTAATAATTAATAGTAGGATAATCGGAACTTAATGTTTTTAAACATTTGCAGTCCTCTAATTTCATAAGCTCGTGACCGTAAAACGAGCCGTCCATATTATAGTCTTTAAATAATTTCAGGGTCATATTTTTAAGAAATGCGCAATTTGTGCATTTTTGTAATATTTTAGGCTCCGGAGGACATTTTACGAACGGGCACTCGAATTCGGTCATATTATAACAGTTTAAATTGCCGCCGAATATAGAACACCCGGTCATATTGCAGTTAAAGAATTCATAGCAGAATTTATTTTCTTCTTTATCTTTATCCTTAAGATACACTAAAGCCGCATCGGTTTTAGTAAAATTCATTAATCTTTTTACCGAATAATCTATAATGCTGGAAATGTCCAACGAAGACGAAACAAGCTTTGAAACTTCTAAAAGATTTGCTATTTTTTGGCTTTCTTCTTTCTGTCTTAAATATAAAAGGTTGGCGTTTTCGTATAAAGTAAGGCTGTATATGAAAATACCTCCCATCATGGCTATGAATTTTGCGATTTTAATTTCTTCTTCGGAAAAATCGTGGATGTCTTTTCTGTAAATATTTAATGCTCCCAAAACAAGAGAGCCGGCGTAAATAGGAACGATGAGCATAGACGACATACCGGTAAACTGCCTTTCCAGCTTATAGTATATATCGGACAGGTCTGATTTAAGATTGCCGCTGGCCAACGATTCTCCATTTTCTATCACCGAGCCTATCAAACCTTCTCCAAGCAGTATCTCTAAATCTTTTTTTATGAATTTGCCGTCCTGATAATATTTAACGCAATTTATCTTTTCGGTATCCTCGTTAAGCATAAATATGGTGATAACATCGCTTTTTATAAAAGTCGCGGCGGTAACGGAAATTTTTTCGTAAATTTCGTCCCTTGTATTTTTAGAGATGAGGTCTTTAGATAAAAAATAAGCTATATCGGGATACTCTACCATATTAATGCCATCTTAAAAAAGATAAATTAATATTAAATTAATAATTTGCAAATTTTTTTATTCTTTCGTTTCTTAAATCCTCTCCGGTATATTCTTTAAGTTCTTCGATGTTCTCCAGAATAGCTTTTTTTAGGTTTTCGGACGCAAGATTTATATCTCTGTGAGCCCCGCCGAGAGGCTCCGATATAATGCCGTCGATAACCATGGAATCGTTTAACAGGTCTTTTGCCGTAAGTTTTAAAGAATTTGCGGCATCCTCGGTTTTAGAAGTGTCTTTATATAGGATAGAAGCGCATCCCTCGGGCGATATTACCGAATAAACCGAATACTCCATCATTAAAACCCTGTTTCCCGTTCCTAAAGCAAGCGCTCCGCCGCTTCCGCCTTCGCCTATAACTATGGATATAACCGGAACGGAAACATTCAATAAAGTATATATTGTCTTTGCTATCGCTTCGGACTGACCCCTTTCTTCCGCTCCTAAACCCGGATATGCGCCGGGCGTATCTATTAACGTAACTATAGGAATGGAGTATTTCTCGGCAAGTTTAAACAGCCTTTGGGCCTTTCTGTAGCCTTCGGGATGAGGCATACCGAAATTTCTGCACATTTTATCTTTTGTATTGCGTCCTTTCTGATGTCCGACTATAAGCGCCCTCTGCCTGTAACCGGAGGCATCGTCCTTAATAAAGCAGAATCCGCCGACTACGGCTTTATCGTCCATAAAAAGTCTGTCCCCGTGAAGTTCGGCAAAATTTTCCGTCATTAAGTCTATATAATCGATAGCATACGGTCTCAAAGGATGTCTGGACAGCTGGGTAATCTGCCAGCTGTTTATATTCTTAAATATATCTCTCGTAAGTTTTTCCTTTTTGGCTTCGAGATTTTTTATCTCGTCGTCGACGTTGGTAAAGCCTCCAAGATTAAACGTCTTTAACTCTTCTATCTTCTGCTCAAGTTCTATTATGGGTCTTTCAAATTCGAGATACTGTACGGCCATAAATATTTATTTTGTTTTATATATTACTATTATTTTATTTTAGTTATTTAAATAAATAAGCGCATCGGTTTCTTATTATATCACTGATTATATAATATTCAAATAATCCGGCAAAGGTTTAGATTTCAGCAATGCTTTATCTACCCCTAAACTCCCGTTAAGCACTATATTATATCCGGACATTTTCAATATTACTTTAGAATTTCCTCTTGAATCCGACAGGCTGTTTTTTATCTCCGAAAGAAAATTTTTAAATTCTCCGGGGGCAAAGAAAGCCGCATTTTCGTTTATTTCTATAATGCATACTTCTTCTTCCGGTTTTATCTGCTTTTTTATCTTAACTCCTTCTAATAGTTCGATATTTTCTCCTATGACCTTAATATCTAAATCTACGTCGTCATAGCCCGCCTCATATCGCGACTTTCGGGTCTCCGCTTTATTTTTGCCGTTTTGAGCCGCATCGCTTTCCGCGGCGTCTTCGCCTGCCCCTTCAACCGGTTCTAATCCTCTACCACCGGTATTTTCGGCCGTATTCAATCCCGAAAAATCGATTCTGCCGGTTAAAATTACAGGCTGATTCGTTCCTAGTATCTCTTCGTATTTTAAGAAATTTTTTGGAAAAAAAACGACTTCGACGTTTGAGTTTTTATCGTTTAATATAAGCGATGCCATCTTATCGTTGTTTCTTGTTTTATGGACTTTCAGCTGATTTATAACTCCCGCCATTTTATAGATGTTATCCGCCGCAGAGCGGGGCTGGCCGCGCCTGACCTCCTGCCGCGCCTGACCTCCTTTGTCTGGGGCGTTTATATATTCAGACACTATATCTGCAACCGATTTTATCCCCAGCAGTTTTATCTTTTCTTCGTAGCCGTCTAAAGGATGCCCGGAAAGGTAAAATCCCAACGATTCTTTTTCGAAAGCAAGTATCGACTTTTTATCGTCTTTTTCCCCCGAAACCGTTAAATAGGACTCGTCTTTACCGTGAGCGTAATTAACATTTTCTCCAAAAGAGGCAAATAAATCGACCTGCCCGGAATCTTCTTTTTCTCTTTTGCGGACGGCTTCGTCCATTACCGCTTCTAAATTATCCAGCATCCATTTTCTCGACTCTCCGCCGATATCTAAAGCTCCGCTTTTTATCAAGTTTTCTATAGTTCTTTTATTGACTCTGCGCGTATCCACTCTAGAACAAAAATCCGATAAATCCTTAAATAATTTATTTTCGCGGGTCTGCAAAATAGAATCTATCGCCGCTTTCCCGACGTTTTTAACGGCTCCCAGTCCCGTGCGAATTGCAAGCCTTCCGCCGCTTTCAGCTCCTGTTTTTACTATCGCGAATCTTTCCGCGGATTCGTTAACGGACGGAGGCAGTATTTCGCAGGCGTTGATGCCTGACTTCGCCTCGTTTATTATCTTTGTCAGTTTATCGGTATTAGACATTTCGCTGGATAAAAGAGCCGCGGTAAAATGCTCCTTATAATTAGCTTTTAAATAAGCGGTCATATATGCTATATATGCGTAAGCCGTAGAATGAGACTTATTGAAACCGTATTCTCCGAATTTAACTATCAGGGAAAAAATCTTTTCCGATTTTACCTTTTCTATTCCGTTTGTTCCGCATCCGGCAATAAACTTATCTTTCATCTGATTAATAAGTTCCGCCTGCTTTTTCCCTACGCCTTTTCTTAAAACGTCCGCCTCTCCCATAGAAAATCCCGCAAGATTGGTGGCCACTTTCATTATCTGTTCCTGATACAGTATTACCCCGTAAGTATCCTGCAAAATATCTTTCAGAGACGGATGAATATAATGTATTTTGGCTTTACCGTGTTTCGCCTTAATAAAATCGTCAACCATGCCGCTGCCGAGAGGCCCCGGCCTATACAGAGCGACAAGAGGTATTAAATCTTCGAATGAATTTGGAATGAGTTTTTTTATTAATTCTTTCATGCCGGAACTTTCGAGCTGAAAGACTCCGGTCGTATCTCCGGCGGCTAAAAGTTTAAACGCCGCCCTGTCGTTTAAATCTATGTCGTATATGTTAAACGCTTCCTGCGAGCCGTCTTCTTGTGAGGGGACAGATTTAAAATCTGTCCCCTGTCTTGTTAAAATACCTGCCTTAGAATCGTTTATAAGGCCGATAGCCTCGTTCATTACCGTAAGAGTTTTTAATCCCAGAAAGTCGAACTTTATGAATCCTAATTTTTCTAAGTCGGTTCCGGTGTATTGAGTGGTAATAACGTCTGTTTCTTTCGTTCCCTTGTATAAGGGCATATGGTTATGGATGGGTTCGTTAGATATGACTACTCCGGCGGCGTGCGTGCTTGCATGCCTCGCAAGGCCTTCGAGCCTTTTTGCTATTTCTATCAGTTTTTTTACCTTAGGATTTGTTTCTATTAAGCCGCGAAGTTTCGGTTCTTCTTTTACGGCATCTTCAAGAGTGATGCCGAGCGTGTTAGGGACGAGTTTGGCTATTTTATCGACCTCGGCGTAAGGCATATTTAAGGCTCTCCCCGTATCCCTTATTACGGCTTTCGCGAGCATAGTTCCAAAAGTTATTATCTGTGAAACCTGTTCTTCTCCATACTTGCCGGTGACGTATTTAATCACCTCGTCCCTGCCGTTTATGCAGAAATCCGAGTCTATATCGGGCATGCTTATTCTTTCGGGATTAAGAAATCTCTCGAACATCAAATCGTATTTAATAGGGTCTATTTCGGTAATTTTTAAGCAGTAGGCGGCAAGACTTCCGGCGGCCGAGCCCCTACCCGGTCCCACCGGAATATTATGCTCTTTGGCATATTTGATAAAATCCGACACTATTAAAAAATATCCGGCGAAATTAGATTTTTTTATTACCTCTATTTCCATATCTAATCTTGATTTGTAAGATTCGGGAGAACTCAAATAAGATTCGGCAGCGGCTTTGGTAGGATTTTTTATAAAAACTTCTTCAAAACCTTCCCTTGCTTCGCGTTCAAAAAAATCGGCGACCGAGGCTTCGGAAGCCGCATCGAAATTCTTGTTTCCTTTATCCTTAAACTGAGGAAAATGGTGTCCCTCTTTAAGTTTAAACGAAAAATTGCATTTATCGGCTATTATCTTAGTGTTTGAAATTACTTCGGGGGGATACTCGCCGAAAATTTCCTTCATTTCTTCCTGCGACCTGAAATAAAGGTCTTTTGTCGAGAATTTCATTCTGTCTTTGTCTTCCACCGTTTTGCCGGTCTGGATACATAATAGGACATCGTGGGCTTCGTAATCTTCTTTGAGGAGGTAATGGCAGTCGTTGGTGGCAACGAGCGGTACGCCGTATTTTTTAGATAAATCGAGCAAACCTTTATTGGCCGCTATCTGCTCTTCCATGCCCTGAACCTGCATTTCTAAATAAAAATCGTCCTTAAACAGTTCTAAATAATATTTAAGGCTTTCTTCCGCCGTATCGTATTTTCCCTGAACTATGTTGTAGGGAATTTCCCCTTTTATACAGGCGGACAGCGCAAGCAGACCTTTATGGTTGTCTTTAAGTATATTTTTGTCTATTCTGGGCTTGTAGTAAAATCCGTCTATATAAGATTTAGATACTAATTTGGACAGGTTTTGATAACCTTCGTCGTCTTTGGCAAGCAGTATAAGATGGTAATAATATTTTTCGCTCGCGCTCTTAAGTTTCATATCCGACCTTGAAACATACATCTCGCAGCCGATTATAGGCTTTACCTTTTTTTTAACGGCTTTCTCGTAAAACTCGATAGCCCCGAACATATTGCCGTGGTCGGTTATCGCCACCGAAGACATATCGAATTCGATAGCCTTATTTATAATGTCGTCTATTTTAATCGCCCCGTCTAAAAGGCTGTAATGCGAATGAAGATGCAGATGGACAAACTCGTTCATAATTTATTTATTGGTTTACTCCCATTCTATCGTCGAAGGAGGTTTTGAAGTAATATCGTAAACTACCCTGTTAATCCCTTTTATTTCCGAAATTATCCTTGAGGAACACGTCCTCAATATGTCGTAATCAAGTTTTGCGAAATCAGCCGTCATTCCGTCCGCCGAAGTCACCGCGCGAAGAGCTATAAGCGACTCGTAACTTCTTTTATCTCCCATGACTCCTACGGTTTTAACGGGAACGAGCACGGGAAAAGACTGCCATACCTTGTCGTATAATCCGGCCTTTTTTATCTCTTCGGTTACTATTGCATCCGCCTTTCTCAAAACGTCGAGCCGCCGCTTATCGACTTCGCCTATTATCCTTATAGCTAATCCGGGGCCGGGGAACGGCTGCCTTTTTATTATTTCGTCCGGAACCCCGATATTTTTTCCTATTATGCGTACCTCGTCTTTAAATAATTCCCTTAGAGGCTCTATTAATTTTAAATTTAATTTTTTAGGAAGTCCTCCTACGTTATGATGGCTCTTGATGATGCTTGAAGCTCCGAATACTTTTACCGATTCGATAACATCGGGATAAAGCGTTCCTTGAACGAGAAAATTTACCCCTTTTATTTTTTCCGCTTCTTTTTCAAATATTTTTATAAAAAGTTTTCCTATAATTTTCCGTTTTCTTTCGGGGTCGGCAACTCCTTTCAATTCTTTTAAAAATAAACCTGAAGCATTTACGAGCTTAACGTGCAGGTTGAGGTTTTCCCTGTAATATTTCATAACGGAATTTGCCTCTGTTTCCCTCAGCAAACCGTTATCGACGAATATGCATTTAAGCCTGTCTTTGATAGCTAAATTCGTAAGGACTGCGGCAACGGTCGAATCTACTCCGCCGGATAGGGCGCATATAGCCATTTTGCCGCTCACGGCTTCTTTTATCTCCCCGACTTTGCCCGATATAAAGTCGTTTAACTCCCAGTCCCCTTTTACCTTTGCGATATCGAATAAAAAATTATTCAATATCGTCGTTCCGCAGGCGGTATGGATGACTTCGGGATGAAATTGAAGCCCGTACATTTTTTTTTCACGGCTTTCAAACGAAGCGGCATCGCAGGTTTCGGTCTGCGCGGTTACCGTAAAACTATGCGGTATTTTAACTATAATGTCCCCGTGGCTCATCCAGACGCGGCTTGATTTTCCGCATCCTTTAAAAAGCTTGCTTTCTTTAATAATTTTAAGATTAGAGTGTCCATATTCGCGGTTTTTTGCAGGCATTACTTCTCCGCCGAGAAGATGCGCCATAATCTGCATGCCGTAGCATATGCCGAGAAAAGGAACTTCCAATTTGAATATTTCTTTAGATACAACGGGGGCGTCTTTATCGTAAACCGAAGAAGGTCCTCCTGAAAGTATAATTCCGTCGGCATTAAAGTCTTTTATTTTATCAAGCGGCGAATTAAAAGGGTATATTTCGCAATAAACCTTACTTTCCCTTATTTTTCTGGCAATAAGCTGTGTATATTGCGAGCCGAAATCTATTATGAGTATTTTGGAGCGGCTTTTTTTCATTGGATTAGTCAAGCCTGTAATTAGGCGCCTCCCTTGTTATAATTACGTCGTGGACATGGCTCTCCTTAAGTCCGGACGACGTAATTTTTATAAATCTGGTTTTGGCTCTCAGTTCTTCTATCGAGCGGACGCCGCAGTAGCCCATTCCCGCGCGCAAACCGCCGATAAGCTGGTTTACGGCATCCGAAAGCGTTCCTTTATATGGAACCCTTCCTTCTATGCCTTCCGGAACAAACTTGGACTCGTCTCTTATATGCGACTGGAAATATCTGTCTTTGGAACCGCTGACCATTGCGCCGAGAGAACCCATACCCCTATATACCTTATAGCTTCTTCCCTGATAAATTATAGTTTCGCCCGGACTTTCCTCCGTGCCGGCAAAAAGATTGCCTATCATTACGCTGTTTGCGCCTCCGGCTATAGCTTTGGAAATGTCGCCGGAAAATTTTATCCCGCCGTCTGCGATTACCGGAACGCCGCTTTTGTCATAAGCCCCGGAACACTCTATAATCGCCGACAATTGCGGAACGCCTACGCCGGCGACTACCCTTGTAGTACATATAGAACCGGGTCCTATGCCTACTTTTACGGCGTCCACTCCAGCTTTAACTAACGCCTCCGCGGCATCTTTAGTGGCGATATTTCCCGCTATTATATCCATTTTATAACGTTTCTTTAAATATTTTATCATATCTATAACGCCCTTTGAATAGCCATGGGCGGTATCTATAACTATAGCGTCTATTTCGGCTTTTGCAAGCGCTTCGACTCTGTCTTCGGTATCTTTGGAAATTCCTACCGCCGCCGCAACCCTGAGCCTGCCCAAAGAATCTTTGCACGAATTAGGATATTTTTTAATTTTTTCTATGTCCTTAATCGTTATCAAACCTTTTAAGTTAAAATTTCTATCTACGACGAGGAGTTTTTCTATTTTCTTCTCATGGAGGGTTTTTTTTGCATCTTCTAGAGTCGTCCCTACTGGAACGGTAACAAGATTCTCCTTAGTCATAACATTGGCTACTTTTTCGTTAAGATTAACGGAAAATCTCAAATCCCTGTTGGTAAGTATCCCGACCAATTTGTCTCCTTTTACCACGGGAACGCCGGAAATCATAAATTTTTTCATAAGGTCCAACGCATGCGAAATTTTATCGTCCGGGTTGACTTTTACAGGATCGGTAATCATTCCGCTTTCCGATTTTTTAACCCTGTCAACTTCTGCCCTTTGCTCTTCGACGGTTAAATTTTTATGGATTACGCCTATTCCGCCCTCGCGGGCTAACGAAATCGCCGTTTTTGCTTCCGTGACGGTATCCATCGCAGCGCTGACTAACGGTATATTTAAATTTATATTGCGGGAGAATTTCGTTTTTAAATTAACGTCTTTCGGAAGTATCTCCGAATAGTCGGGAACTATAAGAACATCGTCGAAACTTAATGATTCCGTTATAATCTCCTTCATTTTTAGTCTTCCTCTTTTAAAATTATTTTTATAACCACCCCGTCAGGCTGACGCCTGACTCCCCTCCTTAAAAAGGAGGGTGCACATAGGACGGGGGCGGTTATATTTAACTTATTAACACGTCATTGCGAGCGTAGCGAAGCAATCTATCTTATATTTATGAATAAGGGACGAAATAAAGGGGACAGATTTATTTATTTTCTTACTCCTGTCTGTTTTTACGGACTTTTTAGACCGAAAATAAAAAAGATCTGTCCCCTTTATTCACATCCAGTCTTTGTCGTTCCCGCATATCTTCTGCCAGCGTTAGCCGGCAATCAGTCCTTCCAAGAGTCCGCACTCCGAAACCGTAAAACCCGTAACTTCAAAAAAATCCATACTTTTTAACATTATAGCGGTTCCCGCAAGCACAAGGTCTTCCCTTCCGGCTTCTACGCCTTTAATTTTCAACCTGTCTGCAATTTTTGCATTAATAAATTTTTTGTAAATACCCGCCGTTCTTTCTTTTTTCAAAAAATATCCGTTTACCTTAAGCCTGTCGTACCCGCTCATTTTTAAATCTACCATAGCAAGGGTGGTTGCGGTTCCAGCGGTTCCTATCAGAGTCAAAGGCTCAAACGAATATCCGCTCTTAAGGATTCCCGTTTTTAACGAAGATAATTTTTTTTCTATCTCCTCCTCTAATTTCCTTAAATCTTCTTCGGAAACAGGGTCTGATTTTATAATCTCTTCCGTCAGATGAACGACGCCCATATTAAGGCTGTATTTCCATAACGGAACCCCGTTTTTAACGCATACGTATTCGGTAGAACCTCCGCCTATATCTATAGAATAAAATTCGTTTAAATTATTAAAACAGGATGAAATTCCCCTAAGGGTTATAAGCGCTTCCTTTTCTCCGCTTATAATATTAAGTTTAAGCCCGAATTCTTTAAAAAGAATATTTTTTACGTCCCGCGCGTTAGGCGCATCCCTTAGAACGCTGGTGCCGGTTATAACTACGTCGCCGGGTTCGATGCCGTATTCTTTAATCTTGGCGGTATAAATTTTTAAAGCGTCCGTTAATCTCCGAATCGACGAACCGGTTATAATCCCTTCTTTTTTAAAGTTTTCTCCCAACCTTATAATTTTCATATCAACGTATTCCGGACTTAAAAAATTATTGCCGGAATCGGTTATCAGGCACCTTACGGTATTAGTCCCTATATCTATCGACGCTTTATTTGCCAATTCTGCCCCTTTTACGATTTATTCGCCCCTGTATTTTTTCACGTATTTTATATAATTCCAGGCCGATTCCCTGATGGATTCTATTTCTTTTACGTTTAGGTTTTTTTTTATAACGCCCGGAATACCGGCAACTAAAGAACCGTCTGGAATAACCGCATCTTCCTTGACTAAAGCCCCAGCCGCTATAATGCAGTTTTTACCGACCCGCGCCCCCGTCAAAACTATGGCTCCGATGCCGATAAGGCAGTTATCGCCTATTTCGCATCCGTGAAGATTAACGCTGTGTCCTATAGTAACGCCGTCTCCGATTATAAGCGGTCCGGTATCATGCTGAACGTGAAGAACGCTGTTATCCTGAACGTTGGTATTAATTCCTATCCTTATATAATTGACGTCTCCTCTTACCACTGAGCCGAACCATATGCTCGAACCTTTCCCTATCTCCACGTCTCCGACGATAACCGTATTTTCGCAAAGATATACGGTTTCGTCAATCTTTGGATATTTTCCCAGATAAGATTCTATTATCATAAGCCGATGTAAACCCTCCCTGTTTTTTAGTTTGCTTACAATATATTATATAACAATTAGGATAAAATATACCACTGCGCCCAAATCCAGATTTAGAAAATATTTAATAAATTCTAATATTCCGTCATTGCGAGCATATCTTTGACTGCGTTTATAAAACCAACGGTTTTATGCAGGCAAAGATGGGACGGACGAAGTCCAGCGCAGCTAACCAATCTAAAGCGAGATTGCTTCGCTGCGCTCGCAATGACGGAATAGTGCGCTCGCAATGACGTTATTAAGTAATTCAGGTAATTCATATATAAAAATCCTAAACCGGGATTGGGGCTGCGGTATATTTAATAATATACACAGGCAATTTTGGGCTCAACTAAACAATTTAGAAAGCGATTCCGCCTGCCTTTTTGCTTCCAGAACGTCTTCGATAGTTTTTAATTCGAACGGCTTATGCTTAAGCATAACCGCTTCCACGTTACGGGCTATTTTATTAAAAGATATTTTTTTATTTAAAAACGAATTTACAAAAAATTCGTTTGCCTCGCAAAAAACGGCGGGCATACTTTTTCCGGCCTTTAAAGCATATCTTGCAAGGTTTAAAAACGGAAATTTTTCGTTATCCGGCGCGAAAAATTCCAGATTTCCTATTTCCGCAAGATTAA
The DNA here is from genome assembly GCA_021812245.1 of bacterium. Taxonomy (GTDB): domain Bacteria; phylum SZUA-79; class SZUA-79; order Acidulodesulfobacterales; family Acidulodesulfobacteraceae; genus Acidulodesulfobacterium_A. Next base: position 5,463 of record JAKAOK010000029.1, on the reverse strand, counting down.
CATGCTTCATGAGTCCTTTAAACCGGCGAGGATAAGACAGGGCGTAGCCTATTGGTCCCTTCATATCCGCTTCGCCCATCTGCGCGATAACGGAGCCGTCTTTAAATTCTACCATCGAATGAATTGCCGCCTGCGGATGTATTAAAACATCGACCTGTTTTTCATCGATATTAAATAAAAAACAGGCTTCTATTATTTCAAGTCCCTTATTTGCAAGAGTAGATGAATCTATAGTTATCTTTTTCCCCATTTTCCATTTCGGATGATTCAATGCCATATCCACGGTAATTCTTTTAAAGCCGGCTTTCTCTATATTATAAAACGGACCGCCGGAAGCCGTGAGGATTAATTTATTTACATCCGATTTTACGCCGCATCTTAAACACTGAAATAAAGCAGAATGTTCCGAATCTACCGGAATTATTTTGGATTTTGAAGATTTAGCGGCGGCGTTAAGAATATCTCCCGCCATTACCATAGATTCCTTATTTGCGAGAGCCAGATCTTTCCCCGCGGCAAGACTCCAGTAAGAGAGCATAAGACCGGAAGAACCGCTTATAGCGTTTAAAACTATATCGAAAGCATCGTCTAAAACAGCCTCATGCAGACCTTCTTCGCCGAAAGTAAATTTTGTCTTAATACTTCTAAAGTTTTTTAGCGCGGTTTTCGCTTTATTTGATTCGGCTCTCGAAGGAAGAATACAGTATAAAGGGTTGAGCCGTATAATCTGCTCCTTAAGTTCCGCCGTAAAATGGCCTGCGGCTATACCTTTTACGGCAAGCTTGTCCGGATATGCAAGCGCCACCTCTAAAGCATTTTTGCCTATAGACCCCGTAGAACCCGCAAGAAATATATTACGCATATTAATTTAACCCCTAAAATCACAGTTAGAAATTATTTTTCAATACTTTAAATAATAGACTGCGATATAATAAAAAAAAGGCGCCGCGAGTATAAGGCTGTCTATCCTGTCGAGGATACCGCCGTGACCGGGAATTATATACCCCGAATCCTTTTTCCCCCCAATTCTTTTTATTAACGATTCGGTTAAATCCCCGAACATTCCGGCAATAACCGTTACGGACGACAAAACAATAAAGGAAATAAGGGTAAATCTTTTATAATCGCCTATGAACGCCCTGAAAACGAGGGCGACGAGGACCGCCGATAAAAGACCTATTAATGCGCCTTCCACGGTTTTCTTGGGACTAAGCGGGAAAATCAGCTTATGCCTGCCGAAATGCCTTCCGCCGTAATATGCAAAAATATCGGATGTCCATACGATTATAAATAATAATAAAAGCAGTAGTTTTCCTCCGGAAAGTTCAAAAATTTTCAGCAGGAAAGATATGAGGAAACCTGCATAAAATACAGAAAATAAGTCTATTAATATGCTTTTTCCGGAATCTGTTTTAAAGGAAAGCACATTTTTGAAAAAAATCAAAAAACCGGATAAAAAAAAGATAAATATAAAAGCGCCTGGTTTTAAAAACGCAAATGAAAAGGCTGTCAATATCGCAAGGATTTCCGGCAGTATAAAATATTTATATCCGGTTAAGTCGAAGATGCCGTATATTTCATAAACGGAGAGTGCGGTCAGAACGGCGGATACCAAAAAAAATTCGTATATATTGAGCAGAAAAATAGATAAAATTATTACTATTCCGAATATAATGCCGAATATAAATCTTTTAGGGTCAAACCTCGGTCTTTCCAAATTTTCTTATCCTTTTTTCATAATTTTTTAATGCGGCGGTTAAATTTTTCTTTCTGAAATCCGGCCATAAAGTTTTCGTAAAATATAGTTCGGTATATGCCGCCTGATAAAGCATAAAATTGGAAAGCCTATGCTCTCCGCTTGTCCTTATAAGAAAGTCTGGGTTTGGAATACCGGCAGTGTAAAGATACGATGAAAAAAGTTCGTCTCCGATATCTTTAATCTTAATTCTGCCCTCCTTAAAATCTTCGGCAATTTTGGAAACGGCGTTTAATATTTCTTCTTTAGAACCGTAACTTAACGCAAGCGTTAGGTTTAATCCGTCTAAGTTTTTTGTTTTTTTTACCGCTTTTAACAGCGTAGATTTTGATTGCTCGGGAATCCTGCCTATATTACCTATAAAATTAAGCCTGATTTTATTTTTTATAAGATAAGGAAGTTCGATATTGATATATTCGTCGAGAAGCCGCATTAAATAATCGACTTCGTCCGCGGGTCTCTGCCAGTTTTCCGAAGAAAAGGCGTAAACCGTAAGATATTTAATTTTATGCTCTATTGCGCCTTTGATAACGGATTTTAAAGATTTTATCCCTTCTATATGTCCGTATATCCTGTCCAGATTCCTTTTCTTTGCCCACCTGCCGTTTCCGTCCATAATAACGGCGAGATGGTTAGGGATATTTTTAGAGGTCATACTTCCGATATTTCTTTTTCTTTATGCTTTGTTATTTCGTCGATTTCCTTAATAAAACCGTCGGTTAATTCCTGAATTTTTTTTTGAATTTTGAAGGATATGTCCTCGGATATTTCTTTGGATTTTTCCGAAGATTTTATCTTTTCGTTTGCCAGCCGCCTGAAATTCCTAACCTCCTGCTTAATGGATTCAGACAATTTACTTACCTGCTTTATTATCTCCTTGCGCCTTTCCTGAGTCAAAGCCGGTATTACGATGCTTATGCTCTTGCCGTCGTTAGAAGGATTTAAAGACGGGTCGTATTTTTGTATGGCTTTTTCTATAGCCGGAAGAGAGCCTGTATCCCAGGGATTTATCGTTATCGTCCTGCTGTCCGGTACGGAAATTGAAGCAAGCCTGATTATCGGAGAAACGGAACCGTAATACTCGACGCTGATAGCGTCTATTAGTCCGGTAGATGCCCTTCCCGTCCTTATCCTCGACAGTTCGCTTTTATACGATAAAACTGCATGGGACATTTTTATTTTTGTCTCGTTAATAAATGCAGGTTCATTCATAACGTCCGCCCCTCAAAAAAATTAAGAATTAGTGATTACGGTGCCTATAGGTTCGCCCTTAACGACTTTTAGCAGATTACCCGGAACCAACAGATTAAAAACGACTATAGGCAGTCTGTTATCCATACATAAAGATATGGAAGTGGAATCCATAACTTTTAAATTTTTATTCAAAACATCGATATAAGTGAGCCTTTCAAATTTTACGGCCTCTGCATTGACAAACGGGTCGTCGCTAAAAACCCCTTCGATTCTCGTAGCCTTAAGGATGACGTCGGCATGAATTTCCATAGCCCTGAGAGATGCGGCGGTATCTGTAGTAAAGTACGGATTTCCCGTTCCTGCGGCAAATATAACCACTCTTTTTTTTTCTAAATGCCGCAATGCCCTGCGCCTTATATAAGGTTCGGCAACCTGCTGCATAGCTATAGCGGTCTGAACTCTCGATATGACCCCGTTATCCTCTAAGCTTGCCTGCAGGGCAAGGGCGTTTATGACGGTGGCAAGCATACCCATATAATCGCCCTGAGAGCGTTCTATTCCAAGCCCCTTCGACGACTTGCCGAATCCCCTAAATATATTGCCTCCGCCTATGACGACCGCAATTTCAACTCCAGTATCCGTAACGGACTTTATTTCACGGGACACAAAATTTATTACGGACGGGTCTATGCCGCATTTGCTTTCGCCGGCTAAAGCCTCTCCGCTGACCTTAAGCAGTATTCTTTTGTAATTGAGCTCCTGCATTATTCTCCCAGCTGATATCTTGCAAATCTTTTCAAGACTATATTTTCTCCTAATCTTGCCACTTCGTTGTCAATTATAGCCGAAATGTTTTTCGACGGGTCTTTTATAAACGCCTGTTCAAGCAGGCAGACATCCTGATAATATTTTTCGAGCTTGCCTTCGATTATTTTTTCCTTAACGGCATGGGGCTTATCCATAGCCGCAAGCTGTTCTTTATAAATCTCTTTTTCCTTAGCTATAATTTCCGGCTGAACAGCCTCTCTTTTAATATAAAGAGGATTTGACGCGGCTATATGCATAGCTATATTTTTTGCGAGTTCTTGAAATTCGGCAGTTCTGGCGACAAAATCCGTTTCGCAGTTGATTTCCAAAAGAACGCCTATTCTTCCGCCAGCGTGGATATAGGAATAAATCAAGCCTTCCTTGGCTTCCCTGTTTGCCTTCTTCTGCGCCTTGGCAAGCCCTTTTTTTCTAAGCGCTTCGACGGCTTTTTCCAAATCTCCGTCCGTTTCTACAAGAACGTTTTTGCAATCTACAAAACCCGCTCCTGTAATCGAACGCAAATTTTTAACAAGTTCTGCGCTTATATTCTGTGATTTTTCCAATTATTTTCTTCCTCCCTTCTATTTTATTTTTTAAACATTTATATGGAAATATCCGCTTCTTCGCCGACGGCCGGTAATTCTCCGCCCTCGCCCGATGCTTCTCCGCCCGTGGCTTCCTCTGCGGCGGCAAAAGTTTCTTCGGTGATAACTCCTTCGGGAACTGCCTGCGCCTTGCCTTTACCGGTCTTTTCTTCGTAAATCTTTTTTCCTTCTATAATGGCATCCGCCATCGTGCTTAAAATTAATTTTATTGCCCTTATGGCGTCGTCGTTGCCGGGTATCAGCCAGTCCACGAAATTCGGGTCGGCATTTGTATCGGCAACTCCTATTATGGGAATTTCAAGCCTTTTCGCTTCTTTTGCAGCGATAATTTCATGATGGACATCGACTATGAAGACTGCATCGGGTATCTTGTGCATATCTCTTACGCCGTTAAGAACTTTCTGGTGTTTAACTATCTCTTTTTCCATTCTTGCCATTTCTTTTTTGGTAAATCTGGAAAATTCTTCCGACTCTTTAAGCGCCTCCAATTCTTTCAATCTTTTAATCGAAAGTTTAATGGTGGCAAAATTAGTAATCATCCCTCCGAGCCATCTTTCGTTCACGTAGGGCATGCCGCATCTTTTCGCTTCTTCAACCACGATAGGATTGGCCTGCTTTTTTGTGCCTACAATAAGAATAACCTTGCCTTCCTTGGCCATCTCGAACAGCTTATCGTAAGCCGCCGCGATATAAGGAAGAGCTTTTTGAAGGTCGATTATATGGACCCCGTTCCTTGCCCCGTATATGTAAGGTTTCATCTTGGGGTTCCATCTTTTGGTCTGATGTCCGAAATGGACGCCTGCTTCCAGCAACTGCTTAATTGTAACGTTAAACGGCATTTTAGCCTCCTTTGCGCTTTTTCTCCCCGCTTATGCAAAGCACTTCAAGCACAAATTAATAAACGGGTACGAATTTGGTTAACTTTAACTTATCTTTTTATCATTTTTACACATTTATTGCAAGAAAATTATTTTACCCAAATCCCGATTTGGGATTTCAATAATTCTCTTTTAAGCCTAAATTCTTCACTTTAAAAAATTAAATTATAATAATTTATATTTTTAAAGGATAAATTATTAGATTTATTTATCGTAAAAAAAT
>JAKAOK010000028.1 GCA_021812245.1 bacterium | reverse complement strand
AGGGGCTTGTTTAAAAATGCCCAAAATTACATATTTTTAAATATTTTTTTACGATATTTTTTTACGATAAATAAATCTAATAATTTATCCTTTAAAAATATAAATTATTATAATTTAATTTTTTAAAATGAAGAATTTGAGCTTAAAAGAGAATTATTGAAATCCCAAATCGGGATTTGGGTGTTGATGTTTATATTGAGTAAAAATTAAATTACAATTATAATAGATGTGGCTATGAAATCAAAATTAAAGTTGCCGTTTTTACTATTTTCCGTTCTTATGCTTGCCGCCGCGCTTTCCGGTTGCGTCCCTTATATAATAGGCGGGAATTATTCGGGCGGCTCATCATACGGCCGTCCCCCAGGATATTATCCGCCTAAGCAGATTTCACGCAATGTAGAGGTCGGAGTCGCTTCCTGGTACGGACCTGGTTTTCAGGGGCGGAAGACGGCAAGCGGGCAAATTTACGATATGTATGATTTGACGGCGGCTTCATTGACGCTTCCTTTAGACAGCTATGCTTACGTTACCGACCTTCAAAATCACAGAAGCGTGGAAGTATGCGTTAACGACAGGGGGCCTTACGCTGACGGAAGAATTATGGACCTTTCTTATGCCGCCGCAAAGGCGCTTAATATGGTCGGACCAGGCACGGCATTAGTAAGGGTGCAGTATCTCGGACCGAAGCAGGTGCCTCTATCCGAATGCAGAAGATACGGCGGTAAAAGCCGCCTGAATGTTTATCGGAGCGTAAAATATATTCCTCCGGCATCCGGCTATACTCTTCAGTTTGCGGCATATACCGTAAAATCTAAAGCGCTGAATAAAATAAAAGATGTTAAAAAACTTGTTCCGGGGGTTCATCTTGCGACAAAAAATGTAAAAGGCATATTTTATTACAAAGTCGTATTCGGCAAATTTAAAAACCTGAAAGCCGCTTACAATTTTGCCAAAATTATCGCTGGATACGGATATAACATATATATAACTAAAAACTAAAAATAACTACAAATAAAATCATTTAAATTTGAATTTATTTATAATAAAATGTTTATATGAAAAAAATAGTCGCGGTTATACCGGCAAGGTATAAATCCACCAGATTCGAGGGCAAACCTCTTGCATTAATTATGGGCAAGCCCATGATAAAGCATGTTTATGAAGGCGTTATAAAGTCGGAATTGCTGTCCGACGTTATAATAGCTACGGAAGACAGAAGGATATACGACGTCTGCAGGGATTTCGGCGCGAATGCGGTTATGACCAAAGACACGCATCAAACCGGCACAGACAGGATAATAGAGGCTGTAAGCGGCATCGATGCGGATATCGTATTAAACGTTCAGGGAGACGAGCCGTTAGTGAATTCCGAAATAATAGAATCGTTAATTAAACCGTTTAACGAAAGCGGCGATATTTCATATACAAGCGTAAAAACCCCTATTTACTCTTATGAAGAATTTATCGACCCTAATAACGTCAAGGTTATAGTCGATAAAAATAATTTCGGAATATATTTTTCGAGAAGTCCTATTCCTTACGACAGAGAAAAAGCGTTAGCCCTTAAGGATTTTAAAGGTATTTTCGGTTACAAGCATCTCGGTTTTTACGGATACACCAAAGAATTTCTTATGGAATTCGGGAAAACGGAAATGTCTTACTTAGAAAAAAAAGAGATGCTTGAGCAGTTAAGAGCAATAGAAAACGGACATAAAATAAAAGTAGAGACCGTTAATATTTCTACTATTCCCGTCGATGTTCCGGATGATATAAAAAAGGTTGAAAATTTTATTTTAAAATCTTATAATAATTAACTTAAATATTTAAAAAATTTTAAATTGAAAATAAAGGAGCAACCTAAAGATGAAAGAAGGAATACATCCGAAAATTTATCAGGCAAAGGTAAAATGCGCCTGCGGCGAGGAATTTGTTACCGGCAGTACGGTCGAAGAAATTCATGTCGATATATGTTCTAAATGCCATCCGTTTTATACGGGCAAACAAAAATTTATAGACAGCGCAGGAAGAATCGACAAATTTAACAAAAAATACGCCAAAACAAATAGCAGTAAAAAATAAGAATTTTATAATATTTCCTTATATGTTTGAATGGTTAAACTTATCAATTACACTTCTAAACCGGAAATTACCATCGCGACGGCGGCGAGACTTTGCTACAGCTCTTACGGCATCGCAAAGATAGAAGCCGATTTTAACGACGGCGAAAAAGGCTTAGAAAAAGCAAGGAAATTAATTAAAAGAATCAGGACTTCCGGACACGAATCCGTCCTCGAGCATTCTAATTTTACCTTCGGCGTAGAGAAACTTTCAAGAAGCGCTTCGCATCAATTAGTAAGGCACCGCATCGCGTCATATTCCCAAAGAAGCCAGCGTTATGTCAAAGAAGAGAGCCCTAAGTATGTCGTCCCGGACTCCATAGCAGGGGACGAAGAACTTTCGGCGAGATACAATAAAATGTTGGCCGATATTTTTTCGCTGTACGGCTATTTTTTAGAGAAAGGCGTTCCTGCCGAAGATGCCAGATATCTGCTTCCCAACGCAACCGAAACCCAGATTATTTTCACCATGAATGCAAGGGAGCTTTTGCACTTTTTCAGACTGAGAGGGTGTAATAGGGCGCAGTGGGAAATCAGAGCCGTGGCGCAGGAGATGTTCAAACTTGTTTATCCTATCGCTCCGTCCGTTTTTTACGGCGCCGGTCCGGCATGCGTCAGGGGAAATTGCGCGGAAGGAGAATTTTCCTGTGGAAAACCTTCGGAAGTCAGGATGTCTTGGTTAAAAGGCGGTTTTGACTTTTGAAAGAGTCTGGCATTTCCGTCCACATCAAAGACATGTTTTGATAAACGTGGACGGAAATATCGCCTATGCGGGAATGACAAAATTTTCATACTTTTTAAAGGTGCGTCGTTAAATGCTTGATGAAAATCTCATAAAAAAGGCTCTTGAATTATCCGAAAAATCAAAAAATTTATATTCGCGGATACAGGAAGAAAGCTCAAAAGGATTCAGCGCGGAAATAAAAGAATTATCCAAGCAGTACAATCTGATAAAAAAGACGGCGGAACAATTTTCCGAATATAAGAAAACCGAAGCGGAAATAACAGACCTGGAGAAATTAGTTAAATCCGAGTCCGATCAGGCGTTAATGGATTTAGAAAATGAAGAAATAAATTCTTTAAAAAATAAAGTTTCTGAATTGGCGGAAGAAATTAAAGATTTTTTCTTTCCGAAAGAAAATCTTCAGGACAAAGACATTTTGTTGGAGATAAGAGCCGCAACGGGCGGAGAAGAAGCAGCCCTTTTTGCACTCGACCTTTTTAAAATGTACAATAAATATGCTTTAAACAAGAACTTTAAGTTTGAGGCTATTTCATTAAGCCCTTCATCTTCCGGAGGTTTGAAAGAAGCCATCGTATCGGTAAAAGGTAAAGATGCTTACCGCCTTTTGCAATACGAAAGTGGAGTACACAGAGTGCAGAGGATTCCAGCCACCGAAACGCAGGGAAGAGTCCATACTTCGGCGGCAACGGTAGCCGTTATGCCGGAACCGGAAGAAGTCGATCTTAAAATTAACAACGAGGATTTAAGAATAGACGTTTACAGGTCTTCCGGACACGGCGGACAGAGCGTAAACACGACGGATTCCGCTGTAAGAGTTACCCATATTCCTACGGGACTTGTAGTTACCTGTCAGGACGAGAAATCACAGCACAAAAACAAAGCAAAGGCATTAAGAATATTAAGGTCCCGCCTTTTAAGCAGGATAGAGGCGGATAAAAAAAGCATAGAGGCGCAAAGCAGGAAAAATATGGTTGGAAGCGGAGACAGGAGCGAAAAAATAAGAACGTACAATTTTCCTCAAGGCAGAATTACGGACCACCGTGCCGGAATAACCATACATAAGCTGGCTTCTTTTATGGACGGCGCTTTAGACGAACTTTTGATGCCTTTAGCGGATTATTTTGAATCTCAAAAACAATTACAATAATAATTTAAATGAAGTTATGTCCGTTTACGAATTAATTAAAATGGGCGAAGCCCGTCTGAGAAATGAAAACATTCCGAATCCTTTTAACGAGTCGGCGGGCATAATGAAGCATGTTTTAGGGAAAACCATAGAAGAAGTCATTATTTCTTATAACGACAAAATTGCCGGAAGTAAAATAAATCTATTTGAAAGATTAATCGAAAGAAGAGGCGGGAGAGAGCCTTTTGCTTATATCGTAAACAAAAAAGAGTTTTACTCTTTGGATTTTTTTGTCGGCAAATCGGTTTTAATACCGAGACCCGATACCGAATGTTTGGTAGATGAAGCATTAAAAGAAGTAAAAAGGCTTTCAGGCGCATTAAAAAGGAAAATTTGCATTCTCGATATAGGAACCGGTTCTGGAGCGATTGCGATTTCTATTGCAAAGAATTCTGATAATGTTATAATTTATGCTGCCGATAACAGTATCAGGAGTCTAAACGCCGCTAAAAAAAATATAATTGCAAACGGGGTGCGGGGAAAAGTTGCGCCGGTTTATTTTGACATTCTTAAATCAAGGTGCGCCGATGCAACTTTTATTAATTCCGATTTGGATTTTCATTTAGCGGATTTTGATAATTTCGATATAATTATTTCCAACCCTCCTTATATAGAAACCGGCGAATTAAAAGCGTTGGACGACGATATTAGACTTTACGAACCGGTTAAGGCTTTGAACGGCGGAAAAGACGGTCTTAAGTTTTACAGAAAAATATTTGATTATGCCGCTCTTAAAACTAAAAAAACCAAAACGCTTATTTTAGAAATAGATTACAGGAAAAAATCGGCAATTCAATCTTTATTTAATGAAAAGTTTAAAAATATAAAATTTAAGAATATAGCTTTTATTAACGATTTAAATAATAAAGAAAGGGCGGTTAAAATTACATATGGATAAAATGGTGATAGAGGGAGGCTTTCCGTTAGTCGGGGAGGTTTCCATAAGCGGTTCCAAGAATGCGTCTTTACCGATAATAGTTTCTTCGATTATGTTCGACGGTTCGGACAATGAAATCGATAACGTTCCCGACCTTGAAGATATTAAAACGATCAAGAAGCTTCTTATAAGCCTAGGAGCCGAAATTAAAGAATCGGGCCAAGCCGATAAATTAATCATAAACACTTCTAATATCAATAATTACGACGCCCCGTACGACCTTGTAAAAACCATGAGGGCTTCCGTTCTAGTTTTGGGACCTCTCCTTGCAAAATATAAAAGGGCTAGGGTGTCTTTGCCCGGAGGCTGCGCTATAGGCGCAAGGCCCATAGATTTTCATTTAAACGCGCTTAAATTACTCGGCGCTACCGTTGAGGTTGACCATGGATACGTGGATGTTTATGCCGATAAGCTTAAAGGAGCGGTAATAAATTTCCCCATTCCGTCCGTTACCGGAACCGAAAACGTAATTATGGCTGCAACTCTCGCCGAAGGGACGACCATTATAAAAAATGCCGCAAGAGAACCGGAAATAGACGATATGATTACCGCACTTAATAACGGTGGGGCAGAGATAAAAAGAACGGAGCCGGCCGTAATTGCCATAAACGGCGTTAAAAAACTTAAACGGTTGTGCCACCGTGTTCTTCCGGACAGGATAGAAGCCGGAACGTTTATGGCGGCTTCAGCTATAACAAAAGGCGATATATTCCTTAAAAATATTAATGTAAGCCATCTTAAATCAGTTATAGAAAAGCTTTCGGAAGCCGGTGCCAGGGTTATTATAAATTCATCGTCTTCAATGAGGGTAAAAGGCTCCAAGGTCATTAAAAGCGTCGATATTTCTACTTCGCCCTATCCGGATTTTCCTACCGATATGCAGGCTCAAATGATGGCTCTGATGACGCTTTCCAGCGGATTATGCGTTATCAGCGAAAATGTCTTCGAGAATAGGTTTATGCACGTTGCGGAGCTTATACGCCTCGGAGCTAATATAAAGATTAGAAATAATTTTGCGATAGTAAAAGGCGCAAAGAAACTTTCAGGCGCAGAAGTTATGGCTACGGATTTAAGGGCAAGCGCTTCGCTTGTTTTAGCGGGATTGGCTTCCTCCGACGGTTTAACCACAGTTTCCAGAATTTATCATTTGGACCGCGGCTATGAAAAAATGGAAAAAAAATTAGCTGATTTAGGTGCGATAATTTCAAGAGTTAAGGCAAGCGACCCGCTTTCTGCCGAAGCGGAAAACCCTGATTTTAACGATACGGCTTGTAGTAAGAGCGCATAGAATGATGATGAAAACAGCACAAAATAAAAAACAGAATAAAAAGAAAAAACTCAAAATTGCCGTTCCTAAGGGAAGAGTGCTTAAAGACGCCCTCGGACTTTTAAGAAAATCCGGATACGTCAAACATCCCGATGCCGATTATGATTCAAGAAGACTTATATTCGATTATCAAGACGACGACGCGAGCCTGCTTATAGTAAAGCCATGGGATGTACCTACTTTTGTCGAATATGGGGCTGCCGACGCCGGAATTTCCGGAAAGGACGTTTTGCTTGAGAAGCCTAGAAACGTATATGAGCCTTTGGATTTAGGCATAGGCAAATGCAGAGTCGTTGCGGCGGTAGATAGAAACATAATGGATAAAGAAATCAAACGCTGCCGTAAAAATGCCGCAGAAAGCGTGTTAGACGATATTAAAAAAAAAATTTATTATTCCGGAACGAATCTGCGTATTGCGACAAAGTATGTCCGCATAACGAGAGAGTTTTTTAATAAAAAAGGCGTTTCAAACGTTCAAATCATAAAACTTTACGGCAACGTAGAGCTTGCCCCTATTTCCGGCTTGTGCGATTTTATCGTGGATCTGGTTTCTACCGGCGAAACTTTAAAACAAAATAATCTAACGCCGTTGGAAGATATCGTATTTGTTACCTCAAGGCTTATAGTTAACAGGGCAAGCCTTAAAATCAATTCCGAAGAAATTGCATCTTTAATAGATAATTTGAAGAAACAGGTTAAAAAAGAATGCTGATATTTGATTCAAAAAAAGATGATTTTAAAGAATTTCTAAAAAAAAGAAGACTCGGACAATTTGACTTTTCCGATAAAATTCAGCAGGAACTTAAAATTATACGTTCAGACGTTATTTCTAAAGGAGATAAAGCGTTATCCGCTTATACCGAAAAATTCGATAAAATAAAACTCCGGCCGGAAGATTTTTTAATCAAAGAAAAAGAAAAGGTAAGAGCGGTTAATTCTTTAACTAACAGCGAACGAAAAAGCATCGAAAATACTATAGGAAGGGTTTACGATTATCATTCCAAGCAAAAAATACAAACATGGTTTTCTAATAATAATGACGGACTTATTACCGGACAGCTTATAGCTCCCCTGCAAAAAGTCGGCATATATGTTCCCGGGGGCAAGGCAAGCTATCCATCCTCAGTTATTATGAATGCGGTTCCGGCATCCGCCGCGGGGGTTAAAGATATTATTATGGTTACTCCTCCGGGAGGCAAGTTAAACGATTATGTCATTGCGGCGGCAGTTTTGTGCGGCATAGGCAAAATATTTAAAATAGGCGGCCCGCATGCCGTATTTGCTCTTGCTTACGGAACCGAAACAATTCCAAGGGTGGATAAGATAGCCGGTCCTGGAAATATTTACGTTGCGACGGCAAAAAAGATGGTTTACGGCGACGTCGATATAGATATGATTGCGGGACCGAGCGAAATTGCGATAATATGCGATGAATCCGCCGACCCGGAACTCGTCTCTATAGATATGATGTCTCAAGCCGAGCATGACGAAATGGCGATTTCTACGGTTATAAGCAATATTCCTTCTATTATTGAAAATATAGCGCAAATTTTACCGAAACTAATAAAACTGGAGAAAAGAAAAAATATAATAGAAAAATCGATAAACTCTAATGCCTCTTTAGTCTTAACCGGTTCGGTAAAAGAATCTATCGATATTGCCAATGAGCTTGCCCCGGAACATCTGGAGCTATATGTAAAAGACCCGTTCGAAAAACTGTTTTTAATAAAAAACGCCGGAGCCGTATTTTTAGGCGGAAACACCCCGGAAGCCTTAGGCGATTATGTCGCCGGTCCAAGCCATGTCCTTCCTACCGGCGGTACGGCAAGATTTTTTTCTCCCTTAGATACGCTGTCTTTTCTTAAAAGAACGAGCGTTATTTCATCAAACCCTGATTTTTTATTAGAAAGTGCGGGCGACGTCGAATTCTTTTCGGATATCGAAGGGCTCGGCGCCCACGGCAAATCGGTAAGATTAAGAGTTAAAAAAGCAAAAAAATAATAAAAAATCAACATGTCTCCGTTAAAAATAGAAAATTTTATTAAAAACAGCGTTCTTAAATTATCCGCTTACAAGGTCAATGAGGTTGAATCAGATGAAGCCTTAAAACTCGATGCAAACGAATCTAATTATACTCTAGGCAAAAATATTAAAAAAAGATACGCGGATTTTATAAAAGATACGCTCATAAATCTTTACCCCGATTCAAGCTCTAAAAACCTTATCGGACTGCTCGAAAAATTTTACGATACGGCGGCTGAAAATTTTATTTTCGGCAACGGCTCGGACGAACTTATATCTATTATTCTGCTTAGCCTAAAAAAAGACGTCGCCGTGAAAATTCCGTCACCCTCTTTTTCTATGTACGATATTATAGCAAGATGCAATGACTTAAAGACCGAATTTATAAAACTCGACGGAAAATATTTCGACTTGCCGGAAAATATAAGCGCCGGTAAAGATAAAAATTCAAAAAAAATATTTTTTTTTAGTTATCCCAATAATCCTACCGGAAACCATTTTAACCCCGATATCATAAAAAGTCTTCTGGAAAATAAAAATAACATTGTCGTAGTAGATGAAGCCTATATATTTTTTTCAAACAAAGGGTCTTTTATAAAGTATATAAATAAATACGATAATTTAATCGTTCTAAGGACTTTTTCGAAAATAGGACTTGCGGGATTAAGATTCGGAATGCTTTTTTCGGGAGATAAACTTATAAACGAATTTAAAAAAATAAAATTGCCGTATAATATAAACTCTTTAACGTTAAGCTCCATAGAATTTTTTTTAAATAATTTCGGCGAATTCGATAAAAATATAAAAAAAACGATCGAACAGAGAGAAAAATTATATTCCATGCTGAATAAACTAGATTATATCTTTGTTTACCCATCCGATGCCAATTTTTTATTAATAAGGCTGAAAGATAAAAAATTAAAAAATAAATTTGATAAGTTTCTTAAGGACAATAATATAATTATAAGAAGTTTCACCGGCGATATGGAATTATTTTATAGAATAACCGTAGGCACGCCGGCCGAAAATAAAAAGCTGGCGGATTATTTTAAAAACTTTAAGAAAGATTTTACGAATATGTTATAATAATTATTTAGTTTTAAGGTGAAAATATGGAAGAATCCAAACCTGATAATAACGCAAAAGCCAAGAAAGCCGGGTCGAAAGAACGCAAAGGGAATTTTGCAAGAAAAACGACTGAGACCGATATTAAACTTTCACTGAATATTGACGGAAAGGGCGCGTACGAAATAGATTCGGGAGTGCCGTTTTTTAATCATATGCTCGAACAGTTTTCGAAGCATTCGGGTTTCGATATTTACCTTAACGCAAAAGGCGATATAGGGGTTGACCTGCATCATCTTATAGAAGATACCGGAATCGTCGTAGGGAATGCATTAATGAAATTATCGAGAGATAAGAAGGGAATTAAAAGATTCGGTTTCGCTTCCGTCCCTATGGATGAAGCTCTTGTGCAGTCATCCGTCGATTTTTGCGGGAGGTCTTTTTTTGTTTATAAATTTATGGATGAGGATATGTCCCAATACGTAAAAGAATCTTCGCCCTCTCTCTTTTCGATTTCTAAGCAGGAATCAAGAGAAATTCTAGTCGATAAATTTTTTTATGTGTATTCGAATATATTTTTTGAAGCGTTATGTAAAAATGCTCTTATAAATTTGCACATAAACATTGAATATGGTTCAAATGCGCATCATATGGTAGAGGCAATATTTAAATCGACGGGCAGAGCATTGTCCGATGCGCTTAAAATCATGAATAACTGCGGAATACCTTCAACAAAAGGAAGTATTTAAAAAAGATGAAAAATTTAATTTTATTTTTCTGCGCTGTTTTATTATTTAGCCTTGCCGCCGCAAGTACTGGGAATGCTTATGCGTATGCCGGCAATATAACGAAAATCACGGGAGTTTCCATAGATAACGCAAAAGGAGATATAAATATATATACGATAGGCAAACCTTATTATAAAGGATATTTTTTTAAGAACGGAAGCAAAAATTTTTTTATTTTAGCATTCGGACGATCTATTTTATACAGCCGCGGAAAAAAGATAGCAAGACCTTTTAAAAACATATATTCTGTTTCATATTCTCAATTCAGCGGTGCTCCGAATTATTCGGTTCATATAGTTTTAAGGCAAAGCGCATTGGCAAAACCGCGAATAAGAACGATAAATCTCGGGAATAACCGCTATAAAGCCGTTGTTTATGTTTTTAAAAAGATTAAATCATCCGTTTCGATTAAAGGCATTAATTTTAATGTTTTTATCGATGCGGGTCACGGCGGCGGCGACCCCGGCGGCATCGGACCTATGGGTCTGCCGGAAGATTTTGTTAATCTGAGTATCGCGCTAAAACTAAAAAAACTCTTGGAAGCCAAAGGCATTAAGGTTGAGATAGACAGAACATCTAATATAAATACAAGCTTACAGCAGAGAGCGGAGGAAGCCAACAGAAGCGGAGCGAATTTATTTATAGGTTTATACTGCAATTCCGTCGTTGTCCCATATCTATATGGAACGACTGTTTATTATTTTCATAGGAATTCCTATAGGTTTGCAAGCTATTTAGAGCATTATATTTCCTCTAAGTTAAATCTGAAATACGACGGAGTCGTAAGGGACGACCTTTATGTGCTGAGATTTACGACAATGCCGGCGGTCGTTATCGAATATGCTTTTATTTCCAATCCTTACGAAGAGCATCTTTTGGGTTCTTCCACATTCAGGCGCTTGATTGCCGGCGGAATAGCCAATGCAATTTATAAATATTTTGTTATAAAATAAAGCAGGTTAAATGAAAAAAAAGATAGCGATAATCGATTACGGAATGGGAAATCTTAAAAATGTCCGTAACGCTTTTAATTTTTTAGGATATGACGCCGAAATTACCGAAAATTATAAGCATATCGAAAATGCCACCCATTTAATTCTGCCCGGCGTGGGGGGATTTAAAGACGCTATGCTGACGCTCAGACAAAAAGGGCTGATCGAGCCTATTAAAGATGCCGTCGCATCAGGCAAAAACTTTCTGGGTATATGTCTCGGTATGCAGCTTTTATTTGAAACTTCCGAAGAATTCGGCCACAGCGAAGGGTTCGGAATTTTAAAAGGAAAAGTAATAAGATTCGACGATAGCGTCATTCCTCTTATACCTCACATAGGGTGGAACGATATAGAAATGTCAAAACCGGTAAAAGAATTTAACGGAATAGAAAACAACAGCTTTTTTTATTTCCTGCACTCGTATTATTGCGCTCCCGAAGAAGACATCACCGCCGCGGTTTGCGATTATTACGGTAAATTCAGCGCCTGCGTAAAAAAAAATAATATTTTTGCCTGTCAGTTTCATCCCGAAAAAAGCCATACCGCCGGATTGGCGTTATTAAAAAATTTTATAAATAATTAAATTAAAAATATGATTATAATACCCGCCGTAGATATACTCGGTTCAAAATGCGTCAGGCTGACCATGGGAGATTACGACGTCAAAAAGGAGTATGAACTTTCGCCTATGGAAGCCGCTTTGAACTGGCAGAAACTTGGGGCAAAAAGACTTCATTTGGTCGATCTTGACGGCGCCAAATCGGGAAACCCGGATAATTTTGATATTATAAAAGACATTATAAAATCCGTTAAAATTCCCGTAGAGGTCGGCGGAGGCATCAGAGAAGACAAAACAATAGAAAATTATTTTAATGCCGGCGCATCTTATATTATTCTCGGTTCGGTATTATTCAAAGACATTAATTCCGTCAAGGCTTCCATGTTAAATTATAAAGGAAGAATCATAGCCGGAATCGATTTATACGATGAAAAAATAGCAATTTCAGGTTGGAGAGAATTTGTAGAAACCCCTTTTGGCGAAGCGGTGGAAAACTTAAGAGACCTTTACGGAATACAAACTTTTATATTCACAGATATTAAAAAAGACGGGATGCTCGCAGGGGTTAATTTAGAACTTATGTCGAGGCTTGCAAAATTAGGCGTTAACGTTATAGCGTCAGGAGGAGTTTCGGGACAGGGCGATATCGTAAAACTGAAAGAGCTTAATCTTCCATTTCTCGAAGGCGTAATAGTCGGGAAGGCTTTATATGACGGAAGACTGGATTTAGGAAAGGCAAACGCTTTATTATGCAAGGACAAGGATTAAGGCAAATTTATGCTTGCAAAAAGAATAATACCGTGCTTGGATATTAAAAATAAAGAGGTCGTTAAGGGTATAAATTTTGAAGACTTGCGGAGTGCCGGCGATCCCGTAGAACTTGCAAAAAGATACGACGGAGAGCTTGCCGACGAGCTTATGTTTTTGGACATAACGGCTTCTCATGAAAAAAGAAAAACTATTCTGGAACTCGTCAATAAGATTTCCGAAAATATATTTATTCCCTTTAGCGTAGGCGGAGGCGTTTCGGAAATAGAAGATATAAGGGATTTGCTGAACAGCGGGGCAGACAAGGTCTCTATTAATACTGCGGCAGTGTTAAAACCCAGACTTATAGACGGCGCGGCAAAAAAATTCGGTTCATCTACGATAGTAATAGCGATAGACGCAAAAAAAATAGGTGATGAATATATTGTTTTTACTCACGGAGGGAGAAAAAATTCCGGAATTAATGCTATAGATTGGGCAAAAGAGGCTTATAACAGGGGGGCTGGAGAAATCCTGCTGACAAGCATGGACAGGGACGGGACAAAAAATGGCTACGAAATAGAGCTTACCTCGTCTGTCGTCAAAAGCGTAAAAATTCCGGTGATTGCATCCGGAGGTGCAAGGGACGCTAAGGATATGGAAGAGGTTTTTGTCAAATCCGACGCAAGCGCCGCTCTTGCCGCTTCCATATTTCATTATGAAAATTCAGGCATTATTCCTATTAAAAAATATTTAAAATCCAAAGGAATTAACGTAAGATTATGAATAATTTTAACGATATAACCGTTGACGTTTTTGACGAGAATACCCTCGGTTTATTTTTAAAAAAAATTGATTTTTCCAAACTTAACGGCCTTATACCCGCAGTTGCGCAGGATTATTTTTCGAAAGAGATATTAATGCTTGCGTTTATGAACGAAGAATCATTGAAAAAAACCGTCGAAACGGGCTATGCCCATTATTTTTCCAGGTCAAGAAACAAATTATGGAAAAAGGGAGAGACTTCCGGTCATACTCAGCATATAAAAGAAATTTTTTTTGATTGCGATAACGACAGTATTTTATTGGAAGTTATTCAGAAAGGCCCGGCGTGCCACACCGGACATAAAACTTGTTTTTATTCAAAAATAAATAACCGTCTTCCCGTAAATAGCGGCAATATAAATGAAAGCGAAATAGATAACAAAGATGCCGCCTGTGATAAGGAAAAATTTTATTCGCTTAAACTGTTATATGATTTTATCGCCGGTCGGAAAGACGCCGACCCTGAAAAATCGTATGCTGCAAAGCTTTTAAACGAAGGGCCGGAAAAAATAGGTAAAAAACTTCAGGAAGAATCTCTTGAGGTTATTTTATCCGTCGTAGGGAGCGACGGGGATAAAGATAAAATAATTTACGAATGCGCGGATTTGATGTTTTTTTATATAGTTATGTTAATTTATTCGGGGATTGATTTTTTTAACGTGATAGACGAGTTAAAAAAGCGGGAAGGAGTTTCGGGATTGGACGAAAAAAAATCACGTTAAAATTTATAGGTTGACAAATTAATAGAAAATATATGATACTATATAAATAGTATAAAATATAAAAATGCAAAAAGGAGGCGAATTTAGGTTTTGTCTATCGTAAAAATTAAAGAAAATGAATCTTTCGAAAATGCCTTAAGAAGATTTAAAAAATCCTGCGAAAGAGCCGGAATACTTTCCGAAATCAGGAAAAGGGAGCATTACGAAAAGCCGAGCGTTAAGAAAAAGAAAAAAGCGGCGGCTTCCAGAAAAAGAAATTCCAAAAAGAATTATTTCAGTTATTAATATTATTAATAAAAACTTTATGAGCTACATAGATATAGCCTTTTTAGTTTTATTTATCGCAATAATGATAAGGGGCTTTTTTAGAGGCTTTATAAAAGAGGCTATATCTTTGCTCGGGGTTTTTGTTGCCTATTTCGGCGCAATATACTTAAGTTCAAAGGCAGACGGAGCTTATTCTTATTATATCGCCAAACTATTTCATAATGAAGAGATAGGGAAAATTATTATATTTTCCGGAATATTTATTGGCATTATAATTGTTTTTGCCTTAATTTCGCTGATAATTACCAAAATTATAAACTTGCTTCAATTGGGATTCTGCAATAGGTTGGGCGGTTTTTTTTTGCCGGAATTAAAACTTTTTTATTGTTAAGCCTAATTTTATATTTTCTTTTTTCGTTTCAAGCTGTAAATAAACGTTTTGGATATTATAAATCTAAAAGTTTTTTACCTTATTTTCTCAAAGCAGGCAAATTTTTATCCCCCTATATCGGCAAATTTTATTAGAATTTTCCTTTCCAAAAAACGACTAATATTTATAGCGTTTATTACTAAAAATTATGGACAGAAATATTGAAACCGTATTATCTTATGTAAATATAGTCGATGAAGTGGCAGGGTTCGTCAAACTTAAAAAAGTAGGTCAAAATTATTCGGGCTTATGTCCTTTCCACTCGGAAAAGACCCCTTCATTTCATGTCAACGAATCAAAAGGCCTTTATTATTGTTTCGGATGCGGAAAAGGCGGCAATGTTATAGGATTTCTTAAGGATATAAAGGGAGAATCTTTTAAGGAGGTCATAGATTATCTTAAGAAAAAATATAATATCCCCCTCGAAGATACAAAATTATATAAATCCGATAAAATAAGGGAAAACGAAGCACCGCTTAAAAAAATTCTAAATCTTGCCTTAAACTTTTATTACGAAAATCTTTTCGTTTATATGTCAAGCAGCGGACATATAATCAAATATCTTAACGATAGAGGCATAGACGAAAATACCGCAAGGGATTTTAAATTAGGATATGCGGGGTTCGGAAACGGATTAGCCGCTCTTTTGCTGAATAATAAGGTCGATTTAGATATCGCCGTAAATGCCGGATTATTGATTAAAAAACCCGAATATAACAGGGGATACTCTGACAGATTCGTCAATAAGCTTATTATTCCCATAATGGATAGAGCGGGAGAGCCTATTGCGCTTGCATCCAGAATAATTTTAAGGGAGGGCGAAGCATCCCCCCTCAATTTTCCTAAATATATAAACACCAATAACTCCGAAATTTTTGTAAAAAATAATACCTTATACGGTTTAGACAAAGCCCTGCCTTTTATTAAAAAAGAAAATGCCGTTTTCGTGGTAGAGGGCTATTTCGATATGATAACGCTTTATTCTAAAGGTATTAAGAACGTGGTTGCGACGATGGGTACGGCTCTTTCTAAAAATCATATAGTTAATTTATCGAGATTGAGCGATGAAATTATCCTCCTTTACGACGGCGATAAGGCCGGCATAAATGCAATTAATAGAGGGATGGAATTATTCGGGAGTTTTATGGAAAGCCCCGACAAAAATATATATGCGGTATGTTTGAACGACGGCAGCGACCCGGACGGCTATGTTAGAAAGTACGGATGCGGCAGTCTTATTAAATTAATACGGGAAGGCAAAAAAACGCCTATAGAGTTTGCACTCGATTACTATATTGAAAAAAGCGAAAATGACGGTATAATTAAAGATAGAAAGGATGAGAGAAATGAGAAAAATCTTAAAGAAAAAATATCGGCGATTCGTGAAATAGCTCCATTTTTAAAGAAAATAAATAATAATATTATATTTTCGCATTATATAAATATACTGGCTAACAGGCTAGGATTGAAAGAAAACGTAATAAGAGAATATATAGATTCAAATGAAACGGCAGGGGCGGATGTTCGCGCGGCGGGCAAAGATTTTACGCGCGGCGCAGCGAGCAATTCGGCTGCCGGATATGCGAAAGAGGATTTAAATATAGAAGATTTAATAGTAGGTAAAATATTTTGCAACTTGCTATTGACAGAATACATAAGCGATGATATAATGAATGAATTTTCCGATAAAGATGCCGTTTTTATAATTAAAGAGATAAAAAATGCATTAAAAAACGATATAAACAAAGAAAATAATATTAATAATAATATTAATAATAAGGGGAAAATAGAAGATATAGTTTTAAAAACGGAAAATAGTTTTAAATGGAATAAAATATATTATTCAAGTTTATTAGCCGAAAATAAAAGCGGGAAGGATGATTTTAAAAAACTTCTTATTAGGTTAAGGATTGACAACATAGATAAAACCTGTAAAGGAATTTTGAGCGAAATCAGAAGCGGATTGCTGGATGAAAGCGGGAAGCTTCTTAAATTTAAAGAACTTAATAGGTTAAAATATATTTCTAAAGAATTTCAAAAAAAAATCTGCAATATATGAATAAAAAAAACATAAAGAATAAAAATAAAGAAAACGTAAAAGCAACGGTTAGAACTGCTGCTAAATCTAAGGCAGTCGTTGCGGATATCTTAAAAGACAAAGAATTAGAGAACCAGATAATCAATAAGAGCGTCGAAAAGCTAAAGGAGCGGCATGGCAGATTGAGCTATGACGACTTTAACGATATATTGCCTCAGAATATAGTATCTCCCGACCAGATTGACGATTTGATAAGCATGCTTGGAGAAAAGGATATAGACCTCGGAAGAGATACATCCTCTATTTTTACAAAAGCCGGACATTCAAAATTTGCGGGTGACGAAACGTTTAATGAAGAGGCGGAAGAAGAAGATTTGTCTCTTAAAACAAATGATCCTGTGAGGATGTATCTTAAAGAAATGGGTTCTGTTTCTTTGCTTACGCGCGAAAGAGAGATAGAGATAGCAAAGAGCATAGAAGAAGGAGAGGAGGAGATTTTTTCTTCGGTTCTTAACTCCGATATCTTGATAAGATGGGTTATATCGATAGGAGACAAATTAAAGAGCCAGGAGATTAACATTGCGGGTATAGTTTCAGATTTTGACGACGTTGATTTTCCAAGCGATAAAGATATCGAAAAATCTACAAACAGGTTTCTGTCCATTATCGAAAAAATTAAAAAAGAAGTAAAATTTACGGAGAATAGGTCCAAAGCCGATACATCGGGCAAAAAGCGGAAAAAAGAAAAAACAAGAGTTAAAGAAGATAATCCTAATTCTGGCGAATCTAACATTGAAGATAATATCGAAGATATAGATGCCGGTAATATAACAAAAGTTTTTTCATGGGCCGCCCCTAAAAATTTAACCAATGAAACCAAAAAAAAGATACTCGGTTATATTAAAGATTTAAGGCTCAAAAAGAAAATATCGGACAAAGTCATAATGAGGCTTAAAAACCAAAATGTGAAAATCTTAGAATTCGAAGAAAACATAAAAGAGCTTGAATCTACGTATAAAAAGAAAAATGAAAGAAGCGAACAGTCCAAATCGCAGGAGCATAAGCGGTTAGAAAGTATAAACAAGCTTATAAACGAATATAAATCTAAAATAGCCGCATCCGAAAAAGAAGTGGGCGTTTCTAAGAATGAACTTAAAAAAATAGTCGAAGCTATAAAAATCGGCGAAGAAAAATCAAAGGTTGCTAAAACAGAGCTTGTCGAAGCAAATTTAAGGCTTGTCGTTTCTATTGCAAAAAAATATTCAAATAGGGGACTTCAATTTTTAGACCTCATCCAGGAAGGCAATATAGGGCTTATGAAGGCAGTAGAAAAGTTTCAGTATCAAAGAGGATACAAATTTTCTACATATGCGACATGGTGGATAAGGCAGGCGATAACAAGGGCAATTGCCGACCAGGCAAGAACTATAAGAATTCCGGTTCATATGATAGAGACCATAAATAAATTAATAAGAACTTCCAGAGCTTTAGTTCAGGAAATCGGAAGAGAGCCCGTTCCGGAAGAAATTGCCGAGAGAATGGACCTTCCGATAGATAAAGTAAGAAAGGTTTTAAAGATAGCTAAAGAACCTATTTCATTGGAAACGCCTATAGGCGAAGAAGAGGATACGCATCTCGGAGATTTTATAGAAGACAAGGCGACGGTTCTTCCTTTAGAAGCCGCAATCAATTCAGACCTTGAAGAGCAAACGGGAAGGGTTTTGTCGTCCCTTACCGAAAGAGAAGAAAAGGTCCTAAGAATGAGGTTCGGCATAGGTATAAAATCAGACCATACTCTGGAAGAAGTAGGGCAGGAATTTGGGGTTACAAGAGAAAGAATAAGGCAGATAGAGGCAAAAGCCCTCAGGAAGCTCAGACATCCAAGCCGTTCCAAAAGGCTTAAAACATTTGTAAAGTAGTGGATTTAGGGCCTATAGCTCAGCTGGTAGAGCGGCCGGCTCATAACCGGTTGGTCCCTGGTTCGAACCCGGGTGGGCCCACCATTTTAAAAATGTCATTATTTATAAAAGATGCGGTAGGTAGATTAGAAGGCCTGATACCCCTTAATTTTCAGGAAGAATGGGATAATTCAGGTTATCAAATAAAACTTGCAGACGCTCCTCTCTCGGGCGTCATAACATCGTTAGACCTTACGGATAAGTCGATAGATTTGGCTGTAAGCAAAGGTTTTAATCTTATATTAATACACCATCCTCTTTTTTTTCGCCCTTTAAATTTGATAAATTTAGATTCTAACGACGGAAAACTTGTAGGACTCCTCGTAGAAAATAAAATTTGCGTTTACGCAATGCATACAAATTTCGATTCGTCGGCATATTCGATGAGCCGTTATATTTTAAATAAGCTTAAAATAAAAGAAATATTTCCTTTAATCCCGAATAAAAGAAAACTTTATAAACTGGCGGTCTTTATTCCGAAAGGTTATATAAATGCCGTAAGGGACGTTCTTTTTAAATACGGAAATCCTAAGATAGGCAATTACGAAAACTGTTCATTTGAAACAAAAGGGAAGGGGTCGTTTAAGCCGCTCGAAGGCTCAAATCCGTTTATAGGCGAATCATTGAAAACAACTTTTACGGATGAATCCAAACTTGAATTTTTAATAGAAGAAAAATTTATAAAAAAAGCCATAGACGAAATGAAGGCCGTCCATCCTTATGAAGAAGCCGCCTTTGATTTATATCCGCTATACGACTTCGGCGGCAATAAAACCGAAGGCATGGGCGCTGTCGGAAATTTTGAAAGCAAAATCGCGTTGGGAGACCTTCTAAGTAAAATGCAGAGGTTATTTTCTCCTATTTTTATAAACTACTGCGGAAATTTAAATAAAAAAATAAAAAAAGTTGCGGCTGTTTCAGGAAGCGGTTTTTCTTATATAGATAATGCGGTAAAATCCGGTTGCGACGCCTTAATATCCTCGGAATTAACGCATAGCAAGGCAATAAAAGCGAACAAAAGCGGGGTATGTTTAATAGAAATGTCCCATTTTGACACTGAAAAATATTTTACTTCCATAACTAAAGATATATTATCTAAAGAATTCGATACTGAAGTTATTGAAAATATCTATGAAAATAACCCGTTTTTTAAATACAAAGGAGGAGAACTTTGAACGAACAGATTTCTTTTATAGTGGAAATTCAAAATATCGACGTGGAGCTTTTAAAATTTGAAGAATCGCTTAAAAAAACTTTTAACGAAATTGAAGATTCGCAGAATAACCTTAAGTTAAAAGAGTTGGAACTCGAAAAGCTTAAAGAGGACTTGGCTGAGGTTAATAAAAAAATCGGCGGTTCCGAACTTGACATAAAATCTTATGAAGATAAGATAATCAAGATGAAAGACACGCAGAAGCTTATTAAAACCAACAAAGAATACAACGCGATTCAAAAATCCATAAAAGATAACGAGGCATTAAAAAAGAAGTCTGAAGACGAACAATTGGAATATATGGAAAATAAAGAGTCCATAAGCGGCAAAATAGCTCTCATCAAAAAAGAAACGGAAGAACTTACCGGCGGATTATCGGCTAAAAATACGGAATATAAAAAAAATGAGAAAGAATTAGGGGCGGTCAAAAAAGATTTTCTAGATAAAAGAGAGATTGTCAAAAAAAAGATTAAAAAAGATTACATCGATATATACGAAGCCGTAAAAAGAAATAAAGGATTTCCGGCAATCGCTTCCGTAATGAAATCGGGAGCGTGCACCGGGTGCTACAGGATGCTTCCGCCTCAGCAGTTTAACGAGCTTATATCTGAAAATGTATTTATGCAGTGTCCGGTGTGTTCGAGGATACTTTATATAGATACGACTTTACCGGAACCTGCCGCTCCTGCCGGTAAAGTTTCAAAAAAACTTAATAAAAATAAAATATGAACTTAACGGTCTATACCGACGGGGCATCCCGCGGAAATCCCGGCAAGTCCGGAGCGGGAGTACTGATTCTTGACGAAAACAAACAAAAGATTGCTTCCTTAAATAAATATTTGGGTATTTCGACCAATAACGAAGCCGAATATAAAGCGCTTATTATTGCGCTGGAATTTTTATCGGGTATGCCAAATGCCGCCGGTATAGGCGAGATGAGCTTCGCTGAACTTGACGTTCTTTTTTTATTGGATTCCCAACTGCTCGTCAATCAGATGAACGGAGTTTATTCCGTTAAGAGCGCAAATATTTTGCCTCTTTATAATAAAGCGCAAAAACTGCTTAAAGATATAAAGGCGGACTTAAAACTTAGAGGAAGTTTATTAAAAGTAACGTTTCGGCATATTCCGAGAGAACTCAACAAGGATGCCGATAAGCTGGCAAATCTGGCTATAGATACCTCTGACGCCTGATAAATACCCAAAATTGCCGATAGAAAAAAAGGGGTCTGAAAAATTAAACCTGGCGCCATTCCTTCAAGTTTGCATTCTGCCAACTTAGTTGGCATTATTTCCGCCTTAGTTGGCAGAATGCAAACTAAGTTGCCGCTTCCCCGCAATCATTCCCTTTCCCTTTAAGATTTTTATTTCCCTTTGTCTCTGCCCCCTATATAGGCAGCCCGAAGGTCTTCACACCCTTCCTTTATTTTTTTCTATCCTTGTTTCAAACTGGCATGAGTTTTGCTTTAAAATTATAATATAGTACAGTTATAGCTCGATATATTTTATACCGTCAGCTTACTTATTTCACGGTTGCGCGGTTATTACGATAATTTTATACCCCCATTGACATAATACGGAGGAGTATAATTATTATATATAAATAATTAAAA
>JAKAOK010000027.1 GCA_021812245.1 bacterium | reverse complement strand
GATACCGCTTAATCCCATATAAACACTAGTCAAAATTGCAACGGTAGTAAAATTTTGCAGGAAATAAAAATACAGATGCGCTATTTTATTGACTTTGAACTGGGTGGGGTGTCAAAGTCAGGAAAAATAAGCGGGAGAGTTATACAAGGCGTAGTTACTACGACTTTTCATTTTCCGGAATTTAAAACCAACATTTTAACAAGCGAATATGCAGACTGGTCCACGGAAACACCTGAATATAAAGTAACGGCTGTTTCTTTAAATAAAGCCGAAAGACCTTTTGCCTCGCGGGAATTCAAACCGTTATTAAAAGGAAACGATGAAATCAAGTCGATGTTTTTGGATATTTGCAGGATTTTTTCGCCGTATCCGCTGGATGTTGCGGCAGAGGAGGTTCAAAACCATATCGACAAATACTGGGAGCCGGTTTTACGTATGAAATTGTTTGAAATTTACGGCAGTAATGAAAGTAATTTTAAAACCGTTATAAAAGAGGTTATAGGGAATTTAACTAACAATTGAACTTATTATGTTTCACGTGAAACATAATATTAAGCCGCTTGAGAAGTTATAATTAAAAATTTTTCCATTATGCCGTGTTTTTCTTCCCGCGACAATTGTATATCCGCCATATTAAATAGTATCTGTTCTTCCTTATCTATGTGTTCCGACAAAAGCTTAACGAAGGCATTTCCTATATTGACTATATAATTATAATCCTTAGAATCCGGATAATTTTTAATTTTAGATTTAAATTCTAATGAAAGTTCTCTGCTTTGCGCATGCTCTATCAGCATAACATGTATAGGGCCGGTTTCTGTGCCTATATAATTACCCAGAATAGGGAACAATGCATTTTCTTCTTTTTTGAAATGTATTTCCAGGTCTTTGTCGATAAATGCGGTTATTTCGTTGAGCTGGTTTATTAAATTATTTCTAAGTCCGTTAGAAGAAACCGAGCCTATTTTTTTTAAATATCCGTCCAGATTGTTTAACACGGCTCTGACTGCTCCGTGGTCGCTTTTTAAGGCGACAATCGGGTCAAGGCTTGTATCCATTATTAAATAGACCTCTTATGAAATTTGAATATTATAAAGTTTATTTAATTTTAACATATTTTTTGATTCTAAGAGAAATTTGTTTACAGTTATGATATAATTTTTAAAAACAGGGCTTGGATAAATCGGAGGCATTAAAATGGCTGAAGTGCAAGGCTGCGAACTTCCCGAAGATTTATATTACGATGTAGAAAAAGACACATGGGCAAAACCTCTTGCCGATAATATCGTTATGCTTGGTATGACCGATGTTGCACAGACTCAGGCAGGGAAAATCTTACATGTGACTTTTAAAAAAGTCGGAAGCATTGTTCAAAAAAGGGGCAATACGGCTACAATAGAAAGCGGAAAATGGGTAGGACCTATTCCGTCTCCGGTATCCGGCGAAATCGTGGAAGTCAACGAGGCTCTCTTAAAAGACCCTCTGCTTTTAAACGTATCGCCATATAAAGACGCATGGGTAAGCAAAGTAAAGGCGGCAGATATAAGCGAATTAAACAGTTTGTTTACAGGAAAAGAAGCTGTGGAAAAATATAGGGAAAAAATAATAAAAGGGCAGATTCAATGCATGAGATGTTCAAGCCAGTAATAATTTATGGAAGATAACAAACACGACGTTATACTTCTTGTTTCAAAGTGGTGCGAAGAGTGTATCCCTGCCGATAATGCATGGAAAAGGTTGTTGGAAGAGCGGAAAAATTTTAATTATCGGTCGCTGGATGTTTCCGAACCTGAAGGCAGGCGATTATCTATAGAATTATACATAAGAAGCGTTCCATCAACCATAATCGACGGAAAACTTTCTTTTGTGGGAATTCCTACAAAAGAAGAAGCTTCCGAACTGCTTGATTTATCGTGAATTTATTTAATTTAGTCATATAAAACAACCGCAGGCACAAAGGTCGTTCATTTTCTTTGAAATAAAGTCCATATTTCCCGCTTCGTTTCTGGAATTAAGCGTTTTAAAGATATACGGCGCCGCTATATATCTTATGAATATACTGGGACCGAAAAAAATAGATAAGCAAATTAGATAAACGTATAAAAAATCGCTAACGGCATATTTCTCCTTTTAGATATTTTTAATCAAAATTAAGTTAAATTTAAGGTGGACATAAATGCCAACCGAAAAGTCACCCTAATCCCGATTTAGGAATTTATTTTCTGGCATTTCCATCCGTATCAAAGACATGCTTCGATAAACACGGATGGAAATATCGCTTTCGCGGGAATGACAATATGGGGATTTAAGATTTCACCCAACGGGTGTCATTCCCGCGAAAGCGGGAATCCAGCGTTATTTAGTATTAGAACTTATAAATATTTTCTAAATCGGGATTTGGGAGTCAAATAATTCTTGACAGACCTATTTTTCAGCTTTATAATTATATATATGAATTATAATTCATATATAATGCTTTTATTATATTAAAATTTTAAATTGAATCTATATGGTCGAAGATGAATTAAAGCTCAAAAAATTTTTTAAACTGCTCGGCGATGAAAGTAAATTTAAAATAATTTCCGAATTAAAAAATGGAGAAAAATGCGTTTGCGTAATTTATAAAAAACTCGGTCTAGATCAGACATTAGTTTCACATCATTTATCCGCGTTAAAAAAGACGGGGTTAATTAACGGAAGAAAAGCAGGGAAGTGGGTTTATTACTCGGTAAACAAAGAATATTTTTCCGAAATAGTAATTTTTTTTAACAAAATGTTCGGACATGAAAATTTTAAAAATGAAAACATTGAGAAAATGAGCGTGTAATATATATTTACTAATGATGTTTCACGTGAAACATCAAATAAAGTTTAAAAGGGAAAATTTGGTAAATAATGATTGATGAAAATATAAATATTTTAGAGCTTTGCAAAAAGCCCGGGCAATTTGAAAGCGTCAACAGAGTTTCTTCGGAGTGGTCGCGGTCGGATTATTTAGGCTCAATAAAATGCAGAATAAGCAATTCGTTCAGGATGAAATATAAGATTAAGCCCGGGCTCTATGCTATCGGCGAACCGGACGGAAATTCCGACGTGTTTGTGAGCGCAAATTATAAATTAAGTTTCGATATTCTTAGAAAAGCGTTAAACGGTTTGAGCTCATGGATATTGGTATTAGACACAAAAGGAATAAATGTCTGGTGCGCCGCAGGAAAGGGAACATTTGGCACCGAAGAATTAGTCAAGCGCGCCAAAGAGATTAAACTCAATGGTATTTTAAATCACAGGCGCATAATCGTTCCCCAGCTCGGCGCGGTAGGAGTTAATGCGGATGCCGTTTTTAAGCAGACGGGGTTCAAAGTTTATTTTGGTCCAGTGTATGCAAAAGACATTAAAACTTATTTAAATGCCGGCAGAAGAAAAACTCCCGAAATGAGGAAGGTTAAATTTTCTATGCTCGACAGGCTTGTTCTTACTCCGAGAGAAATTATTCCGGCATTAAGTAAATTTTTTATTTTTGCAGTTATCGCCCTATTATTTTTCGGCATCCAGCCGACGGGAATTTTATTTAAAAGCGCTTGGGTTTGCGGGGGGCCTTTTCTATTACTTGGATTAACAAGCGTTATAGCAGGTTCGTTTATAACGCCCGTCATTCTTCCCTTTATACCCTTTCGCTCATTTGCTTTAAAAGGCTGGATAGCGGGAATTTTATTAGCTATGCTTGTAATTTTTTCATTCAATTTGCCGGAACAAAAAAATTTTTTAATTTTTAGCGCCGAAATTATTTTCTTCCCGATGGCAAGTTCTTATTTGGCATTGCAATTTACGGGTTCGGCTACATTTACGAATATGTCCGGCGTAAAAAAGGAACTGAAAATAGCTTTGCCCGTTTATTTAATATCGACTGTAATATCGATTATTTTATTGGTAATTTATAAACTTCATAAATTGGCGGTTATATGAAATATCTTAAGAACTCGACAAGCCTTAATTTTATTAGTGAAAAATGCACAAACTGTATATTATGCATCGATGTATGTCCCCACGGCGTATTTCAACTTAAAAATAAAAAGGTCGGGGTTGCCGATAAAGATTTATGCATGGAATGCGGCGCCTGCACCCTTAATTGCAAATACGGGGCGATTATCGTAAATTCGGGGGTAGGATGCGCATCTGCTATAATAAACGGGATGCTCACCGGCGGCGCACCTTCCTGCGACTGCGGCGGTTCATCGTCTGCCGAATGCTGTTAATTTATTTTTTAAATTAAAATTAAATTTATATTCCTCTGTCTGGGACCGTCAAATTCACACAGAAAAATCCCTTCCCATCTCCCGAGATTCAGCTTATTGCCAGAATAAGGCAGCATCCTTGAATTGCCGATTATCGCCGCTTTTATATGGGCGTCGGAATTTCCCTCGGCATGGCGGTAATGATTATTTTTTGGCACTAAATTATCTAAAAAAAGATTTATATCGAAAGCGACGTCGGGGTCGTATGCTTCGTTGACAATAATGCCGGTGGTTGTGTGGGGAGAATAAATCAAGCATAGACCGGCGGAATTTGGAAATTTAAAAATAAAATCTTCGATTGTTTTTGTAATGTTTATTAATTCGCTTCTTTTAGCGGTTCTTACCGAAAAATTATATATTTCCATAATTCTTTATATTTCAAGAAGTTCATTCTTTTTATATTTGTTTTTTGCAATAGGCAGGAGAATTCTTTTGAAAAAAGACGGGTTATAATTTCGCTTAAGAAAATTGCACGGGTTTCCTTCCGCAAACTTTCTGGCTATATACCGATATCCAAAGTCTCCGAATTTTTCTATCAGATACCTGTTGACGAGAGATGTTTCCAACATCGGTTTAACCTCTTTTTTCCAAAGATAATCATAGTCCGAGCCTGTAATTATACTCATAGCGGCCAGATATCCGGACACAATAGCATATCTCAACCCGAACCCCCAGAGATAGTCCTGAAATCCCGCCGATTCTCCGACGTAAATTTTTTTATCAAAAGCATTGGTATCTCTAATGAAAAAATTCCCGAATCCGCCGAATCTTTTTTCATTTTTAATATCGGTATATTTTTCATTCCGGAAAAAATTAACCAAATTTTTAAAATATTTTTTTGTATTTTTAAAATCTTTATAAATAACTGTCGCCATAGTTCCAAAACCGTTATTTATTAGGAGATAAGCATAGCCCTTAGGCGCAATTTCGTCATTAAAAATTACCGCCGCCATATTTTCGGTTCCGGTATCGAATGTTATGCCTACTGCTATAAAATCGGCTCTTTTTGGTCCTTCGGCTATGATGATTTTTTCTTCGCAGGATTCGATGCGGCGGTTAAAAACTATTTCGGCTCCCAAATAAACAGCCTGTTCCTTGAGTCCATTATCGAGAGAATCGTTGGCGCCGCCTCTTTTCACAAGATAGAAAACAGGCCTTTCGGATTTTATTTTAAGCGTAGATATTTTTGGAGCGCATATATCGCCTTCATAATAAGGAATGCATAAAAAATTAACATCTATGCCTAATTCCCTAAGAAGCATGACTATGTCTTTATCCCCGCTCCAATTTTCCAATCCTTGAAAATCACCGCTCATTCTACGCCCGACATAGGGCGACATTTCGTAAATCGTCGGTTTATATCCATGTTTTGCCAAAACTATGGCGGCGGTTAAACCGGCGGGTCCAGCTCCGACAATATTTATATGGTTTTCCAATTTTAAGTTCAATATTAAATTAGATATATATTTTTATATATTTTATCTTAATGCTACCATAATTTGATGCTTTTTCAAGCAGCAGCGGCAAAAAATA
The DNA here is from genome assembly GCA_021812245.1 of bacterium. Lineage (GTDB taxonomy): Bacteria > SZUA-79 > SZUA-79 > Acidulodesulfobacterales > Acidulodesulfobacteraceae > Acidulodesulfobacterium_A. The sequence goes on along the minus strand of JAKAOK010000027.1, from coordinate 15,778 downwards.
ATTAATTTTTTTATGATATAATAATTTTACCTGATTTTTACCTGAAACCATAATAGTAAAATTTTATTAATATGTATGCTTCGTTTCATCGATACGATTAAATTAGCCGACGGACATTATGAGCTTATAGACCGCCATAATGAGAGAATTAATAATACTATAAATCATTTTTTCGGTTTCAATCCTGAAATAGACCTTAATTTATTTTTGCCGAAGCACGGCAAAAATAAATCCGGAACCCATAAATGCAGATTGACCTATTCTAATCATATTGAAAATATCGAAATTACACCTTATATTAAAAGAACGATTAAGAAATTAAAAATTATCGATTTAGACGCTCCTGATTTTCCTACGGAATACAAGTCGTTTAATTACGAGTTTAAATATCAAGACAGAACGCTTATAAATTCTTTTTTAACCGGAATAAACGATGTATCAGACATACTTATTATAAAAAACGGTTTATTAACGGACACCTCTTTTTCTAATATAATTTTGTTTGACGGAGAAAAATGGATTACCCCGGATACTTACCTTTTAAACGGAGTGAAAAGACGCTATCTTTTAGAAAATAACGAGATAATAGAAAGAAAGGTTTCGATTGACGATCTAAATCGCTTTCAGAAAGTATCCTTAATAAATGCAATGCTTGACCCTGAAGATATTACGATAGATATTTACAACATAGGCCGTCATTCCTAAAAATTAATTCACTAAAAAACGCAACTGCCCGAAACCATAATGCGATATGATTTTAGATTCTAATTTCGTAGAAAAAATGAATTTTTATGGAAAAAATGGAATTAAGTTTCTTTTTATCGTAGATTTTGAGATGAAGTTTCCAATTATTATGGAATTATCGGAGGCGAAAGACTTTTGCGTAAAATATTTTATAGACGGCGTTAACAATTATACAGGATATGCTGATAATATATCGGATAAAAATGAATTAAAAATTCAAAAAAATCCGGTTCAATTTGAAGTTTATAAAAAAGCTTTTAATAATGTTATTAAACATGAAAAGGCCGGTAATTCGTATCTTGTAAATTTAACCTTTAAAAGTCCTGTTGAGATTAATCTCGGTTTGCAGGAAATATTTTATAAGAGCAGGTCGAAGTATAAACTTTATTTTAAGAATCCTTCCCGCGAATTTGTTTTGTTTTCCCCGGAAACTTTTATCAACATAACCGGCGGAAAGATTTTTACTTATCCCATTAAAGGAACAATAGATGCCGATATTCCGGATGCAAAAGAAATTCTTTTAAACGATAAAAAAGAAAGAGCCGAACATTTAACGGTCGTCGACCTTTTAAGAAACGATTTGAATATAGTATGTAAAGACGTAAAAGTCAATAGGTTTTGTTTTATAGAAACCGTTAAAACTAATTTTGGAGAATTATTACAGATGACCTCGGAGATTGAAGGCAGAATTAAACCTGAATTGAATACAAGGTTCGGAGACATTCTTTGCGGTATGCTTCCCGCAGGATCCATTTGCGGAGCGCCTAAAAGAGAAACTCTGGAAATTATAAAAGAAACCGAACCGGAAAGCAGAGGTTATTATACGGGAGTTTTCGGCATATATGACGGGGAAGTTTTTAAAAGTTCCGTTATGATAAGATTTATAGAAAAAACGGGAAAAGACTATTTTTATAGAAGCGGCGGCGGCATTACCGTATATAGCGATATTAAAAAAGAATATGATGAAATGGCCAAAAAAATTTATGTTCCGATTTATTAAATTTATAAGTATTTTATGAACCATTCGGCGCTTATGCGGGAAACCTCTTCAAGCGCCCCCGGTTCTTCAAACAGATGCGTCGCCCCAGGTATGATTTCAAGTTTCTTTTTTGCCGGAATATTTTCATATGCGGTTCTGTTTAATTCGATAACCTCAAAATCCTCCCCTCCGACTATTAACAGCGTGGGAGCTTTAACCCCGTGTAAACTCTCCATAGCAAGGTCGGGACGGCCGCCCCTTAAAACTACGGCATAAATAATGTCCGGTCTTTTGGCGGCTGCCGTTAGTGCCGCCGCGGCTCCGGTGCTTGCCCCAAAATAGCCTAATTTTAAATTATTCAAGGGCGGCTCTTTAATCAGCCAATCCGTAACGTCGATAAGCCTTTTTGCGAGAAGTTCTATATTGAAGCGGTATTCCGCCGTATAATTATCGATTTTTTCTTCTTCTGCGGTAAGAAGGTCAAATAGGAGCGTGCCGAGATTATTTTTGTTTAAAATCCCCGCCACATAATTGTTTCTCTTGCTGAACCTGCTGCTGCCGCTGCCGTGGGCAAAAATAATCAAACCTTTCGCTTTTTCAGGAATTTTTAAATTACCAAAAATACTTTTGCCGTTTATACGGATTAAAATCTCTTTGCTTATAGGGAGCGGTTCATTATTTTTCATAAAAGCTCTTAATTAAAGTATATGCCAATAAATATTAAAGTCAATTTTGATTTTTTATATTTTTTAGCTTTAGCTTTGTGATATAAATCAATTTATTTATTTTAAGAAAGATTTAAAATTATTATGCAAAGATATAAAACTTGCAAATCTATGATTAAATAATTAATATTAAATTGCATAGGATAAATGAAAACTATAAACGATATATTTTTAAATTACCTATCTTCGTTTAAATATACTTTTAATAATGAAGGTCCGGTTAAGTCTTTTCTGGAATCATGGCTCTGTCTTACGTTAGCCGCACAGATAAACATCAATAAGCATTCTTATAAAAACAAGAACGATAAGGATAAATTCGAGTTTTTATTCAAGGACTATAAAAATAAGATTGCCGCCGTGCTTGACGAAAAAGAAAATACGGCACGGCTTAGAAATATTCTCGATATTACGGAATCAGGCTGTCCGATACTTATAACAAAGCTTGAAGATATTAAAGAGACGGTAAATAGAACCGAAGAGATAAGCAATTTGACGGATAAAGAACTGGATTATTTTATGGATTGTATCACAAGCCTTATTCACCTTGGCAAAAATAAACTTTTTAGGTCTTTTAATATCGATTCCTTAGCCGAAGATTATCGCGATTATGATATGTTATTCTGCGAAAATGCATCTATGCTGATACGTAGTATTATCGAGGCTGTCATTCAGCCTACCCGCAATTAACCTGATTTAAAATTTTTTGACGATTTTTTATTATTAAATTTATTGGTATAATTAAAAAAATAAAGAATTTATTAGTTTGAAAATCCATAATATAAATTATTTCTTAGGGGAGGGAGTTGCTTTTGGCGAATATTGCGGTATTATCGCTCAATCCGGCATTAGACGTTACTTATAGAGTTCAAAGGCTGGTTGACGACGAAAAAATCCATTCCTTAGAAACGAGGTTCGATCCGGGTGGAAACGGTATAAACGTTGCAAGAGCATTTAAAAGGCTTAAAGTAAAGGCTTCCATATGCTGTGTTTTGGCTGGAAAAATCGGAACGCTGATTTCCGATATTCTAACCAATGAGTTGGATGACCCGCATTTTATATGGGAAGAAGGAGAGACGAGAATAAATTGCGTTATTCAGCAAAGCGACCCTGTTTCCCAGTATGAAATAAATGGCATGGGACCCGCTATGGGTTTTTCGGTTCTGGATAAACTGGAAAAAGACCTTTATGCTTATTCAAAAGACGGTTTTGCGGTGCTGACCGGTTCACCCCCGTTGAATATCACTTATAATATATATAATATATTATGTACGCGTCTGAAAAGCGCAGGGATAAAATGTCTTGTCGATGCGGACGGCGCTTTATTGACCAGCGCCGTTAAATCAAAACCGTTTATAATTAAGCCGAATATTCATGAGCTTGAAAGATTAGTCAAAAGAAAACTGGTATCAAATCTTGAGATTGCTTCCGCAGCAGCGGATATTTATAATTCCGGCATTGAATATGTATTTATATCGCTGGGACATAAAGGAGCTATCCTTGCATCTAAAGAAGGAATTTTTTATGGTTCTGCTCCCGAAGTTCCAATAATTTCGAGAGTCGGAGCGGGTGATTCAATGGTTGCCGGTATTTTAAGCGCCATTGCAAACGGAGGCAGCTCGGAAGACGCTTTAAGGCTTGGCATAGTATGTGGGTCGGCAACCGTTCAGATGCCGGGAACGGAGCTTTTTACCATGGACTTGGTTAATGATATTATAGATGAAATTAAAATAGAAAAAATAAATATTTAGTAAAGATATTTTTTTGGAAGAACGGGTGGTATAGCAAACCATATAATAAAAACGGTCAGTCCAAATATTATATATACCGCATTAAACAGCCATACGGGAAGATTATAATATAATACCTTATAGACCATTCCTGCAATAAACGGCATAGAACTATGCTTCATATGGTCTAACGACATCAGCTTATATTCGAGCCATGTCAGGGGGCATTCCGCGTTAAAAACGGATTCCACTGCGACAATTCCTATCATTAAAAGGTGAATTAATCTGAACTTAAAATTTCTTATCCAGTTCCAACGTGCAAAAAAACCGATTATGATTAGGAGAAAACCGATTACGATTACGAGAGAATATAGAAGATGGATGACATATACGGTAGATATTGCTATCGAGTATAGGAACGCCTCCATAATTACCTCAGGCAGCGACTTTTATTTTTTATTTAATTTATATTAATCTGCGCGTATTAAATATTATATAACAATTTTGCTCTGATAAAATTAATTACGGATAAAGTCTGCAGTTTTGCGTATGGGGTTATTTGTTGCATACGGGCTGCATCTGTAATATAATTAAAAAAGTTAAAATAAAATTTTAAAACTCAATACATAGGACATAGAAGTATTTATATGAAAATTTTTTTTAGAAGTATTTTTATTTTTATGATTTTAGTTCAATTTATTATACCTTTATCTGTTTATGCTAAAACTTTAACTTATTTTTCTCCTCAAAATAATCTTCAGAACATCGACATCCATTGGCTTAATAAATCGTTAAAAGTTAAACGGCTTTATATCGCAATGTATTCCTTTACCGATTATAAGATTGCAAAAGATTTAATATACCTTGCCCATAGAGGCGTTAAGATTTATATATACAGAGACGACAAGCAGATGAAGGATAGAACCGACAGAACATATATGCTTAAAAACGTAAGGAATATTTATATTAAAGCTAAAAGAGGCAGGGGGTTTTGGAATATTATGCATGATAAGATATTTATAATACCCGGTATCGTTTTTAGAGAAGGTTCGGCAAACTGGTCTCCTTCTGCGGAAGGCGCATCCTGTTACGGCTATAAATGCGGGTCGCCGGAAAATCAGGATAATAACGCGACTTATATTGCGAACAAAAGAGAAACCTATATTGCATTGCATAATTTTTATCATATCTGGAATAGAAAATCCAATATTGATGTTAATTAAATAAAAAGCGTAATAAATAAAATTAAGGGGATAATTTAATGATAGTGGTTACCGGGGGAGCCGGATTTATAGGCTCAAATATCGTAGAAGCGCTAAACAAAAGAGGCGAAACAAATATTCTTGTCGTTGATAATTTAACAAACGGCAGGAAAATGCATAATCTTTCCGACCTCGATATTTTAGACTATATGGATAGGGACGATTTTCTGGCTAACGTTAAATCCGGTTTAGATTTTGGAAGCATATCCGCCGTATTTCATGAAGGAGCCTGCTCTTCGACCACCGAATGGGACGGAAAATTCATAATGAGAAACAACTTCGAGTATTCCAAGGAGTTATTAAAATGGTGTCAAGAAATAGGAGCGCAATTTATTTATGCTTCTTCGGCTTCTGTTTACGGACTCGGGGAAAAAGGGTTCGCCGAAGACAGAGCCTGTGAACTTCCTATAAATATGTATGCTTATTCGAAATTTCAGTTTGACCAATATGTTAGAAGCACAATAAAAAAAGCTAAATATCAGATTGCGGGATTCAGATATTTTAATGTTTACGGTCCGAGGGAGTCGCATAAAGGCACAATGTCCAGCGTCGCATTCCATTTTAACAACCAGATAACCGCTACGGGAAAAGCAAGGCTTTTCGATGGAACGGCAGGTTACGGAAACGGGGAACAGAGGCGTGATTTTATTTATGTGGAAGACTGCGCCAAAGTTAATCTATGGTTTATGGATAACCCGACCAAGTCGGGCATATTTAATCTTGGAACTGGGAAAGCAAGGTCGTTTAACGATGTAGCAAACGCTGTAATAAAATATCTCGGAAAAGGTTCGATAGAATATATTCCTTTCCCGGAACATCTTAAGGGTGCATATCAGAGTTTTACGGAAGCCGATATTGCCGGATTGCGAAATATCGGGTACGATAGATCTTTTATTTCCGTCGAAGAAGGAGTCGTGAAGTATTTAGGCTGGCTGAACGGATAATATAAAGCGGTATTAGGCGTAAAATCATTTGTTTATCATATTCTTTAAAATATCCAAATCTATTTTATGCTCTTTATCGCCGCCGGGCGTTTCGACAATTAGAGGAATGTTTTTAAGCCTCTCATCATTCACTATAAACCTGAAAGCATCCCGTCCTATATAACCCTTTCCTATAGGGGCGTGCCTGTCCACTTTAGAGCCCAAAGGTTTCAGCGAATCGTTAATGTGAACGGCGCATAATTTCTTGATGCCTATAGTTTTATCGAAATTTTTCATAAATACATTATAATCTGCCAAAGTTCTTATGTCGTATCCGGCGGCAAAGATATGACATGTATCTATGCATACCCCGAGTCTTTCGGGATATCCGGCTAATCCAAATATTTTTTCGATATGCTCTAATTTGTATCCTATCTGATTTCCCTGTCCGGCTGTGGTTTCTAGAGCTAAAATGACATTTTTGAATTCCTCCGTTTTATGCATAACTATATTTAAATTAAAGGCAATTTGTTTTATAGTTTCTTCCTCGGTTAAATTTTTATTTGAACCGGGATGAAATATTAAATATTTAATACCGAGCAAACTGCATCTTTTAATTTCGGCCGTGATGCCTTCTATGGATTTTTCTTTTATTATTTCGTCTATGCTTCCAAGATTTACCAAATATGAAAGGTGCGCCGCAACGGTTAATTTTTGACCGGCCGTGCATTGCCTAAAAGAAGTTGCTTCGTTAAAATCCGGTTCTTTAGCCTGCCACCGCAACTGGCTCTTCGTAAATATCTGAATAGCTTTGGCCCCGGTATTTTTTGCGGATAGGCATGCATTTTTCAGTCCTCCCGCAATAGAAACATGGGCACCTAATAATATTTTCATAATATAGCTTAGATTATAAGTCAATTTAATAAGGCATTACAATTAAATTTTAACTTCTTACCTATATTAAACCGCAGAGCCAAATTATTTTAATATGATATAATTAATATACGCCGCACAAGTAAATAAAATATTTAAATTTTGGAGGTAATTTTATGAAAGGTAACGAGGAAATTCTCAAAAGGCTTAACTTAAGGCTGGCGGAAGAATTAACCGCTATAAACCAATACATGGTTCATTCGGAAATGTTCGATAACTGGGGTTACGACGAACTTCATAGAGAAGTGGAAAAGAGAGCTATAGACGAAATGAAGCATGCCGAAAAATTAATCGGCAGAATATTATTTCTTGAAGGAATACCCGTTGTTTCTAACTACAACAAAATGCATATAGGTTCGACGGTTGAATTAATGCATAAAAATGATAGAAAATCGGAGGAAGATGCTATTAAAGCCTATAACGAGGACATAAATTTTGCCTCTGAAATCAAAGACAACGGAACAAAAGATTTGATTCAATCTATTCTGGATGATGAAGAAGGGCATATCGACAGGCTTGAGGGATATCTTGACCAGATAGAGCAGATGGGGCTTCCGGTCTATCTTTCAACATATAGAAAATAAATAAGATTTTAAAACTATATGCTCAAATATGGACACTATAGAAAAATTAAAAATCCTTTCGGATGATTCCCGCTACGATATGGCATGCGCCTGCGGTTCTACCAATGAAGACCGCAGAAAAAGGGGGCTGGACGGAAAATGGCTTTATCCCGTTGCCCTTCCAAACGGCGGATATTCGATACTTTTAAAAACACTTCTTTCTAATTCCTGCTCGAATGACTGCAAATACTGCCCTATCCGTTCCGATGCCGATATACTCAGGTGCACTCTTAAACCGGAGGAAACTGCGAACCTGTTTATGGATTATATTCAAAAGAAAAAAGTTTTCGGCCTTTTTTTAAGTTCCGGAGTAATTAATAATCCGGATTATACGATGGATAGAATTAACGCCGTTTCCCGACTGCTCAGGTATAAGCACCGTTATAAAGGGTACATACATTTGAAAATCATTCCCGGGGCATCGGATGCTGCCATAGAAGATTCTCTATCTCTTGCAAGCGCGGTATCGCTTAATATAGAAACGCCGGGCAAAGAAAGATTCGATTTGCTTTCGAGCAAAAAAAATTATATAAACGACATAATCCGTCCGATAAAACTTATCGGCAGATTAACGTCTAAGGGCAATAGGTTTTCAAGGGTAAAATCGACTACGCAGTTTATAGTCGGCGCTTCAAACGAAACCGATTTTGAAATAATAAGATATATGCTCGGGCTTTACAAAAAGCTCAATTTTCAAAGAGTGTATTTTTCAGCATACCAGAAAGGTCTTGGCCATTATTCCATACCGGGGGAACAAAAAACCGATTCTACGGCGGAGCAAATCTTTATGCGCGAACACCGTCTTTATCAGGTCGATTACCTTATAAGAAAATACGGATTCTCCGGCGGCGACATTATTTTGGATAAATCGGGTAACTTAGAACTGGATAAAGACCCTAAGGAGATATTGGCCGACAGTCATCCCGAATTTTATCCGGTAAGGATTAACAGGGCGGATAAAAGATCGCTGCTCAGGGTTCCGGGACTTGGACCCTCCACGGTGGACATCATACTTAAAAAGCGGCTTCACGGCAAGATAACGCAGCTTGAGGACCTGGGCATAAAAGGCAAAAGGTTCGAAAATGCAAAGAAGTACTTGATTATAGAGTAAAATAATACATTGCGATACGACGAATAATCTTTATTATTTAAAACTTGAGGGGGCGTTTGTATGCGGTACGCAAGACTTGGAAATACGGGACTTAAGGTTTCAAGGCTTTGTCTTGGAACGATGACTTTCGGATCCAAATTTAGAAATATCGGCGCGGTCGGACAGGATGATGCAAATATTATGGTTAAAAAGGCTCACGAATCAGGGGTAAATTTTTTCGACACGGCCGATATGTATTCATTCGGACAGTCGGAAGAAATCCTTGGGAACGCATTAAAAAAACTCAATGCGCCGAGGGGAAAATTCATTATAGCCACAAAAGTCCGTTCTCCTTTAAGCGAAGAAGCTATGAACGGGACAGGCGATTTTAACAATGCGGGGCTTTCGAGGAAGCATATTATAGAAGCATGCAATAATAGTTTAAAAAGATTAAAAACGGACTATATCGACCTGTATCAGGTTCACGGTTGGGATATATCCTGCGGATTGGAAGAAACTCTTGAAGCGCTTAACGATTTGGTAAGACAGGGTAAAGTTTTATATCTCGGCGTTTCAAACTGGACGGCAAGGCATATAATGAAGGCCCTGTATTCAGCCAAAGCCAAAAATTTCAGCGGTTTTGTTTCCCTCCAGGCATATTATTCTTTTGTTGCACGGGATTTGGAACATGAACTTCTTCCGTTGTGCAACGAAGAAGGGCTCGGCGTTCTTCCGTGGTCGCCGTTATCCGGCGGATTTTTAACGGGCAAATACACCCGCCGGAATCCAAAACCTGCTGGTGCAAGACGAAGCGAGTTTAATTTTCCTCCAGTCGATGAAAGAGGTTATGATGCAATCGACGTATTGGCGGCGATATCGAAAAGTAAAAATATTTCTATCCCGCAACTATCCCTTGCGTGGCTTCTGGCTCAAAAAGGCGTAACCTCCGTTATTATCGGTGCAAACAAAATGTCTCAGCTTGAAGATAATCTTGAATCGGTCAAGGTGAACTTAACGGATGATGAAATTTCAAAACTTTCAGATGTTACAATGCCGAAAAAATTATACCCTCAATGGATGGTCGAATGGCAAAATTATAGAAAATCGTTTAATCCGGATGAATTTTGATTTATAAAAGCGAAAAAGGCATCCTATTTTAGATAGGATGCCTTTTTCGCCGTCTTTCCCTTGCCGTTTTTATTCACTGCAAAATAAAAGGCGCATCCTTTTTTACCAGACCGGTTAGCGTATATTCACCGGGTCCCATTATAAAAATGCTTAAGGCGATTGCAAATTCCGTTAACGCATATTCATAGCCGTTTTTCATTATATCGAAACCGTTCGGCAAGTGCAGTAAAAATATAGCTCCGAGCATTACGAGCATAATATTTAATGCACCTATTCTTGTTAAAACCCCGCTTATCATTGCAAGGCTGCCCGTGGTTTCGGCAATTCCCACAAGAACGGCTATTATGAGCGGGAAATGCATATATCCTGCAAATCCATTAACCCCGGGTCCGTCAAACCAGTCAAAAAGGATTCCCGTTCCATGATAGAAAAAGCTCAAAAACAAAACAAACCTTAAAAAGAATAAACCGACAGATTCTTTTTTCATAATTAACAACCCCCTTTTTAAATTTAATAAGGTTAATTTAATATAATTTAATTCTCTTTAAATAATAATAATTTATTAAATACATAAAGTCAATCAGGGAATTTTTTATTATTAAGTATAATAAAATATACTTAATTGACATTTTATATTTAAAATGTTATCCTGTTAACATCATGAAAAATAATAAAACTTATTGCCCTGCGCAGGAAGCGTTTAAAATACTCGCCAATAAATGGTCTTTAATAATAATCAAAAAGCTTTCCGGCGAAAATCTAAGATTTAACCGCATTAAAAAAAAAATAGAAGGTATTTCCTCGAGAGAATTGTCTAAAAGGCTCGAGGTTTTAGAAGAAATAGGAGCAATTAATAGAGACATAATTTCAATTAAACCTATAATGGTCGAATACAGCCTTACCGAAGCAGGCAAAGAATTGACTGATGCGATTGAAATATTGCATAACTGGACGATTAAAAATAAAAGAAATATTACGAAGGTTTAAAATTTATTAGGTATAAAAAAAGAACCAGATAAATATAAAAACCCTGATTGACAATATATTATTTACTGATTTATTATATTAATAACCAAAATATTAATTTAATAAGGAGGTATTATGTCAAGAGTAGTAAGGCACGAAAAGAAACTGCCGGTTGCGATAGAAGAAAAAGATGCAAAGTTTCCGATTTACGTCTGCGCATGCGGTCTTTCAAAGAATTTTCCGTTCTGCGACGGTTCGCATGACCATGCAAAAGATGAATCGGATAACGGAGTTTATGTTTATGAAGGCGATAAAAGAGTTAAATTGTAATTAAATCGGCAGATAAAGATCAAAATTACAGCCGCTTCTTAATTGAATTATTTTGGGGCGGCTGTGTATTTTGCTATGAGCCTGAAAGAATATTCCGTTTTATAAAATAATATCCTATCTATCCGTATAAGTTTAGTTTTGTATTTAAAATCCGCAATTTTCTTCGCTTCGTCTAAATTAGACAAGAATAGGTATAAATCAATGTTTTTTTTAAAGTCTAATTTTTCGATTAAATTGATAAGTTCGCTTGCGTTAAACGCGGCCCGCGTAGTTATCGCATCTAAACTTTCGCTATAGTTTTTATAAGAAAATATATTTAAGTTTAAGCATTTAAAATTAACAAGATTCAGTTTTCTGGAAATATTTTTTTGAAAATTGCATTTCTTAAAAACGGATTCGATTGAAACTATCTTTAAATCCGGATTTAATATATTAAGGACTATTCCGGGGAATCCGGCGCCAGAACCTATATCCATTATAGACATCGCTCTTTTATCAAATATCTTAAATAAAAAAGCACTGTCCATAATATGCCTTTTTATAAATTCGCTTTCGCCGGTTATCGCAGTAATATTTATTTTTTTATTCCATTCGATAAGTTCCGTATATAAAACATAAAACTTTTTAAGCTTTTCACTTTCAAAACTGCTAACGGAAGAAATTATTGCGAAGTTTTCAAAATATTCCGCAATTTTATTAACAAATATTTTCTCAGAGGTTTTTTCGCTCATTGAATTTTCGCTTATGGGTTTAAACGATTTTATTGAATAGCAAGTTTTATTTGTGATATTTTATGTTAATTATAATATAATAATTTAAAATATTTAAAAATAAAAACTAAACAAGTCAGATAAAATGGAAAAAAATTCCGATAATCCGGTAAGGGTCCGTTTTGCGCCGAGTCCTACGGGCAATCTTCATATAGGCGGCGTAAGGACGGCATTATTTAACTATATTTTTGCCTTAAAATATAAAGGTAAATTTATTTTAAGGGTAGATGATACGGACAGAGCCAGAAGTAAGAAAGAATATGAAGATGCCATAGTAGACGATTTGCGGTGGTTTGAAATCAGCTGGGACGAATTTTACCGGCAGTCCGAAAGAGCGTCCATTTACGAAAAATACTTGAATACCTTAAAAGAAAACGGTCTTGTTTATGAATGTTTTTGCACCGGAGAGGAAATTTTAAAATCCAAAGAAATTGCGATTAAGTCTAAAAAGCCCTATATATACAACGGGAGGTGCGCTAATCTTTCCTCAGGCGAAAAAGAAAAATTAAGCCTTAACTTCAAAGAAAAAGGGTTATATCCTTCTATTCGTTTAAATATAGCCCAAGTTTTAAGAATGGACTCGAGTTTTTATTCTATAGAATTTAACGATGCGGTTCACGGGCATCTTTCTTTCAATTCAAAACTTATAGGGGATTTTATTCTAAAAACGGAAGATAACAGATTTGCATATAATTTTGCTTCTATTATAGACGACTACGACCTCAGGATAACTCACGTGATAAGAGGCGAAGACCATATAAGCAATACTCCGAAGCAGATTCTTATTCTTAAAGCCCTCGGCAAAGAGCCGCCGGTTTTTGCCCATATTTCACTCTTATGCGGAAAGGACGGAAAAATTATGTCAAAACGGGATGCAGCGTCTAATATTCTATATTATAAAGAAAAAGGATATCTTCCCGAAGCCGTATTGAATTATCTTGCCGTAACCGGCAATACTTTTACCGTGCATAACTATAAAGACGGCAAAAAAGAAATATTTGAAAAAGAAATATTTTCTAATTTTTTAGAAATGGCACGCCTTTTCGATATTAAAAAAGCGAAGGGTTCAAGCGCAATTTTTAATGAGGATAAATTAAGTCATATAAACGAAAAACGGCTGGCCGCTATGCCGGCAAAACAATTGATAAAAGTCTTAACCGAAAAATTTCAAGCCGGTGACGTATTAAAAAAACTTCAGAAAACATATGGAGAAAGTTTATATATAGAAATAATCGATTTTTTAAAAAATGAATTTAAGACGGTAAAAGAAATTTTAAAAGAGATTGAAATATTTTTTGACGGCGTCAATATAGAATTGGGTGGAATTAAATACGATGCCGGATTAAAGCAGGCTCTTTTAGATAATCTCCGGAATACGGACGATTTCGGCGAAAATTCAATCAAAAATATTATAAAAGAAACTGCCTGGCAAAACAGTAAAGCCGTTAAAGAATGTTATGAAACATTAAGGCTGTTTATAACCGGAAGGCTAGACGGTCCGTCTATATTAAAAATAATTAAATTTCTCGGTAAGGACAGAGCGGTTAAAAGATTATCGGTTTAATCTTTTTTGAAAGTCGTTGCATTTTATTAACAGGGGGCTGATATTTGGATCCGTTAAAAAGATTTCACAATGAAGATTGGCATACGCCGGAAGGCAGACTTATAAGAGAATTCGTATTCGGAATTAACGACGGATTAGTTACGACGGTCGGATTTATTGCCGGCGTGACCGGAGCGTTGATAAATTTAAAAATAGTCCTTATGTCGGGTTCGGCTGAAATTATAGCCGGTACGGTTTCTATGTTTTTTGGAGCATATCTTGCAGCAAAATCCCAAAATGAATTTTACCAAAAAGAAATTAACAGGGAAATGAGGGAGATCAAAGAAAATCCGGACCATGAAATAGAAGAAATTTACGAAATATATCAGGATAAAGGTTTTACCAAAGCGGAAATAGATCCGATAGTTAAAAAACTTATGTCCGATAAAAAAATACTGCTGGATTTTATGGTTCAGGATGAACTTGGAATAAGCAGGGATTATTATGAAAATCCATTAAAAATAGCATCTTATACGGGATTATCTTTTTTGGCGGGCGGCATCCCGCCGTTATTGCCGTTTTTCTTTGTTAAGCAATCTTTAACCGCCGTTGCGTTTTCAATTATTTTATCTTTATTAGTTCTTGTTTTTACCGGTCTTGCCAAAGCAAAAGTAACTAAAACCGGCAGATTTAAAAGCGCTCTCGAAATGGTTTTAATCGGCGGAGCAGCCGCGGCGGCAGGATTTATTTGCGGAAGGCTTATAGCATTAATGTAAGGTATAAAAATAATAAATTATGATAGTTTTGACATTTTCTTGTCCCGATAAAAAAGGAATAGTGGCTTCAGTTTCAAAAATACTTTTTGAAAACGACGCCAACATAGTAGAATCTAATCAGTATTCAACGAATTCGGGCGAAAAACCCCACTTTTTTATGCGTATCGTTTTTGAACCGGAAAGTCCTCAGGGGTTACATAATATAAATCAAAAATTAGCCGAATTTTCCTCGGTTTTTAATGCCGAATTTAAACTAACGGATACTTCGGTAAAGAAAAAAGCGGCGGTATTCGTTTCAAAAGAAGACCACTGCCTGTATGAACTCTTGTGGCAAAAAAGCTCAGGCGGCTTATTTTTTGATATTATTTGCATCGTATCAAATCATAATATTTTACTGCCCGTTGCGGAATCTTACGGCATACCGTTTATATATGCCCCTTATAAGGATAATCCGTCTCGTCAGGAAGAATTTATAAAAAGAGAATTCAAAAGATTAAATTTAGAAATAGATTTTGTAATACTTGCAAAATATATGAGAGTTTTATCAGAGAACTTTATTAATTCTTTCCACCAAAAAATAATCAACATACATCATTCTTTCCTGCCGTCGTTTCCCGGCGCAAAACCTTACATCCAGGCTTATCAAAAAGGCGTAAAGTTAGTTGGGGCTACGGCGCATTTCGTAAACGAAAAATTAGACGACGGACCTATTATAGAACAGGATATCATAAGGATAGACCATGGAGACGATATAAACGAAATAAAAAGAAAAGGTAAAATCGTCGAAAAATTAGTTCTTGCAAAAGCCGTCAAGCTCTTTACGGAAGACAGGATATTAGAACATGATAATAAAACCATAATATTTGAATAAAGTTTCACGTGAAACTTTAATTTGCCGATAGAGACTGTTAAAATGGCTTTAAAATTATATGGACACTGGATTCCTGCTTACGCAGGAATGACACTCATTGGGTGAAAAGTTAAATTATAGCAAAGTCATTCCTGCGTAAGCAGGAATCCAGAAAATAAATTTTCAATCGGCAAATTTCAGGGTATATTTACAAATTTATAGTTTGATTATATAATTAAATTAATTAAAAACTAAATAGGCGAAGGGGATAGATATAATAATATATGCAAGATAGCGGCGGTTCCAAAGTCCTGCTTGTTTCGTTAGATAACGTAAGATACGACTGCGTAAGCTATGCAAAAGAAAAACCGCATCTGAAGCAGTTCTACGTCGAAAACCTCGTCGATAC
>JAKAOK010000026.1 GCA_021812245.1 bacterium | reverse complement strand
CTTTCGGCGTATCCGCAACGCCGGACGTATAGCCGCCTTCGCAGTAAATACAGGCTCTTTCGATAAAATTTTCGAGCTCCCTGGTATTTCCCGGATAACCGTAATCCATAAGGGTGGACAGCGCCTGCTGAGAAATAGAACTTATAGTCTTTGAAAACTTTTTTATAAAATAAGAAATAAGCACGGGAATATCTTCTTTATGCTCCCTGAGCGGAGGCATCTCGATATTTATGGTGTTTAACCTGTAATATAAATCGTCCCTGAATTTTCCGGCAGATATTAATACGCCCAAATCCTTGTTCGTAGCGGCTATTATCTTAATCCCCGCGGACTCTTCCATATTTGAGCCTAATTTTCTATATACCTTTTCCTGTAAAACTCTTAATAATTTAACCTGCGCCTGCATAGGCAGGTCGCCTATTTCGTCTAAAAAAAGGATTCCTCCGTCCGCATATTTTATCAATCCCATTTTATCGGTTTCCGCACCGGTAAATGCCCCTTTAACATAACCGAACAGTTCGCTTTCTATGAGATTATCCGGAATAGCGGCAATATTAACCGGCACGAAAGGAATATTTTTCAGGCTGCCGGAATTTTTGGAATAAATTTCATAAACCAACCTCGCGGCAAGCTCTTTTCCGGTTCCAGATTCTCCGGTAATAAGAATATTATTAAAGGCTAAAGAAATGCGGGATATCTCGCTTATGATATTTCTTATCGTTTTAGAAACCCCTTTTATTTCGCCTGCGGGAAGACGAGCGGATTTCAGATTATTTAATTCGTTAAAAACTGAAAAATAGTCTAATGCTCTTTTGACGGTAATTTTAAATTCCTCATTGTCGAAAGGCTTCGTCAAATAATCGAATGCTCCTAATTTTATTGCTTCTATACCGGTTTTAATATCCGAATACGCCGTCATTAATATAACCGGAACCTGCTTATATTTTGAGATAAAATCCGCTCTCTCGCTCCTGAAATATTTTATGAAATCTATGCCCGACATTTCGGGCATCTTAACATCCGATATAATCAAATTAAAATTTTTTTCGTCGATAAGCTTTACTGCCGAACTTACGTTTTCGGCGGTAAAAATATCGTATCCTTCCAGTTTAAGAAGTATAGCTAACGATTCAAGAATAGATTTTTCGTCGTCTATTATTAATATTTTAGGTTTATTTTCCATTTAAAAATTAAATTAAGCCGGTATGTTTATTTTTATTAAAGTTCCCCTGCCTGCCCTGCTGATTATGCTCGCTTCTCCGCCCAAGCTTTCCGTTATGGAATAAACTATAGACAGCCCTAATCCAAAACCGTTTTCTTTAGTAGTAAAAAGCGGCTTGAATGCATTTTTCAAGGTAAAATCGTCCATCCCTTCTCCGTTATCCGAAACGCTTATCGAAATATAATTTTTATCCGCGCCTTTTTTTATTTTCTTCGAGCCTACTCTTATAATTCCTGTTTCCAGCGTGCCGTTTTTAACGCCGACCGGCTTTCTTTCTATAGATTGTACGGCATTTTGAATTATATTTGCAAGTACTTGTCCGATTCTGCTTTTTTCCGAGAATATTTCCGCGTTTCTGCCGACGCTATTATGTATTTTGATTGCGTTAAGGGAATACCTTAATACTAACTCTTCTAAAAATAAAAACAGGTTGAATTTTTCAAAATTTCCGTTCCCGTCCATAGTTTTAGACTTTATTTTTACAAAACCTAAAAAATCGCTTACCAGATTATCCAATTTATGGACTTCGGTCGCTATAATGCCTATCAGCCTGCCGTAATCGTCTTCTTTGCGGTCCATATTTTCCGAACTTAAAACATAAATAGACGTATTTATAGCCGAAAGCGGGTTCCTTATTTCGTGTGCAAGCCATCCGGCAAGTTTGCCCGCCGTCGCCAGCCCCTCGTTAATCTTAGACTCTAATTCCAACTGTTTTATATACGTTATATCTCTGAATAATAAGATATATCTGCCTATTTTATGTCTGCCGCTTTCCAGTTTAGTCATCCCAAACCCTAAAATCATATTTTTATGTTTTAATTCGAACCGTTTTAGATTATTTTCCGGATTTGCTTCTTGAACTGAATTATCCGGTTTTTCTTTTATTTCTAATAAATCTATAGGAAAGTTCTCAAAAATATCGGATATTTTGACGTTAAATTTATGCAGAATGCCGGATTTATTTTTAAAATCAACTTCGACGGAATTTAAACTAAGCATCCCTATTGCGGCGCCGTTCAAAAAAATAACCGAGTAGTCTTCGTCGAGAACTATAATTCCCTGCGAAAAGCTGTTAAACAATTCCCTGTTAAAATTTTGCGAACTTTTTATAAATTCATCCCTTTCGACAATCGTATCGCTCAGCATACCCAGCTCTCCGGAAAAATGATACAGAAGCCAGCTGAATATTAAAACTCCAAGTATATTCGTGCTTGTTATGAATAACAGTTTATCCGGATTATATAAAAAGTAGGAGTGGTACCCTATATCGAAATAGTACTGCAAATCCGCCGACAGTCCGATAACTATGGCAGATGCTATGCCAAGTATCATTACTCCTGCTCTTAAAAAAATAAACCCGGAAATTAATATTAATAAATAATATAAAAAAATAAATTTATCGTTTAAACCCCCGTTAAATAAAACTATAAAAGATATAAAAATAAAATCGGCAAACAGCTGGGCAAAACCGAAATATACCAAAAACCGATAATTTTCTTTTTTTTTGAGATAAGCCAGAATTACATAATAAATTAAGGTTAGTACTATTGCTGAAGCTATAAACAAGTAAACAAAAGCTGAGTAGCGGATTATATTTTTAAAATTAATCAGTATATAGGCGAGAATAATTACGGAAAAGGCGAGGATTCTGAAAATTATCGTAAATCTTATCTTATTGTATATATCTCTGTAAACGCTTTTATTATCGTTCTTCATCCCTTAATAGCTTTTCCGAGATTGAATATCGGAAGATACATCGCGACGACAAGCGTTCCTACGACTACGCCGAGAAATATTATTAACGCCGGCTCCAGCATCTGCGTCAAGTTGTTAACAGCGTTATCGACTTCCTCGTCGTAGTAATCGGCGACTTTGGCAAGCATTGCGTCAAGGTTTCCGGTTTTTTCTCCGACCATAACCATCTGAATAACGAGAGGAGGGAAAAGTTTGGTTTTATTCAAAGCGGTGCTTAAAGGCGAACCCGAAGAAACGTCTTCTTTCGTCTGCATCAAAGATTCCTCTATAATTTTATTGCCGCTGGTTTTAGAAACGATGGCAAGTCCGGCAAGTATAGGCACTCCGCTTTCTACCATAGTAGAAAGGGTTCTTGCGAATCTTGCTATAGCGACCTTTTTAAGCAGTATTCCTACGACCGGTATTTTAAGTATGATTCTGTCGATATTTCTCTTTCCGCTTTCTTTTTTATTATAAACCTTTAGGGCAAATATAAGCACCCCTAACACAATTATTATATATAGTATATAAGCCCTCATAAAATCGGAAAAACCTATAACGTCTCTGGTGAGAGCAGGCAGTTTTGCTCCCACGCTTGAAAACAGATTTGCAAATACTGGGATAACGAAGGTCATAAGAATAACGATAACTCCGATTGCAACGCTCAAAACTACTATAGGATATATCATTGCCCCTTTAATCTTTCTTTTTAGTTTTAATATTTTCTCGAAATATACCGAAAGCCTTTTGAAAACCCTGTCTAAAACTCCGCCTTTTTCGCCGGATTCGACAAGATTGACGTATAAATCGTTAAAAACTTTAGGAAATTTTCTAAGGCTGTCCGACAAAGACGCCCCGCTCTCTATCCCTTCCCTTATTTTTGTCAAAATGCCTTTTAATTCTTTATTCTTCTGCTGCTCTATCATTATAGACAAACCTTGGAGTATAGGCACTCCAGATTCTATCAGAGAAGAGAACTGTCTGGTAAATACTATAAGATTGTTATCGCTTATTTTAGTATTGGGACTTATTTCTTTTGTTCCACGGAGACTTAACGTGAAAAATTCGCTCTTTTTTTTAACGCTTATAGGATATATGTCTTTTTTTCTTATCTCTTCGATTACCTGTTCATAATTTTCGGCGGTAATTTCACCTCTTAAATACTCCCCCGTATGTTTTTTTCCTTGCCATTGATAAACAGCCATTTCAATGCCTCCGATTATAAATTGCCGAAATCTATTCCCGAAAAGGGCTTATCTACGCCTATATCCGGTTTGCCGGCCATGGAACCCGTAGAATTTTGTCCGGCTTTATTTGAAGCCGAAGTTCCGGTATTTCCGGTTAATCCGCCCTTTGACATAACGCCGGAGCTTATAGCCTGCTTTAATTCTTCTATGTCTGACGATCTGTTGTATGCATCTTCTTCGCTTATTATTTTTTTATTTACGAGCGATGCCAGAGCCTGATTCAACGTCTGCATTCCGAACTTTTCTTGTCCGAGCTGAAGCTGGGAATAAATCTGATGAATTTTATTTTCTCTTATCAAATTTCTGATAGCGGCATTAGGTATCATCAATTCCGCCGCCAGCACTCTGCCGGCAGTATCTATCCTCGGGATAAGCGTTTGCGACAGAACCGCGACAAGAGATAAGGAAAGGGATGACCTTACTTCCGGCTGCTGATTCGGAGGAAATATATCTATAACTCTGCTTATAGTTTGAACGGCGGAATTCGTATGAAGCGTCCCAAAAGTAAGATGTCCCGTCTCGGCAATAGTGAGAGCGGCTTCCATAGTTTCCATATCTCTTATTTCACCGACAAGAACTACATCGGGGTCTTCTCTTAATATATGCCTTAACGCCTCCGAAAAACTGCTCGAATCCTGACCTATCTCCCTCTGGTTAACAAGACATCCTTTGTGCGGAAAGACATATTCTATCGGGTCTTCTATAGTGATTATATGTTCATGCCTGGTCTGATTTATTTCATCTATCATCGAAGCAAGGGTGGTTGTTTTGCCGGAACCGGTGGGTCCTGTTACCAGTACGAGTCCACGGGGCGATTTGATAATTTCCCTTATCATAGGTGGAAGACCAAGTAAATCTATGGAAGGAATCTCATGGGGTATAACTCTGAAAGCCCCTGCGACTGCGCCCCTGTCGTAATATAAATTGCCTCTGAACCTTGAAACACCTTTCTGACTGAAAGAAAAATCCAGTTCATGCGTTTCTTCGAACTTTTTCTTCTGTAAATCCGTAATAACGCTGTAACAAAGACCCTGCGTATCGGAAGGAGCAAGTGCCGGAAAATTAAGAGGGACAAGAGAACCCCTGAGCCTTATTTGCGGCGGCGTTCCGGCTGCTATATGAAGATCCGAGGCTCCCTGGTCCACGGTTGTTTTTAATAAATCGGCGACTGACGGCATATAAGACTCCTTTTAATATTTTTTACGGGCAATATGCAAATATGCAATATAAATAAAATTTTACGTCAAGTTTGAATGTCAATGGTCTTTTCGTCTAAATACTGAATAATTTCTTCCAGCGAAGTAATTCCCTCTAAAAACCTTTCTTTAGCGGATTCTTTTAACGGCTTCATTCCATGATTTACCGCAACCCTTTGTATTTCAAATTCGTTGGCGTTTTCATAAATTTTGTTCTTAACGTCGTCTCCGACGTTAAGAACTTCGTATATCGCGATTCTCCCTTTATAGCCGGTTTTATTGCACGCCGCACAGCCTTTCGCTTTATAAAAACGCTTTCCGGCAATTTCGGCGTTTGTAAATCCTAATTTAGCCATAGCGTTAACGTCGGCATAATAGGGTTCTTTGCATTCGGCGCATAATTTTCTTATAAGCCTCTGTGCGATAACTAAATTCAAACTCGAAGCTACAAGAAACGGCTCTACTTTCATATTGATAAGTCTGGATATCGTGGACGACGCGTTATTGGTATGAATAGTCGAAAGGACCAGATGCCCGGTAAGCGCCGCCTTTATTGCAATCTCGGCGGTTTCTAAATCTCTTATTTCGCCGACCATTATAATATCAGGATCCTGCCTTAGAAAAGACCTTAATGCGGAAGCAAACGTTAAACCGATTTCTTCGTTGACAAGAACCTGATTAATTCCCTGAATATTATATTCCACAGGGTCTTCGGCAGTCGAGATGTTTACGTCCGGCCTGTTTACCTCCGAAAGCGCGCTGTATAAGGTAGTAGTTTTGCCGGAACCCGTGGGACCGGTTACGAGAATCATTCCGTAAGGCCTGTGTATAGCCGTTTTAAAATCTTTCAACTGCTCTTCGGAAAACCCCAATTTTCTCATATCGAGCTGAAGATTGGATTTATCTAGCACCCTGATAACAATTTTTTCCCCGAAAAGGGTCGGAAGGCACGATACCCTCATATCGACTTCTTTATTATCCATTCTTGCCTTAATGCGCCCGTCCTGCGGCAGTCTCCTTTCTGCTATATCCATCTGCGACATTATTTTTAATCTCGAAATTATAGGATTTTTCAACTGCCCCGGTATTTTCATCTGCTCTATCAATTTTCCGTCCATGCGATATCTCACCCTGACGATGGATTCATAAGGCTCTATATGGATATCGCTTGCGCTGATTTTAACCGCATCCAAAAGAACCTTATTGACGAATTTTATAATAGGCTGTTCGGAGGACGACCTTTGAAGTTCGGATATATCGACTTCCTCATTGGTTTCCTCGATAGCGATGGAATTTAGATAATCTTTGTTTTCGGTAAGAATGCTAGATGCGTTATAATATTTAGATAATGCAGAGGCGATTTCGTTTTCCGACGCAACGACTATTTCGATATTCAAGCCCGTTAAAAATTTTATGTCGTCTAATGCCTCGACTCTTGTAGGGTCGGATACCGCAAGATACATTGTATTACCCTGCCTTTTAAAGGGAACTACCTGAAGCTTGACCGCCAAGTCGGGAGGGATAAGTTTTATTACGCTTTCGGGAATCTCACCTTCGAGCAGATTAACGGTTGCGGCACCGAACTCTTTAGAAAGAAAAGAAACCAGATCGGAATCTTTAATAAAACCGAGTTTCGTAAGCTGTCTTTTTACACTCCCGCCGACGCGCTTCTGCTCTTCGAGAGCCATATTTAATTCGGGGGCGGTTATAATACCGTTTTTTAACAGAATTTCGCCGAGCTTAACGTCTTTTAGCTTTTCGCCTTTAGTTATTCCCGACCTTATTCTTTCCTGTATCAGCAGGGCGTTCGATATGTCGTCTTTTTTTGCAACGCCGTGCTTTAATAATATATCGCCTAATTTGTCGTTAGTAAAATTAGGCGATGGCAAGAAGTCGTTATTCATCCAAATCCCTTATAATAACTTTTTTTAAATGTTCATAGATATTGCTTATTTAATTTTATCATAAAATCGAAGATTTTTAAAATATATCGCTTAAAACTTCCTTAATAGTATTAAAATCAGTTCTTTTCCCCGTCCAGATATAAAAACTTTCGACAGCCTGAAATAACAGCATAGACAACCCGTTCGCGCGTTTCAGCGATTTTTCCTCCAGAATGTTTAAAAAACCGGAAGACTTTGAAGAATAAGAAATATCAAATAAAAAGAAGCCGCCCCTAAATTCTTTTAAACCGATGAATAGATTATTAATGAGTCTGCCGCTTTCATCCGAAGGCGTTACAGTATTGACAATAATATTCCAATTTTTCGATAAAATACTTTTTGAAACTGCGCTTAAATTAAAACCGGAACATAAAATTTCTGAGTGCGATTTTAGAAACGTCTTCCATAAATAGGCTTCTTTTTTAAGTTTATCGGCATTGTTTACGCTGCGGTTAATTATTAAGATATCTTTAGCGCCCTCTCTTATTAAAGCATAAAGCACCGCTCTCGAAGCACCTCCCGCCCCAAGAAGAATCACGCTCTTGCCGTTTAAATTTTCCTTAAATTCATAATTTACGGCTTCAACAAACCCGGTTATGTCGGTATTATATCCGCGGTAACCGCCGTCCTTTTCCAGATTGACCGTATTTACGGCTCCCACGGTTTCAGCCTCTCCGCTTAAAGAGCCGACATACTTTAAAACTTCTGTTTTATATGGCTGCGTGATATTTGCGCCTTTCATGCCGAGAGCCTTAAAACCGTTAAATGCGGCGGCAAATTTTTCGGGAGGAACGTCGAACATGCCGTAACATAAGTTTGTGTTGAGGATTTTATTAATAGAGTTATGCAGCAGCGGAGAAAGGGAATACTTTATATTATAACCGAAAATGCCGGCTAAATAAGGCGGAGCAAAAAGACGGATATCCTTTTGTTCTTTCATATCAAGCGCCCATCAGCAATTGTTTTAACAAGTAGTCTATTTTGGCGGCTTTTTTGTCGTCGATAAACATATAGACATATCTTTCTATATCCTGAATCGCTTTCGTTAAAGACTGCTTATCCCCTTTGCTTAGAATATTAAAATCGACCGGTACTTTGTCTGCTTTACTGCCAAGCTGTTCTTTTAATATCTTTTTAACCGAATTGACTAAATCTGCGCCTTTGAACGGTTCGCTATACGGAGGATCAAGCTTGATATAGCCGCTTTGCAATAAATTATAAAGAGTTTTTAAAACGAAGAAATCATTTTCTACGGTCAAAGAGAGAATCTGGTTAACGTTTCTTTTGCCGTCAACCAGTGAAAGAACGTTCCATATCGAAGGAGTAAGGGACAGCGGCCTGATGTTGCCGCTTCTGTTTGTTATTACTATGGGGATATAATTTTTTGACGGAATAACCTTAGTCATCACAGCCAGCTCGTCGCGCCTTTTCTTGCAATCCGCCAAAATAGGCGATAAATTCATGGGAGTTGCGAAATTAATAATATCGGGTAGGGGTTTTTCGTCGAAAGCAAATTCTCCGTTCGTTAAAAAAAGTATATAATTCAGGGTTTCGGATATATAGCTGGAGGTAAATTCATGTTCTTTTGATTTAGATATCGCTTCGGATTTAAAAAAATATATATCGAAGCCGGCGGTAGTTTTATAATATGTCCGGTATTTTTCAAGCATCTGCAGATAATCCTGTTTGCTCATGTCAAGCAGTTTAACCGCTAATTTTTCGAGGATATTATTATCGGAAATGGAAAGAAAATATAACATTCCGTCTTTTATAAAAAGCTTTGCCGCAAAATTTTCGAACCGTAGGTTTAATATTCCTGTTTTTTTTGAAATTTCTAAGAATTTTAATACGTCAAGAAGTTCTAAGTTCGTTATATTGCCTTTTACATCCATGATAATGACCTTATTTTTATTATATTAATTTTTTTATTCGTGGATTTCTAATTCCCTGATTAAATGAAATATAAACCCGTTAACTACGCCCATGAATACCGAACCGAAAAACAAAACCGCTCCTATGAGAAAATTAGGATAAATTTATGTTATTAAGAGACGAAATAAAGAAAAATGCGCCTGTTTCCGCCAAAAAGAAAAAAAAATAAAAACCCACATTATCGTAAGCCATCTGCCGGGGTCGGTTTATCTTATTTTTCAGAGAAGCCGCTACAATCATATTCATAAACATTATCAATACGCCTAATACGACTACCGATAGATAAAAATATCTTTAAACGTCAAAATAGAATTTAAATTTACCACAATAGTTTACCTTCCCCTTTTTTTCTTATTTAAAAAATTAATATTAATTTAATAATACAAAATGGATATATTTTTTTCAATATATTTTTTATCTAACCCAAATCCCGATTTAGAAAATATTTAATAAATTCTAATATTCCGTCATTGCGAGCGCAGTGGACTTCGTCCACTGCGCTCGCAATGACATTATTAAGTAATTCAGGTAATTCATATATAAAAATTTCTAAATCGGGATTTGGGGTCTAATGTTGATATTGATAATTTTTTTCGTTTATTTTATAATTATTTTATGGACGCAAAAGAAAAAAATTTAAATGACTTAACATTCGAGGAAGCCGTCAAAAAATTAGAAGAAAATGTTTTAAGCCTTGAAAAAGGAGACCTCGGACTCGACGAATCTATAACGCTTTACGAAGAAGGAATAAAATATTCGGATTATCTCATTAAAAAGCTGGACTCCGCCGAAAAAAGGGTAGAGGAATTAAGCGCAAAAAACGAGGGTAACGGCATTCCTTCTCTAAATACCGAGCCTCTAAATATATGAACGACTTAGCGCCGTATATAGAAACCGGCAAACAATTAATCGACGACTTCATAAATGCCCATTTTATTAAAAAGGGTTACGATAAAAAATTTCCTCATAATAAATTTTCTCTCGCGGACGCTATGCTTTACACTCTGGCTATGCCCGGCAAAAGAATAAGGCCTATAATTCTTTTGCTTGCCGCCGAAAGTCTGGGTTTTTCGGATAAAAAAAAACTGCTCCCTTTCGCTTCCTCGCTTGAACTAATACATTCCTATTCCTTGATACACGACGACCTCCCTTCTATGGACAACGACAACTTGAGAAGGGGAAAGCCCACAAACCATATAGTATTCGGGGAAGCTACGGCAATACTTGCCGGAGACGCCCTGCTTGCCGAAGCTTTCGTTATGCTTTCGGACAAAGATTACGTCGGAGAATTCGACCCCGTAAAAATTATAGAAACCATAAGGGAACTTTCCTGCGCTGCCGGCGCCGGCGGACTTGTAGAAGGACAGTTTCACGACGTCAACTCTTTCGGCGAATCTTTAGAACCGGAAAAAATTGAATATATAAACGAAAAAAAAACGGCGAGCCTTATAGCTTCGGCTTGCGCTGCAGGGGCAATATTATCCGGCAAGGACGAACGGGTAGTATCGGAATTCAGAAAATTCGGCTGCTATATCGGACTTGCTTTCCAAGCCGTTGACGATGTTCTGGGAATTACCGGAAATAAAGAAATTTTAGGAAAAACGGCGGGTATAGACAAAACGAACAATAAGCTTACGATGGCAGAAAATATAGGACTTGAAAAGACCCGCGAATTAATTAAAGAATACAATGAAAAAGCAATGGCGCACTTAGAAAAGACCGGAGCAGAAACCGGTATGTTCATAGAGTTAATAAACTATCTTACGGACAGGATAAATTAGAAAAAATAAATACGGATAATGATATTAGAAAAAATAAAAAACCCGAACGACCTCAAAACGTTACGGATTGAAGAGCTCGAAACGCTTGCGGGCGAACTGAGGGAAGAAATTATATCCGTCTGTTCAAAAAACGGCGGGCATATCGCTTCCAGCCTCGGGGTCGTGGAACTTACAATCGCAATTTTAAAATCGTTCGACATAGAAGATGCCGATAAAATAATATGGGACGTCGGACACCAGTCTTATCCGTATAAAATTCTTACCGGCAGGAAAGAAAAATTCCATACCCTCAGAAAATTAGGAGGAATATCCGGCTTCCCGTCTATCGGCGAAAGCAGATACGACCACTTTGGAACAGGACACGCCGGAACATCTATCTCCGCGGCTCTCGGTATGAGCGCCGCAAAGGATTTAAATAACGAAAACGGCGTTAACGGCAGCGCCAGGATTATAGCCGTTATAGGAGACGCATCTATATCCAACGGACTGGCGCTTGAGGGCTTGAATAATGCCGGCTCCCTTAAAAAAGACATTATCGTTATTTTAAACGATAATGAAATGTCTATATCTAAAAACGTCGGGGCTATTTCCAATTATCTCAACAAAATAATGAGCGGAAATTTTTATCAGGGACTTAGGAAAGAAGCCGAAAAAATGCTTAACTCTATCCCCTTATTCGGCTCTCAAATGGCGAGGCTTGTTTCGAAATTCGAGGAATCTTTCAAAAATCTCATAGGGCCGGGCATCATATTCGAAGAACTCGGCTTTACATATATCGGCCCTATAGACGGACACAATATACCCTATCTTTTGGACTCTTTCGAAAATATAAAAAAGATAAAAAAGCCTATCCTTCTGCACGTTATTACTAAAAAAGGGAAAGGATACGAGCCATCGGAAAAAAATCCCTCTATTTTTCACGGAATTTCCGCTTTCGACAAAAACACCGGATTGACCCTGAAAAAATCTGGCAATATCTCTTACGGCGAAACCGCTTCAGACTTTCTTATGAATATCGCCAAAAATAACGCTAAAATAATAGCGGTTACGGCGGCAATGCCTGACGGAACAGGTCTTTCCAAATTTTCAAAGGCATTTCCGGACAGATTCTTCGACGTCGGAATAGCCGAAGAACATGCGGCTGTGTTTGCGGCGGGGGCCGCAGCTAATGCTTTGAGACCTTTCGTATTTATATATTCGACTTTTCTTCAACGTTCTTTAGACCAGATAATTCATGACATATGCCTCCAGAACCTCCCCGTCGTATTTTGCATAGACAGGGCAGGTATTGCAGGAGAAGACGGCGCCACCCATCAGGGAATATTCGACATATCGTTTTTAAATTTTATACCAAACCTGGTTTTTATGTCTCCGCGCAACGAATATGAACTTATGCGGATGATTAAAAGCTCGGTTTCTTATAACAAACCTGTCGCTATAAGGTATCCAAAAGTAGAAATTCCCTATTTCAGTATTCCGGAAGAAAAAACCGTTCCTGTTATAAGCGAAGGGGAATTCGAAATTTTAATAGACTCTATCCAAAACTTCGTAATAAGCATCGGCGCCCCACATACCGGAATATTAAAAAATATACTGACGGAAATAAACGAAGGTATCATGGAAGAAGAACAAAAAATAGGCCTTATAGACGCAAGATTTATATCCCCTGTTTCCTTGGAATTAATTACAAAAATAAAAGCCGCAAAAAAGATTATGACGGTTGAAGAAAACGTCGAATTTTCGGGTTTTGGAGCAAAACTCCTGACGGTCTTAAGCAGGGATACGCTCTTAGCCGGTTTAGAATATAAAATAGTATCTCTGGAAAATAATTATATCGAACACGGCTCCCGCAGCGAACTTCTCGCCATTTCGGGATTCTCTAAGGAAAAATTATCTGATTCCGTCAACGGATTTTTTATTATAAACAGTGAAAAAAATAAGGTTGGATGTTCTTCTTTCTGATACCTCTTTAGCATTCAATTTAACGAGAACAAAAGCATCGTCGTTAATAATGGAGGGTATGGTTTCCGTAAACGGTTTTGTATGCACAAAATCAGGAACTCCGGTAGATCCGAACAGCGTAATAACAATAAAAGAATTAAATCCTTACGTATCTCGAGGCGGATTGAAGCTAAAAGGGGCATTAGCCGATTTTAATCTGGACGTCAAATCAAAAAGGGTTATAGATATAGGCGCTTCGACCGGAGGATTTACGGACTGCCTTTTAAAAGAAGGAGCAGACTTTGTTTACTGCATAGACGTAGGCTACGGTCAGCTTCATTATTCCTTAAGAAATAATCCAAAAATTAAAAATTTGGAGAATATAAATATAAAATATTTAACATTTGAAGATATAGGGGAAGAACTTGACCTTGCCGTTTGCGATGCCTCTTTCATATCGCTTACCAAAGTTCTTCCATATATTTTAAAATTTATCAAAAAGCAGGGATTAATGCTTTTGCTGATAAAGCCGCAGTTCGAAACGGAAAATAAAAGCATTCTAAAGAAGGGGATAATAAAAGATACGGGCATATACGAATCAATTATAAATAAAATAATAGATTTTTCAAAAAATTTAAATCTTACCGTTATCGGAGTAAAAAAATCATGCATAAAAGGGAAAAAGGGGAATACGGAATTTTTCATACTGCTCACGAAAAACCTGTGAAAATTTTTAAGGCCTCATTGGCTTTGATATTTTTTTTGATATTTTTTGCGGTTTTACAGGGAAAAGCAAATTCTATCACCGTAAAAAATATTCAATTAAAAACAGCCCCGACTTTTGATACCGCCGTCGGTTTTATCTATTATTACAATGGGGATTATCCTAATGCGGTTAAATATTTCAAAAAAGGGTCTGCAAATTTACTTAAGAATTCGTATTTTAATTATATTCTTGCGGCATTATATTTTAAAAACAGGGAATATCAAAAATCCTTAAAGCATATAAACCTCGCTCTAAGCCTGACGCCGCAAAATATAAAAAACCGGCTCACAAAAACGGAAATTAAATATTTAATCCTGAAAGCTAAAATAACGGCAAATCAAGGCAATATCAAACAATCCACCGGCATCCTTAAACATATTCTGCAAAAAAATCCTTATAATCTTAAAACGCTTTTATTCCTTTCCAATCTCTATATTTACAAAAAAGATTTAAAGACGGCGGCATTTTATCTGAACATAATAAAATTAAACGCTCCCGGCAATATAAATGCATATTATTTGTTGTCGAAAATATATATAGCTCAAAATAAAAAGAAAAAAGCAGAACGAAATCTTATAGGCCTTATAAATATAGACCCTTATTTTAAAAAAGCATACTTTAGGCTTGCCGCTGTTTATATTCTTACCGGCAGGGAAAAAAAGGCTATAAACGTTTTCGATAAATACCTCAAAATCAATCCTTATTCTAAAACCGCGATTTATCAGTCGGCGATACTCGAATACGCTATAAAAAACTACCGGGCGTCCAGAAAACATTTTTTAAATTTTATCGGCATTACCGAAAATTCAAAAGACAATCCAAGATTAATAAACAACGCCTATTTTTTCATAGGCATATCCTATGCGCTACAGAAAAATTATAAAAAGGAGCTGTTTTATTTAAATAAGCTTAAACCCGGAAGGCATTATATAGACGCTAAACTTCAAGAAATAGAAATATACATAAGCGGCTATAAAAAAACCGGAAATATTAAATACCGGAAATCCGTCGAAAGTATTATATCGGAAATGCTTTCCGACAAGAAAATAAATAAAAATCTAAAGTTTTATTATTTTTCGGCTATCGCCCTAGCGGAGATAAAAGATTACCGGATGTCGGAATATACAGTAAAAAAGGGATTATTAAAATTTCATGGTAATACCGCCCTTTTATATGAATTAGGCTCGGCGTACCACGAGTTAAAAAAAGACGGAAAAGCTTATGCCGCGATGAAAAAGATTTTAAAAATAAACCCTTACGATGCCGACGCACTTAACTATATAGGGTATTATCTCGCCGTAAAAAATAAAAACTTAAAAAAGGCGGAAATGCTTATAAAAGAGGCTTTATCTTACGATAAATCCTCTTCTTTTATTCTTGACAGCCTCGGTTTCGTGTACTACCGGGAAAAAAAATACGCAAAGGCACTGAAATTATTTATATCCGCGCTTAAAAAACTCGGCAGATCGGCAACCGTATTAAAACATACGGGTATGGATTATTTTATGCTGAAAAACTATAGAAAAGCTCTGGAATACCTTGAAAAATCATATAAAATCAAGAAAACAAAAGAGGTTGAACGGTACATAATAAAAATAAAAACGGGAGATTAAAATTTTTCTAATTTTCTGTAAATCGTTTTTAAGCCTATTTTCAGGTCGTTTGCAGTTTTAACTTTATTAAAACCATTCATTTGCAATGTTTTCTGTATAATAATGTTTTCGGCGTCTTCCATAGCAGTTCCAAAAGGTATTTTGATAAAATCGTCCCCGCCGGATTTAGAAAAAAAGGGGTCAGATTTTAAATCTGACCCCTTTTTTTCCTTTTTTTCCGAATATTTTTCTTTTAAATAGCCGGGGAGCAGAGATTCATCGGCGATGCCGCCTTTTGAAACAGCCGTCATATACTCTATGATATTTTTAAGTTCTCTTACGTTGCCCGGGTAATCGTAGCTTAATAAAAAATCTAACGCCTCCTTGCTTATACCGGTAACGTTTTTACCGTTTTCGCCTGAAAAATCCTCTAAAAACCGCCTTATAAGAACCGTGATATCCTCTTTTCTTTCCCTCAGAGGTATGAGCCTTAAGTTTATTACGTTAAGCCTGTAATACAAATCCTGCCTAAATTCACCTCTCGAAACCTTTTTTTCTATGTCCTGTGATGCTGCTATAATTCTTATGTCTATCTTAATGGTTTTATTCCCTCCGACTCTTTCAAACTCTTTTTCCTGCAATACCCGCAATATTTTAGACTGCGTTTTCAAAGAAATCTCCCCTATCTCGTCGAGAAAAATAGTGCCGCCGTCAGCCATCTCGAATCTTCCTTTATATAAAGAATCCGCTCCCGTATATGCCCCTTTCTCATGCCCGAAAAGCTCGCTTTCTAAAATAGTTTCCGAAAGAGCGGCGCAGTTTACTTTAATAAACGGCTTATTTTTCCTCCGGGAATTATTAACTATAATGTTTGCTAGGAGTTCTTTGCCCGTTCCTGATTCTCCTTCTATAAGCACGGTAGAATTGGTGCCGGAAACAGCAATAGCGGTATCGACGATAGCGGTCATTTTGCGAGAGGATGTTATAAGATTGCCGAAATTAAATTTTTCATCAAGCCTATTTTTAAGAATATTCAATTCATCGATAAGGCTTTTATTAGATATTATCCGCTTAATTATGAGTTCAAGCTCGTCTAAGTTTACCGGTTTTGTAATATAATCGTATGCCCCGAGTTTTATAGCTTCAACCGCTGTTTTTACCGAACTAAAACCGGTCGTTACTATAACGTCGGAAGTTTGAACCTTGCCGCCTTTTATCGCTTTTAATAAATCTAATCCTGTTCCGTCGGGAAGTTTAAGGTCCGTAACAATAATATCTATTTTATCTTTACTGCCTGAATTTATATAATCTAATGCTTTAAATGCCGCTTGAAGGCGGTCGGCTTCAAAAACTTTGTGCCCTTTAAGCGTAAGATATTCAAAAAGTCCGTTTCGTGAGGCAGCATCGTCTTCTACTATTAATATAGTTGCAGGTTTTTGGGAAGGCTCGTTCATTTTTAATTATTACAAGTCTTTCATTACAACGGAAATCTTAGTTCCAAGTCCTTTGTGCGACTCGATATTTATATTAAATCCGTGGGCGTCTACGATTCTTTTGGTTAATGCAAGACCAAGTCCGGCTCCTTTTTTTTTCGTAGTAAAAAAAGGCTCGAAAATCTTTTTAAGCGCTTCTTTTTCTATTCCCGCCCCATGGTCTTCCACCGATAAAGACACTTTATTTAAAATATAGGAAGAGTAAATTAAAATGTCGCCTTTCCTGCCGTCGTAAGACTCTGCCGCATTTAATATTAAATTCTTAAATACCTGAAGCATTAAATCTTTGTCCATTTTAATACAGATATTTTTATCTACCGAATCCGAAAAATTTATACCTTTCGATAAAAGTCCGCCTTTAAGCATTCCATATGCCTCGCCTATTAATCCTGAAAGATTAACCTCTTCAAGATTTATATCGAAATCTTTGGTAAATTTAAGCATGCCGTCCATGGTCTGGGCAAGCCTTGCCGTTTCGCTTTCTATCAGACTGCCTGTTTTAACGATGCCGTCTTTATTTAGTTCCAAATCCTTAATTTTCTCGGTCAATACTCTGGAATTAATCAAAACGGAATTTATACCGCCTTTAATTTCATGCATAATAGTTGAAGGTATTTCCAGAATATTTTTTTCTAACGACCTTAAAGACGATTCGGCATTAGCCTGCGCTTCTATAAGCCTGTAAAAATATATATACGTAAATATTATAAGGCCAGCGGTTAATAAGAGCGCTGCGGCAAAGATAAAATCAAAAGGGACGTCGCCGAAACCGCCCGATAACGAAGGATAGGCGAGTTTTAATCCGTTATTTCCGTTAACGAAAACCATGCCGGATTGCTTAAGGTAATATATCGAGTCGGAGGTTTTCGAATGCAGGGCGTCGAACATCCGGACAGCCGTATATGCAAAAAAACCGGTAGTTAGAACCGTTAAGCCGGTAATAACGCTTAACAGGAAAACTTTAAACTTTTTAGTTTTCGTCTTTTGCATTATCATAGTATATATCTTATTACACTTTTAATCAAAAATCAAAAATCTTTTATGAGTGCTGTGCTTTTTTATATTTTCTTTTAAGAATAAGATTTGCAAGTTCTATGTCTTTCCTGATTCTGGCTTCAAGTTCGTTTATATTATCGAATTTAATCTCTTCCCTGAGGCGCTCGAGGAAGAAAACTTCTATTTCTTTATCGTATATATCTTCATCAAAATCGAATATATAAGATTCTATTCTTCTTATAACGTCGTTAAATGTAGGATTGGAACCAACATTGGTCACGGAATCGTAAGTTTTGTCGTTTATCCTGACCTGCGTGACATATACGCCGTCTTTTGGAAACAACTCCTCTTCGGGAATAATATTTGCCGTAGGAAATCCAAGCTGTTTGCCCCTGCCGCATCCTTTAACGACGCGTCCGTGAACCGAGTAATCCCTGCCCAAAAATCTTTTGACGGCACAGACTTTTCCGATAATAACCAATCTTCTTATAAGAGTGCTGGAAACAATCTCGTTGTCTATTACTACCGGTTCTACCACTGCAAGCTCAAAGCCGAACTCCTTGGAAAGCTTCTCCAGCAAAGCTATATTGCCGGATTTGTTTACCCCGAATCCAAAATCGTGTCCTACTATAATTTTAAGCGGATTTAATTTCTTTACTATAATGTTTTTAACAAAATCTTCCGGCTCCATATTTGCGAACTCAGGCGTAAAAGTTATATAAATCAGATAATCTATCCCCGTTTCCTCTATAAGCTCCATCTTCTTTTCGAAAGTCGTAATAAGATTAATTTTGGTTTCGGGGTGGATAACTTTTAACGGATGCGGATGAAATGTCAGCACGACGGATGCCGAATTTAACTCGGAAGCCGAGTCCTTCGTCATCTCCATCAGTCTTCTGTGCCCCAAGTGTATTCCGTCAAAACTGCCTATGGTGATTACGGAATTTTTTAAATTAACGCCGGTTTGGTTTATTTCTAAAACTTCCAATTTTTTCAGCGCCTCCACGTTATTTTTATAATATTTTTACTTAAATAATAAAATGAAAATATACACCAATCCTAAAACCCAGCCGGCTATACCCATAATTAAAATATAGAAATGGGAGAACTCGCTTCCTATGAGTATAAGAATACCCGAAGAGACTACTATTGACGCAATCAAAAGTCCGTTTGTAAGCCTTTTGCTGGACCTTTCCATTTCTTCTATAAAACCCTCTAATCCTTTATGGATAAAATCAATCGAAAAATTATCTTCCGACATTTTTTTAAGTATTTTTTCGGCCCTTTTAGGAAATCCTCCTATTAAATCTTTATAGTTTTTTAACTTATCCATTAACGATTCTTTAATATCTTTTACATTCTCCTTTTTATTTATTAATGCGTCTAAGTCGAAAAACGCGAGTCCGGAACCGACAAAAGAAAATTCGGGGTCAAGCATTTTTGCTATAGATTCTATCGGGAGCAGGGCTTTAAACAATAAAGACAATTCGGGCGGTATGACTAATTTATTTTTCTGCCCTATTTTCAGCGTTTCAAGAAGGATTTCCGTACTGTAAATATCTTTGAAAGGCTTATTATAAAAGCTTTCTATAAACTCCATAAGTTCGAATTTAAAAAACTGCTCTTCCTTGTCCGTTAAATCGCCCATACATATTTCTATGAACAGCGATGCCGCTTCTTCATAATTCGCATTGAAAAATTCTATAAAATATTTTAGAATTTTTTTTCTTAAATCTTTCGTAAGTATCCCTATGGAACCGAAATCTATTATGCCTATTTTCTCCTGATCTATAACGAAAACATTGCCCGGATGCGGGTCTGCATTAAAGTATCCTATTATAAATATCTGTTTAAAAAAATGGTTCAGAAATATTTTAAGAATAATTTTATTATCTAAGCCTCTTTTGGACAATTCGGCTAAATCGCTTACTTTTATGCCTTCTATAAAATCCTCTACTAAAAATCCTTTAGCGGAATACTGCCAGTAAATTTTTGGAATTTCTACGATATTTTTATCTAAATTAGACCTTCTTATCTTTTCGGTATATCCGGCTTCCGCCATAAAATCAAGCTCGGATATAATGCTTCTGCTGAATTCCTTAAATAAATCTTCCGCATTGTCGATATAAAGCAGTTCTTTAACCGCGTCTTTTACGATGTTTACGATAAAATATAAGACGTCTATATCGTTTCTGATTATTTTATCTACGTTTCTTTTTTTTATTTTTACCGCAACCACCGTTCCGTCTTTTAAGACCGCCTTATGAACCTGCGCTATGGAAGCGGAAGCGACGGGTATTTCGTCAAAAGATGCAAAAACGTCTTCCAAATTCTGTCCTGTTTCGGTTCTGAAGATTTCCTTGATTTCATCTATTGTATTAAAATCAATCCGCGCACTGTCCTGAAGTTTTCTTAATTCGACGATATATTTTAAAGGCAGAGTTCTGATCTCCTGGGAAAATATCTGCCCGAGCTTGATAAAAGTAGGTCCGAGCTCTTCCAAGGCGTATCTCAGCCTGATTTCCGGAGGAACGTTTTGATAATCGTCAACCGGGTAGGCAGTTTTAAGATATTTTTTGAATATAAAAACCTTAGAAAGCCCCACATTGGTAATAATATGGTAAAAACCGTGCTTTGCAAATATGGAAGCCACCTTTCTGATACGCCTGACAGCCCTTATGAACCTTATTATGTCGCCTATTTTCATAATTTATCTATCCTTCGAAAATTTAATAAATCTAAGGTCTATCTCGCGTTTAAGCAGGTCTATGGAATAAACGCTTACGTCGATTCCGTCCCCCATTTTAAATATCTTTCTCGTATGCCTTCCTTTAAGTATTTTAGAAGCGTCGCTGTATTCGTAATAATCATCCGCTATCGTGGAAACATGAACAAAACCCTGAATAAAAAATCCTTTAATATCTACAAAAAAACCGAAGTTTACGACGTTTGTAATAAACCCCCCATAAACAGCCTGCGAATTTTTTTTCAAAAATTGCATCTTTTTAAAATCTACATATTCTCTTTCGGCATCGGCAGAAAGCTTTTCTCTTCTGGAAATAATGTTTGACGCAGACTTTAGATATTCGGCATTAAGCCATTCCGGTACTTTTTTAATATCGCCTGTAATATTTCCGCGTCCCGCCTCTATCCTGCCGCCGTCATCCCCATAAAGAATAAAAGCAAGTATTCTGTGCACCAATAAATCCGCATATCTCCTGATCGGAGAAGTAAAATGGGTATATGACCTCAGGGCAAGCCCAAAGTGGTGAATATTAACCGGGGAATAGACGGCAATTCTCATCGACCTCAAAAAAGCCTGCTCCAAAAAAGATGCCAGCGGAGTTTTTTTCAGTTTGTTCAACATTTTCTGGTAATCTAACGGATTTTCAAGAGAACCGTGGGCAAAAAGTATTTTAAAATATTTTAATATTTTAAAAAATTCTTTAACTTTCTCTTCATCCGGCCTCTCATGTACTCTGTAAATCGAAGGAACCTTTTTGGCTTCTATAAATTCGGCTACGGCGCAGTTTGCCGTTATCATAAAATCTTCGATTAAATTATGTGCAAAATTTCTCGGTTCGGGAATAACGTTAACGGGTTCATTGTTTTCATCAAGTTCCACTTTGCTTTTAATCGGGTCAAAATCCAGACTTCCGTTTTTAGTCCTTTTATCCCTTAAAGTTTTTGCAAGCCTTTTCATATCGAGGAGCATATCTTTTACGGGGGAAAGTTTTTTATCTAACGAATCAAAAAGCTCTACGTTTTTGACCCGTTTTATTTTGTGCCCGGAGAGAGCGTCTTTCGCCTCCAACGCCGTCAGATAATTATACACCTCGTTATAAGTCAGCCTTCCGAAAGTTTTTATTAATCCTCTGTATATTTTTTGATTTTCCGTTCTGCCCGACAAAACGTCTATGTCCATTTCGCAAACCATTACAAAGCGCTTTTTCTCGGGAAGAAGACTGCATAATCCGTTCGACAGTTTTTCCGGAAGCATTGGATAAACGCTACCGGGAAAATATGTAGAATTGCCCCTTTTAAAAGCTTCGGCATCGATGCGGCTTCCATATCTTACGAAATAAGAAACATCGGCTATGGCAACGTAAAGTTTGGCGGTATTTGTTTTTTTGGACGCCTTTAAATAAACGGCGTCGTCAAAATCTTTTGCATCCTCTCCGTCTATGGTAACAAAAGGCATAGCCGTTAAATCGCGCCTGCCTTTTTCTATATTTTTCTCTTCAAAATCGGAAGGAAATTCATCGAGTTCCCTTACGGCTTCTTCGGCAAAATACTTATAGATATTATATTTATTAAGAATGATTTCTTCTTCGGCGTCTTTCGATTCTATGTCCCCCAATATCTCGTCTATATCAACCATTCGGGAAGATAAATCTTCCGTTTCCGGCAAAACGGCGTTTACTATGACTCCGTTTTTTAATTTCCCTTTATCTTTAAACTTATGCATATCGAAATAAAATAAATCGTCGAACTCCGGAGAAATAGGGGTCAGAATTGCAATATTTTTTTCAACCTTGATTACGGCTTTAATATTTTTTAAATTTCTTTTTATTATCCTTATTACCCTGCCTCTTCCGTCTTTTGATGCGGCTGACCGCTGTTTTTTCTTTAAATAATATGCGCTGTCCGGTATAATCTGCAGTATAACATTATCCTGCGGAATCGCTCCGGCAATATCGGAGCCTTTGACGAAAATATCTTTTCCTCCACCGGCATCGTCGCTTACAAACGCATAATTACGCTTTTTAACTATTACCGTTCCGTGTATCAGGTTTAATTTTTGCGGAAAGACGTACTTTTCCCCTTTAGTAAATATTAAATCGCCGGCGGCTACCATTGAATCCAGAATCTTTTTGGCGGCGGAAAGATTTTTTGCGGAAGTTATATCTAATCCGTGTTTGATATCAGCAAAAGAAAGAGGAATATCGGACTTTTGAGAAAGCAGATAAACGATATTTTCCTTTGTTATTATTTTCATTTACTTTTTTATGCCAATTATTTCAAAATATGATAAAATAAAAACCGATATATTATAAATTTTATATAATAATAACACTTAGCAAATATTTTTTCATTATAAAAGATAAACCCAAATCCCGATTTAGAGATCGGAA
>JAKAOK010000005.1 GCA_021812245.1 bacterium | reverse complement strand
TTAACCTCCTTTTTTATTTGTTTTTCACCTGATGGGTGAATATAATTAGCAATAATTATATCACTGAAAGACAGATAAATAAAGGAGTTTTTTAGTTTTTAGCTAAGTTTCTATCGGCAAATTAGGGGTTAGCGGATAGGGGGGAGGTATTTTAATGAATAACGAAAGAGTTTTCAATTACGGATACGCCGGCAAGGAAAAAAAAGAGAAAGGGGTAAGGACGCCTTTTCAAATCGACAGGGACAGAATAATACATTCCAGCGCTTTCAGAAGAATGAGGAATAAAACGCAGGTTTTCGGCGTTTTCACGCTGGATTATTACAGGACGAGGCTTACCCATTCCCTCGAAGTATCGCAGATAGCAAGAGCAATAACGTCGATTTTAAATAAAAAATACGGTTTGAATATAGACATAGACCTCGTCGAAGCCGTTTCTCTGGCGCACGACATAGGGCATCCGCCCTTCGGACATCTCGGCGAATCCATTATAAACGAAGAATTGAAGAAGGCGACCGGCGGAAAATTCGGATTCGAAGCGAATGCCCAGAATATAAGGATACTTAATTTTCTCGAAAAAAAATTTTACGATTCAAAAAACAATAAAATATACGGAATTAATCCATCGCTTAAGACTATAGACGGAATTTTAAAATATAAGACCCCCTATTCCTTGTCCGATA
The DNA here is from genome assembly GCA_021812245.1 of bacterium. GTDB lineage: Bacteria > SZUA-79 > SZUA-79 > Acidulodesulfobacterales > Acidulodesulfobacteraceae > Acidulodesulfobacterium_A. The sequence goes on along the minus strand of JAKAOK010000005.1, from coordinate 82,981 downwards.
AAAATAAACATTTTATATATGATAACGATATATTTATTCTCGAGAAACTTCACGGAAAAGATTTTATAAATTATTTAAAAAAACATTCGGGGTTTTTAAACGACCAGAAAAATAAAAAAGCAAAAGAGAACTTTTTTGAATCGTCAAGATGCATAGAATGCCAGATATTAAACGCCGCCGACGATATCGCTTACGCCACCCACGACATCGAAGACGGAGTAGAGTCCAAACTTATAGACATAGGCGGGCATTTAAAAGTTAAAAAATATCTCAGGGAATACGGGCTTCCGGCGGACGATTTAACTAAAGTAGCAAGAGAAGTAGATAATTTTTTTAGTAATCTTAACAATATATTTAAATCCGGCGGGGACAAGGGAGGCATAAACGATGAAACTATGTATCATATTAAAGTCAAAACCGACCTGAAAGAATTTTTTTCCAATTATATTTCGAAATTTATTTTAAACATAGGATTGGAAGAAAGGCGTGACGGTATTGCAAAACTTAAATCAAAATCTAAATTAAAGCCCAAAGAAAACAATTTAATTTTAGACGTTCCGATAGATTTTGACGACGATTCCTATAAATACGGCGTTGTATGGAAAAACGGTATAAATCTCGAAATCAGCGCCCTCAAGCAGATTTCTTACAGGCTCGTTATGGAAAACAGGGAAATACTTCTAAACAGGTATAAAGCCGAAAATATAATAAGAAATCTTTTTTCCGTTTTTTCCGATATTAGGAATATCAAACTTTATCCAGACGATTTTCAGGAATTATACGAGTTCGGATTCTACGGCGGTTTTGGAAAAGATAAAAACGAAAACGCCGGTTTTCAAGTTATGTGCGCGGACTATATCAGCGGAATGACGGATATGTATGCGATGAAGCTGTATTCGTCGCTGTTAGAATCCAAGAATTTTACGGATATATTTTAGCGCCCGCTGTTTTAGAAGGATATCATTTTGAATTTGAGGAATTTTCTATAGAGGATATGTAAATTAAAAAGGATGACCTGCTATTAATGTTAGGTAAACAGACTGTTTTCGACTATTTCGCAGATAATATGGGCCATTAAAATGTGATTTTCCTGAATTCTAGGCGTGTCTTTAGACGGAATTCTAATAAGCAGGTCGCACATTTTCGGCTCCGCCATTTTGCCGCCGCCTTCGCCCGTAAAACCGATTATTTTCATGCCGATATTTTTTGCGGTATGAATGGCTGATAAAATATTTTTAGAGTTGCCGGACGTCGATATTCCCCAGAAGATGTCCCCCTTGCGTGCGTTTGCTTCGAGCTGGCGCGAGAAAACTACCGAAAAATCGTAATCGTTAGCTATAGCCGTCAGATTTGACGTATTTACCGTAAGGCTTTCGGCGGCAAGCGCTTTTCTTTCCTTGTAAAACCTCGAAACAAGCTCTGCCGCAATGTGCTGGGCGTCCGCTGCCGACCCCCCGTTTCCGGCGATAAAAACCTTTCTGCCGTTATCGTATGCCGAAATAATAGTCTTAGATATTTCCTCTACGGTTTTTAAAATTTGTGCATTATTAGAGGTAAGTTCCAAGAGCGCTTTTGCTTCTGCAAATCTTTTTTCGATTATATTTTTCATTTTTGCGACATCTCCTTTCAAATTTCTTTATTGATTTCTTCATCTGCTTGAATTACCGAGTCTTCTATTTCCTTCCTGTAGCGTTTTAATTTTTCGGTCAGAGCCGCATCGGATAAGGCAAGAATAGATACGGCTAAAAGGGCGGCATTAATACATCCGCTTTTGCCTATTGCCGTCGTCGCGACCGGTATTCCGCCAGGCATCTGGACTATTGACATAAGGCTGTCCAATCCGTTAAGGGCGGAAGCGTTAAGCGGAACGCCTATGACTGGAAGAATAGTCATCGCCGCAATAACGCCGGGGAGATGGGCACTCATGCCTGCGGCGGCGATTATTACCTTTACGCCTTTTTTTTCTGCGGATTCTACGAGTTCCACGGTTCTTTTTAAAGTTCTATGGGCGGACGAAATATGCAGTTCATAAGAAATTCCGAATTTTTTAAGCGTTTGAACCGCACCGTCTATATCGCCCAGATCGTTTTTAGAACCTGTTAATATTAAAACGTCCATAAAATTAATCTCCTATTGTTGTTAATTATTAAAAAGTTTTTATTTTGTATAACCACCCCGCCCTTACGGGCTCCCATATTTTTCTGCAGGAAAAGGCGTGCTTTCCCTAAACATGCAGAAAAATATATCTTAAAAAGGAGGGGAGTTATAACTGCAAGCTCTAAGAGTATCCCCAAATCCCGATTTAGAAAATATTTATAAGTTCTAATACTAAATAACACTGGATTCCCGCTTTCGCGGGAATGACACCCGTTGGGTGAAATCTTAAATTCCGGAATTGTCATTCCTGCGTAGGCAGGAAACGAAGTACAGCGAAGCTCATCCAGAAAATAAATTTCCAAATCGGGATTTAGGGTATCGTAAACCCTTGACAATCCATTCTCCGCCGTTAATACAATTAATCGTATAAATTGAATATCGACAATTTTTTCAGCGTTTCCTCAGGAACGTCTTTTTTTGCCGTTACGACGGCCTTTTGCAGGGACAAGCCGCAGGAGCATATATTTTTGCCGTTTCCTTCTCCGCTAACGCCGTCTGTGCCGCCGTCCATACCGCATTCGTTGTGCGCGAAATCGATTTTGGCTACCGATTCTTTAATGATATTTTTTGCTTTTTCGACATTTTCCAGGAGAATCTTAATAATCATATCGGCGTTGACGTTGTCTTCTTCCTCATGCCAGCAGTCGTAATCCGTCGCCATAGCTATGGTGGCGTAGCATAGCTCCGCTTCCCTCGCGAGTTTGGCTTCCGTGGCGTTAGTCATACCGATTACGTCGAAGCCGTTATTCTTATAAAAAAGAGACTCCGCTTTTGTGGAAAACTGAGGACCTTCTATGCACAAATAAGAGCCGCTTTTATGGTAGGGAATATCAAGCGATTTACACGAATCCGCGACTATTTTGCGCAGATAAAGACAGACCGGCTCCGCCATCGAAACATGGGCTACAAGACCGTTTCCGAAAAAAGTGCTTCTCCTGTTTTTCGTAAAATCGAAAAACTGGTCAACTATGACCATATCCCCGGGTTTAATCTCTTTTTTAAGGCTTCCTACCGCGCTGACCGAAATTACTTTTTTGACCCCGGAAACCTTCAATGCATAGATATTTGCGGCATAATTTATTTCGGACGGGAGTATTTTGTGCCCTTTTCCGTGTCTCGGCAGAAAAACCAGCTTTCTGCCGTTTATTTCCCCGAATACGAGCTTATCGGACGGGTTTCCAAAAGGGGTGTTTACCGATTCCTCCCTGATGTTTTTCAGCCCGTCCATCTGATATAAACCGCTTCCGCCTATTACTCCCAAAATATCCGATTTGTTTTCCATATGCCCTGCATGTTTCATATTTTTTTCTCCTATCGTTTAATTATTTTTCATCGAACACATCAGCCTTTTTTTAACGTTATTATCCCCTTCGCGGATTATTTCTATATCTTTTTTCCCTATTTTTATTATAGTGGATGAGCCTCCGGCAAGCTCGCCGGCGCTTACCGCTAAAATATTCATACCGTTCAGACCGCTTAAAAATCTTTCGTTTAATTCGTTAAAATCCGAAAAATTTTCTTTGCCTGAAATATTTGCGCTTGTGGATACCAGAGGGAAATCGATTTCTTCAAAGAGTCTCGAGGCAAAAGGGTGCGGAGAAATTCTTGCGCCTACCGACCCCGTACCGGCGGCAAATAAATAATTTTCGGCATGTTTTTTCGATTTTAAATTAAAAATAATCGTAAGCGGTCCGGGCCAAAATTTCGATATTACGTCTTCTTCCCGCCTGCCCACCCCGGCGATATTTACCAGCATATTCAAATTCTTAACTAATACGGGAAGCGGTTTATCGAAATTCCGTCCTTTTAAATCGTAAATTTTTTTTACGGCGCGGTTGTCCAAGGCATTTCCGCCTACGGCGTAAGAAGTTTCCGTTGGATAGATTATAATGCCTGAGGTTTGCAAATGGTTTTTGATATCTTTATAATCCTTATCGCTTAAAGCGTCGAATTCGTAAATTTTTACCATTTTTATTTATTTTTTATTTTCCGGCGTTTCTTTGTGCGACGAAACTATAACGTAAACTCCGCAGAGCGTGATAAATATTCCAAGCCACCTCATAGGGGGAACCGATTCTCCGAGCGTTAAAGCGGCAAGTATCACGGTTATAATTATGCCGATGCTCACAAACGGATAGGCGACGGACAGGTCTATTTTCGATAACACCTTTATCCAAAAAAACATTGATATTAAATATAGAACTATTCCGGCGGCGACAAATTTATCCATAAAAATAATAAATAAAATTTTTATAATTTCAATGAAAGCGATATGTTTATGATATCCGGCAGTTTTTTTTAGATTAATCATGCCGTATTTCATCAGCAGCTGGGCAAAAACGCCCATAAAAATACTTACCGTGAGATTTATTAACACCTGCGGTTTTAATTTATGGGCGGACATAAATTTTTCCTATATCTTTTCTGCAGTATTTATTTTCAAAATTAATTTTTTCTGCGTTATCATAAACTATGTCGGCTATTTCAGCCCCTTTTCCTTTTGCGCAGATATTTAAAACCCTGCCGCCGTCCGTGAAGTATTTTTCGTTTATTTTTTTTGTTCCAGCGTGGAAAATATAATATTCGGCGCCGCTTTCACTAATTTGGTCGCGATTATGAAGTTTCTTATCGAAAAAAATTTCATATCCGGCTTTATAATCCTTGGGATATCCGCCGGAAGCAAGAACGAGGCATATGGATTTATTATCGTCAAAAATTAATTTATAGTCTTTTAAATTTTCGTTTATTACGCTTAAAAACAAATCTATTATATCGGATTCGAGCCTTATAAGTATAGCCTGCGTTTCCGGGTCGCCGAACCTTACGTTGAATTCGAGAACGTAAATTTCATCGCCTTTAATCATGAGGCCGGCATAGAGTATCCCTTTGTATTTTATTCCCTCTTTTTTAAGCCCTTCGAGAGCCGGTTCTATAACCGTTTTATTTATTTTATCTACAAGGTCTTCGGAAACATAGGGATTTGGCGTAACGGCGCCCATGCCGCCGGTATTTTCTCCGGCATCCCCGTCCCCAATTTTTTTGTAATCCATACTTGTGATTAACGGCTTATAGGAAGCTCCGTCCGCGACTATCATATAAGACAGTTCAAATCCCTCGATGTAATCTTCTATTACGACGGTTTCCCCGCTTTTTCCAAATATTTTTCCGTTAAAAATGGAGTCCAATATTTTTTTTGATTCTTCCGCATTTTCGGAAATAAAAACCCCTTTTCCGGCGGCAAGTCCGCTTGCCTTAATGACTAATGGATGTTTTTTTTGTTTAACGAAGTTTTGGGCGTCTTGAAAATTCGTGAACGATTCGTATTCGGCAGTTTTGATATTATATTTTCTGAGGAAATCTTTAGCGAATTTTTTTGACGACTCTAAGAGGGACGCTTTTCTATCCGGTCCGAATATTTTTAATCCTGCCGCCGTAAATTTATCGGCTATGCCCATAGACAGGGGAATTTCAGGTCCTACTACGGTTAAATCTATTTTGTTTTCAAGGGCGAAAGAAAGAAGCCCTTTTATATCGTCCTGCTTAATAGGAACGTTTGCCGCAATTTCGGCCGTTCCCCCGTTTCCCGGAGCGCAGTATATTTCGGTCTCTTTTTTTGATTTTTTGATAGCGGAGGCTATAGCGTTTTCCCTGCCGCCGGAGCCTATAATCAATATCTTCATTTTAGATTGTTGTTCCTTCCATTTTCTCTTTAATGTTTAAAATGCCTGATGCCGGTGAAAATCATAGGTATATTTAATCTGTTCGCCGCCCCTATAACCTCGTCGTCCCTGATAGACCCTCCCGGCTGTATTATACCGTTTACGCCTATTTCAGCCGCGTATTCCACGGAATCTTTAAAAGGGAAAAAGCCGTCGGACGCCATAACAAAATCTTTTATCTCGCCGTAAGCATTTTTCATTTTTTCGCGGGCAAAGACGGCGCTGTCTATTCTCGACATCTGTCCCGCTCCTATGCCTACGGTCATCCCGTTTTTTGCATATACTATAGCATTTGATTTGACGTGCTTGGCGATTTTCCATGCAAATATAAGGTCGTTTAAAACCGGTTCCTGCATTTTAACGTTTGTGACGGTTTTAAAATTGGACGTAATGTCGGGAATGTCGTCTTTTTCCTGAACGAGGATTCCGCCGGAAGCGCTCCTGAAAGACGGTAGTTCGTTGTTCCGGCGCATAAAATCATCGTTATAGCGTATTATTATCGTGTTTTTTTTGGGTTCTAATATTTTTAGCGCTTCCTTAGAGTATTCAGGGGCTATAATTATTTCAACGAAAAAAGGTTTAATTTCCGCGGCGGTTTCTTTGTCTAATTTCTTATTAAAGCCTATTATCCCGCCGTAAGAAGATATTTCGTCTGTTTTTCGGGCTTTCAGAAAAGCGTCTTTCAAAGAAATATCGCTGAGCGCTGCGCCGCAGGGGTTTGTATGTTTGATTACCGCGGAAAAAAAGCCGTTTGTTTGATTTCCGTCGAAATCTTTAATAATGCCTAGAGTTGAATCTATATCTAATAAATTGTTGTACGATATATCTTTTCCGGAAAGTTTTTCGAAAGGCGAAGATGTGCCCGTTCCGTAAAAAGCCGCTTTCTGGTGCGGGTTTTCTCCGTATCTTAGATTGAATGATTTTTTGAGGTTAAAATTCAACTCTTTTCCGGTTTCGTTTTTATAAAAAGAGGCGTCTATGAGCGAACCGGCGTTTTTATCAGGATTTAAAAAGCCTGCTATCATTCCATCGTATTCCGAGGTAAGTTTAAAGGTTTCATATGCGTAAAATTTTTTAATTTCAACCGGAATTTCCTGCTTGTTTTTAAGAAATAAAATTATATCTTCATAAAAGGACGGGTCTATAACCACGGTTACGTCTTTAAAATTTTTCGCCGCCGCTCTTAACAGCGACACGCCCCCTATATCTATGAATTCAAGTTTTTCGTCGAAAGTTATATCTTTGTCCCTCATTTCTTTAAAAGGATAAAGGTTCACCACGACGAAATCTATAGGTATTATGCCGTTTTTTATTAAATCGTCCCTGTGGTTTTCGTTTTCTCTTATGGATAAAATCCCGCCGAAAATAGCCGGATGTAATGTTTTTACCCTTCCGTTCAATATTTCGGGGAAGCCGGTTATTTCATCTATTTTTTTTAACTTTGTAATACCCGCCGATTTTAAAAATTTATATGTGTTTCCGGTTGCTATTACGGTATAGCCGGCAATTTCCAGATGCGTAGCCAGTTCAGTTATTCCGGTTTTGTCGTAAACCGAAATAAGGGCATGTCTTGTTTTGTGCATAATTATAAATTCCTGTTGATTTTAATTTGATTTTAAAATATTACATATAGTAGAATATATAAAAAATTTATTATATTCTACTAATTTTAAATATTTATTTCAATACCTATAAGATTGAATAAAATTTAAACAAAAAGGAGAATTAAAATTAAATGAAAAAAATAAAACTTATAGCTCTTGGGCTGATTTTATTCGGCGCAATAAATTTTTTAAGCGGGTGCGCCCTTATGCTCGTCGGCGGACTTGCAGGCACTACCGGTTATCTTGCCGCAAAACAGGGTTACGGCGTCCAGTCTCCCGTAACTAAGAAATAACAATGAAAATAATCAAACGGAGGGCGGAATGGCGGTTACGGTTATAGGTTCTATCGCGATAGATAATATAGAAACTCCTTTTGATAAAACAGGAGATATTCTAGGAGGTTCGGCAACTTATTTTTCGCTGGCGGCGTCCTTTCTGACGGACGTAAAAATTATAGGCACTGTGGGAAATGATTTCGACAGGAAGCATCTAAACGTTTTTAAGGACAGGTCGATAGATGTCAAGGGTATAAAGACGGAAGAAGGGAAAACTTTTAGGTGGAAAGGCAGATACGGATACGATATGTCCGACCCGGAAACCCTTATGACCGAACTCGGGGTATTTTCTTCGTTTAAGCCTGTCGTTCCCCATAGCTCAAAAAACGATATGCTTTTTCTTGCTAATATAGACCCAGATATTCAGTTTGACGCATTAAAACAGATGGGCGCTCCAAGGCTCACCGCTCTCGATACTATGAATTTCTGGATAGAAGGGAAAAAGGAAAAACTTATGAAAGTTATTGAACTGACCGATATATTTATTATAAACGAATCCGAGGCAAGACTTTTGACGGGGGAGTCCTCTATTTTTTTATGCGCCAAAGCCATTCTCAAATCAGGCGCCAAAATATTAATTTTAAAAAGAGGCGCTTACGGCGCCACGATGTTTTTTGAAAACAAATTCTTTATGGTTCCTGCTTATCCGTTAGAGAACGTAATAGACCCTACCGGTGCGGGGGATTCTTTTGCCGGCGGATTTTTAGGATATATAGACAATACCGGCGATATGACGTTCGAAAATCTCAAAAAAGCTCTTGTATTCGGAAATATTATGGCGTCTTTTGCCGTCGAAGGTTTTTCGGTAAACAGGTTTTTATCTATAAACAACGACGAAATTAAAGGCAGGTTTAAAAAATTTAGGGAAATGACTTATTTTGAGGAGCTTTCGGAGTAGCTTATACTTATAAATTATAAAATATGAGGGAAACAATTAAAACCTTAAAGTTTATCGGCTTATTTTTTCTTATAACCGTTGTTTTTGCGACATTATCTGGTTGCGGCCTGTCGCAGGTTCCTAAAAAGAATAAGCTTAAATCCAACCTATACTACAGGCTCGGCGTCGGTTTTTACCAGAACGGAAATTTTATAAAAGCGATTCAGGAGTTTATCAAAGCGAAGACCTTAAATCCATATTCGGCGAAAAATTACAATGCTATAGGAATGGTTTATATGGAAACCGCCAGAGAAAGCAAAGCCGTAAAAAATTTCAAGAAAGCGGTAATGATTGATCCGCAATTTTCCGACGCCTATTACAATTTAGCTATCATTTACATAAAAAGAAAAGATTACCCGCCCGCAAAAATATATCTTAAAAAAGCATTAAAGAATCCTTTCTACAACAGGCCATATCAAAGCTATACCCAGCTGGCAAAAATATATTTTGCTGAAAATAAGCCGGAAAAAGCAAAAAAAATATTAACCATATCCAAACTTCTTAATAAGAAATATTTTTTAACGTATTATTATCTCGGTAAATATTATCTAATTAAAGGAAATTTAAACAAAAGCCTGCGTAACTTTAAAAAAGTTATAAAACTTGATATGTTTTTTACGCCCGCGAAATATTATGAGGGAGTTATATATTTTAACCGAAAAAGATATAATAAAGCTAAAAAGATATTTTCTTCCGTATATGAACAGAATAAAATGAACGAATACGGAACGAAGTCTTTGAATTATCTGAAAAAAATAATGCTATATTCAAAATAGGGCATGTTTTATGGATAGCGAAACGCCGAAAACGGTTGGAGAATATCTCAGGACCAGCAGGGAATCTATAGGGCTTACCGTTGATGAAATTTCCCTTATTACAAAAATCAGAGCCCAGTATATCGAAGCCATTGAAAACGACGACTTTTCCATGTTTTCTTCTCCTCAACTCCTTAAGGGTTATGTAAAACTTCTTGCAAAAACGGTCAAAGCGGACGATGCAAAGACTGCCGCACTCCTGGAATCAGAGGCGGGCGAAAATTTTAAGGGCAAGCATATAGAAGATATAGTAGGAAAAAGATTTAAAGAAGAAATACGAAAGTCCGAGGATTTTAAAAAGAGAATTTTAACCATAGTTTTTGCGGGCATCTTTTTTATAATATTATCGTATGCAATAATTAAGGTTTACGAATATATTAAAACCGCGCCTAGAATCCATATAGCGCTGCCGTTTCAACCGCCGGTTAAATCTTTAGTTTCGGAGGGGCGTCCGTCCGTAAACAGCAAGTCTGTAAAAATTCCCAAAACTAATTATGCCGCAGTTTTAAAAGGAAAGGTAATTAAAAGAACATGGGTAGCCGTTAAAATCGACGGTGGAAGCGTTGCGACGTCTATGCTTTATGTGGGAGACAGGGAAGTCTGGAAAGCGAAAGAAAGATTAAGGATTAAGATAGGTAATGCCGGAGGCATTATTTTAAATTATAACGGAAAAGATATCGGAAAGCCAGGCGCCGAAAAACAGGTAGTGACCCTTAGCTTTCCGCCGAAGCATAGCGGCGGCGGATAAACTTTCGGCGTTAAATTTTCTTCTTGTTTTTGATGCGGTATCCTATTTTATCGAAAATTAACGATACGGCGAATAGCAGTAATGCTATAGCAGGCATAATTAAGGCTAAATCATGGTCTTCTATGTTTATTTTTAAGCCCTGAGAACCCCAGTATATTCCAAAGCTAAGAAGCAGCACTGCCGCTATTCCTTTAATCCAGTGCGAAGGTATTTTTTTGAAATATTTTCTTAAATAAATCGACAGCATTAAAATAATAAGGGAACTGACGATAAGAGCGGAAATTACGGAAAGCCATTGGTTCTCGGTAATGGCAAGCGGAACGGCCACTACCGCTACTTCGAAAGCTTCTATTATTACGGCGTTTAAAGCGACGATGAAATGCCTGAATGAACATTTTTGATGTTTTATGACGGCCGTTTCCGCCTTTTTGAAAAGCGGTTTTTCGCCTATTTTTTTTGAGAAAGGCGTAAGATAAAACACAAAGCTGAGCAGTTTATAGGAGAAATATAGTCCTATTGCTATAAGTACGGCGCCTATTATTAATTTAACGGTAAATATAGGTACGGTTTTAATAAGAGCTATGCCGCCGCCGAAAAGAATTATAAGAGTGCCGATAAATCCTATCAAACCTCCCGCTAAGGCGCTGGAGAGACCTACGTCTTCTCCGACCACGAAAACTATTGCGGCAACCTCGCTGAGCTCGACTATCGCAACCGAAAATACGGCTATAAATATAAGTATGCTGAAATTCATACGCAATATTATATCAGATAGCAATTGGAAAAGACAACCCCAATACCGATTTAGAAATTTATTTTAAGAAATTGCAATATCCCGTCATTGCGAGCGCAGCGAAGCAATCTTGTTTTAGATTGGTTAGCTGCGCTGGACTTTGCCCCATCTTTTATAGGCAATTCATATCTATATAAAACCGGTCTTCTTTTTCCTATTGACTTTTTAACGGCGAAGTAATAAGCTGAAATAAGATTTAAAATTAACATCTTCGTTTGCTAAAAACGATATTTTTAGAATATGCAAGCGAAGATATATAACGCTATTCTATTTAACGAGGAGGCAAAATTATGGCAGTAACCCCTAACAAAACACTTGACGCAAGCGGTTTATCGTGTCCCTTGCCTATAGTTAAGACAAAAAAAGAAATCGACACGATGACTTCAGGACAGGTTCTGGAGGTAATTTCAACCGACCCGGGTTCTAAAAACGATATGACGGCTTGGTGCAACAGGACGGGAAATAAGCTTCTGGATTCTTCGGAAGAGGGCGGAAAGTTTAAGTTTTATGTCCAGAAATCATAATTAGCGTAATCTTGGATAGTAAGAAAATAAATTTTGGGCATACCGGAGCTGCATTAATTGTGTTAAGATTAAGGGGGCGGATTTTTATCCGTTCCCTTGCCGAAAAATGAATGCCGACAATAATGAAAAGGAAATTTATTTATATATTTGCCCTAGTTATCTTTTTTATTATTTTACCTCAATTATTAAATTCAGATGCCTGTTTCGGGTTGAAAAATCCGTTTATATCGCCTTTTAAGGTAAAGCAATATAAGAATTTTAGCGAAAATCCTTTGAACGGCCTTAACCTTCAGGCTATAGTGAGCGGTTCCGACCCGGATAAAAACATTGCAATTATTAACGGAAACCCTTATTACACCGGTTCTAAAATTATGAAAAAAACCGTCGTGGAAATTACCCGGCAAGCCGTAATAATTAAACTTAAAAATGGAAAAATAGTTAAACTTATACTCTCCAAATTTGAAGGATTTAAAAAATAATAAACAATAAACCTTATGATTTTTAAGTCCAGATATTGCGCTATTTTTTATATTTCCCCGCTATTGTTTATCCTTATCTCTTTTTTTATTTTTTTTGGTCAAACCGAAAACGCCTGCGCTTTTAAAGCGCGAATAAGCGGCGCTTCCTCCTCTTCCGATTTCGGTTTTATAGGCGGGATTAAACTGCCGGACCAAAAAATTACTATCGAAGGAAACGATATCCCGCTCAGACCTTTAATAATAGGAATATGCCATGAATTCAGGCTAAATTATGTTTTAAGCAGTTTGGTAAACGGAAGCGCGACTCTGCACATAAGAAACATCCCTCTGCCGGATGCCCTGTTAATTATTTTAAGAGCCGGAAATTTGGGCTACAGCGTGAACAACGGGATTTTGCTCATAGGCCCACGTTCGTCGCTTAAAAACAGTTATATTTATTACAAGATAAATCTAAAATATATTCAGGCTAAAAACGTTCTTACGGATTTAACGCCGGTTTTGCCGGCGGGGGCAAAAGCTTACGCCTCTCCCCACGGCAATTCGATATTCGTTTACGATATTCCTTCAAACATAAAAAAAATTAAAAATATTATTAAAAAAATAGACGTAAAAAAAAGAATAATTCAATTAAATGCTAAAATTGTCGACGTAACGGATAGTTTTTCAAGAAATATAGGAGTAGACTGGACCTTTATGGGTAACGCGGGAAGTTCCATACTACCTAACGTCAACAACGCGTCTTCTAATTTTGCAACTGATTTTTCGGGAGTGACCGATTTAAATTCCGGCGCTAATTATCTGAATCTCGGAGTACTGGCTCCGTGGCAGAATTTCGGAAATATTTCCGCACAGCTTTCGCTTGGACAGCAGTTAGGCTGGGATAAAATAATAGAATCTCCCAGCGTTACCGTAGCCAGCGGTCAGCAGGCAACGATTAATTCGTCTTTAATGGAATATTATATAGCATATACTACTTCCGGAGGAACTACCGCTTCTACAGGGACTTCTGCTTCCGGTGCGGCTGCCGGCGGTACTACCGTAATAGCTCAGGAACCCGTTTCATCTACGTTACAGACTATTACAATAGGTGTTACTTTAACTGTTACCCCGATTGTAGAAAGTAAAAACGATATTTTGCTTAATGTGACCGTAACTTATTCTTCTCCGGCAGGCGGCGGTATAAACGGGTTTCCTGCCGTTAACAATAAAAGCGTCACCACTGTTGTTTCATTAAAAAATAATTCTACTTTAGTTATAGGAGGTCTTTTGTCTTCCCAAAAACAGCGCAATAATAACGGAATTCCTATTTTATCGGAGATTCCGGTGCTCGGTTATTTGTTCGGATATCATACGAGATCTACTAATAGCGAACAGTTAATCGTGTTTATTTCTCCAAAAATAGTAAATTAGCGGATTAAACAAAATAATTTAGATGAGCGTTAAAAAAATCGAAAATAAAGAAGAAAATGTTAAGGCAGAAGGCAGGATGGCCTTTTTAGAGCATTTTTCGGAATTAAGAAAGAGGATATTTTATATATTTATAGCGCTCGTCGTATGCATGGGTTTTTCGTGGCGGCTTTCCTATAAAGCGATAAATCTTATAGAAACCCCGTTAGAAAAGCCGACGTATATTACGTATTTTTCCGGATATGCAAAGAATGTTATAAAAGAAAAAGCCCCCTCGGTTTATTATGCATTCGGTCTTAATAAAACCCCGAAAAAATTCGTAAAGCACATTCTGCATTACTCAAAGCCCTTAGAGCCGTTTTTTATGCAGGTAAAAGTATCACTTATCCTAGGGTTTATGCTCGCCCTTCCATTCATATTGTTTCAGTTCTGGCAGTTTATAAAGCCCGGTCTTTTAAAAAAAGAAAGGATGTATTTACTGCCCTTTTTGTTTTTCGGGACGCTGTTCTTCGTTTCGGGCGTAATTTTTATGGTTTTTTACATATGGCCCGCCGTTATTAATTTTTCTCTGAGTTATCAGAGTCCGAATTTGTCGCCCCTGATAAATTTGACTCATTATATTGATTTCGCGCTTAGGCTCGGACTTATATTCGGATTGATATTCGAACTGCCGTTAGTGTCGGCCCTTTTTTCTCTTGCGGGAATATTAAAACCCGGGTTTCTAAAGAAATATAGAAAGTATGCCTTGATAATAAGCCTTATCATTGCCGCTTTTCATGCCGATATAGTTACTATGTTTTTTATAGCGGTGCCGCTTTATTCGATGTACGAAATCAGTATTTTTATATCTTCCCTGATATGGAAATTTAAAAAGAAACCGCCCGCCGACGTATCGTCATCCAATAATTAACCTAACCGTTCATAGAAAAGACGAACCCTTTTATATCGGCTTTAATATCCGGAAAAGATTTTTTGCTTGCTTTAATAGAAACATAGTTTATCGTAAAAATTCTTTTCATAGAGTTTATATTTTTAATAAATTCTATCGTTTTATTAAAGCCCCCCGTTATAGAAATACCTACCGGCAGAGCCATCACCCCTCCATACTTGACCGGTTTTCCGAAATTTATATTTTCTATTGCAAAATTATCGGCAGGTTTGTTCAATGAGATATTTTTAATTAAATCCGCAACCATAAACGTCTTAGGAAGCATAATTTCTTCGTTTTTTAATTTTAATTTCAATGTTGCAATCTGATTTTTAAGGCCGTATAAACTATTTTTTTCACGCGAAAGAGATACTGCGGTGTTCTTTATCGCATTCATCCGGTTTTTTATTTTTAGTATAGCCGCATTTTTTTCGGATATATTTTTCCCTAAGGCGTTTAAAAATATATCCTGATTTATTAAATAAAGAAAAACAAAAGCCATAAGTATAACGACGGCTATCTTATTTGTCCTTAAATATACCGGTATTTTTTTTATCTCTTCGAACAGTCTCATTTTTTATTATTAAAGCTAATATTCCGGATATTTAAAACGGCTTTTAAGTTAAAAGAATAAAAAGTATTTCCGCCTATAATCTTTCTGCGTGCCTCCGTAAGCACTATTTTTGTAAACAATCCAGTATTTTTAAGATTGTTTATATAGGTTGAAATTCCGGATAACGATACGCTGTTTCCGTTTATGGCAATAATCCCTTTTTCAAGGGATAATCCGCTCATCCATACCCCGTTAGGAGATGCCGCAACCATCTCGCTTATCTTCTTGTTCCATGCCGTCTTAAGTTTTTTAAGGGAGTCTATGACCGCTATCTTTTTTTGTATCGCTTCCAGAAGAATTTTTCTTTTATCTATCGCAGATTCAAAAGTTTCGTTTAAAATGTTTTTTGTCTTGAGCATAGTTAACCGCTGGTTTAATTGCGATAGATAAGTTTTTTTATAGTTGTTATTGAGAACGTATGCTAAATCCAGTAAAAAAATAAATATTAAATAAGCTATAATTAAAGAAGAAATTACGAGTCTTTTTTTGCTTTTCGCAAGACGGTTCCTGTCTCTAACGGGCAATAAATTAATCCTTGTCTTTTCCAAATTCTTATTTTTCATTTATTAATTTATTATTCTATTCATCTATTGATAATAAGTCCGAATGTAGTCCACATTTCTTCCAACGGCTTGAAAAACTCGTAATCTTCGTCTATATTATGACTTTTTAATTTTTTGGATAGATAAAATGAATATTTTTCCGAACCTATCAGATTCAGTACGGAAACCGAATAAGCCCTAAAAGCCGTCGCCTCCGAAATCTTTGCGTCGAACCCGCTTTTACCTGAAAAGATGCCGGTGAGAATAACTCCGTCTATCGGAGGCAAAGATTTTCCGGCAAAATAGAAATCTATCGTTCTTTTTAATTCGTCGGCTATAAGGCCTGAAGCTTCATCGTAATTTTGATTTTTTAAACTTAATCCGTCGATAGTTCTTTCAAAATTAACCGCATTATTTAATACTATGACTATTTTTATAGATTTATCGCCTATGTCGCAAAGCAGAAGATGCCCTGTTCCGTTTTTGTTTATATACCTTATATTGTTATAAATCGATACGGTTTTACATTCTATCGATTTTATTTTGATTCCTGACCTGTCGAATATTTCTTTGAAATTGTTTATATCCTCCTCTTTTGAGGCAAATGCAGTAATGTTGAGCATCCTGTTTCCGGATTCGTCTATTTTTTCGATATATATATAATCAAATACGCACTGAGATAACGGAAAAGGAAGAAGTTTTTTAAGTTCGTATTCGACGGCAATTTTAAGGTCGTGTTCCGGCATATTCGGTAAAATAAAATTAAAACTGTAAACCGAGTTGCCGTTAATGGACGTTATTATGTTTTTTCTACCGACCTTATTTTCATTCATAATTTTGTTTAAATTGAGAGATACCGATTTTATATTTCGGTAATCCAAGTCGGCAACCGTTACGTTTACAAAATTGTTTAAGAAATAGCAGCGTCTTTTTTTGCAGACTTCAAGTATTTTAAAATGGTTGTAATCAATTTCTACGGCGGTAAATATCTTCATAAGTTTTATAACTGCAGGATTCGGTATTATATAAAATTCAGAATTTTTATATAGCCGTTAAAAAATTCGAATATAATGCCGTCAACGGTAATTTTACTTTTGCCTAAATCGTTCAATCTTAAAATATTTTCTATAGCTCCATGCCTGTTGAACATCATCGCCTTATGTTTTGTTTCGCTGTTCTCTCCGGACGGGGAAGACCCTGCTATATTTAAAGTAAAATAACAATTAACCGCCTTATTTTTTTTCGGGATTTTATTTTTAAATTCACGCCTGTTTATATCTAAAAGAGTGATATTTCTAATTAAAAACTTAGGTTTTTCGTTAAGGGGCCCGCAGGGAGATATTAATTTTATAATTTCGGAAAGTTCTTTATCCGATAGAGAATCTAAATTAATTTCTTCATCGTAGTCCGCTTCCGAGACTTCGCCTATGACAGCCGGCGCCGCTATGTTCGGCTCGGAAATATTTTTTTTTGTCGAACCGCAGTCTTTTAAAACAGCGGAGATAAAATTATCCGTCTCTACGCCTTTTCGGACGGTTAAGCCGCAAGCCATTTTATGTCCACCGAACTTAGAAAAAAAAGACTCGTAATTTTTTAAGAAGGCATATATGTCGATATTGCCGCATGACCTTGCGGAACCGATATAAACGTGCTCTTTAAATCCCGTAAGAAGCAGAACCGGCTTTTGCAAATAGTCTGATAATTTAGAGGATACAATACCTATTACGCCCGGATGCCATGATTCTCCTTTCAATATAATAACCGGCAGGGTTTCTTCATTGCCCGTTTTTTCTTTAATGAGATCAATGGCATCGTTAAAGCAGGCGTCTTCAAGCAGTTGTCTTTTTCTGTTGAACGCTTCCAACTCCTGAGCAAGACCGAAAGCCTTTTCAGGGTCTTTTTGAGTTAAAAGTTCTACGGCTACGGCGGGGTTGCCGACCCTGCCGGCGGCGTTTATTTTCGGCGCGATTTTCCATGCTATATCAGATTCGTTGACGTTATCGAAATGCAGTCCGCAGATGCGCCTTAGTTCTTTTATGCCGGGCCTGCGGCCGGCGTTAAGTATTTGAAGGCCGTAATGGGTAAGCGTCCTGTTGTCGCTGTACATAGGAACTATATCGGCTACAATGCCGAGGCATACGATATCTAAATAATCCTTAAGGTTAGGATATTCAGCCAGCCGCCCTTCTTTTACTAAATGTTTTCTCAAGGCGATGCCGAGATTAAACGCAATGCCTACTCCCGGTAAAAATTTAAACGGGAATTTATCGCCTTTGCGTTTAGGATTAAGTATTGCAAAAGCATCCGGCAAAATCTCTATTTCCCCGTTTAGCGGAACTTCGTGGTGGTCGCATATTATTACGTCGATATTTTTGGAATTAGCATGCGAAACTTCCCTGATTCCCGTAATGCCTAAATCCACGGTTATCATCAGGGACAGAGGCTTTGTGCCGCTTTCGTTTATAAAATCGTAAATTTCATTAATAGGCTCTATCCCCAGCCCGTAGCCGTCTTTTATCCTATCCGGCAATTTATAAAAAATAGAAGAGCCGCTGTCGTTTTGCTCCGGTTTTATTATTTTCTTTAATTCCCTTAAAAAGGAAACAAGAAAAGATGTCGCCGTGATTCCGTCCACGTCGTAGTCCCCGTATATGCAGATTGATTCGTCTTCAAAAATAGCCTTAGATATGCGGATTACGGCTTTTTCCATATCGGATATAAGAAAGGGGTCGTTTAGACATTTAAGGGAGGGATTCAGGTAGTTGTCTATAAAACAGCCCAAAGTGGTTCTACCGCCGTCCGTAAAAATATCGGAGTAAAAAGGGTCGAAATTTAACTGCGAAAGTATTCTTTTTAAAATAAGGGATGAAGCGGTATTATTGAAATATACGGGAAGACGTTCTTTTAAATATTGGTGAACATATTCTTTTTCCATATTTTGATTTTAAATTTATATGCACTTTTCAAATACTTAATTTATTTATAGTGCTTCTCATTTAAAATAACCATAATAGGGCTTGCTATAAATATCGAGGAGTAGGTTCCTATCAATACCCCGAACAATAAAGTAAAAGCAAAGCCGTGCAAAACTATGCCCCCGAGGAAAAATAACGATAACACGACAAGTATGACCGTAAGCGACGTAACGACGGTTCTTGTTAGAACCTCGTTGATGCTTATATTTACGAGACCTTTTAAATCGATATGTTTGCTTTTTTCCGTTTCTGTTTTCAAATTTTCCCTGATTCTGTCGAAAACGACGACTTTATCGGTAAGCGAATATCCCGCCACCGTTAAAACGGCGGTGATAACCAGAAGCGTTATCTCCTTTTGAAATATAAAAATTACTCCGAGCAGGGCAAGCACGTCGTGGGCAAGACCTATGGCCGCCGCAAGGCCGAATCTGAATTCGAACCGCCATGTGATATACAATATTATTGCAATAATAGATATGATAATAGCGATAACGGCGTCTCTCGAAAGTTTTTTTCCTACGGACGGCCCTATCATTTCACTGCTGACCACTTTGGGCGGGTTTTTTTCGAAGGATTTTTTAACGACCTGCTTAATTTCTGCGGTATAAGCGTTCAAATCTTTCGCCGCCGCTTTGGTTTGGATTATAATATCGTTTTTGCCCTTGATTTTAACTAATTTTACGTCTTTGAATCCCGCGGGTATCAGTATTTTTCGGACGGAAGATATAGAAATTTTATGTTTAAACGCCAGTTCCATAGACAGTCCGCCGGTAAAATCTATTCCTATCTTAGCCGCTCCGGCTATCATCGTTATAATTTCGATTATACCGAATATTACCAGAATGGACGATAAGACGAACGAATATTTTCTTTTAGCTATAAAATCATAATGCGTGTTTTTAATGAATTCCAATTTTCGACTCCGTATTTATTAAATACTTAATTTATTAAGTTCTTTTTTGTTTGATATCATATCGAATATAACCTTTGTGCCGACTAAAGAAGTGAACAGGTTAATCATTATGCCCAAAGACAGCGTTACGGCAAAACCCTTTACGGGTCCTGAACCGAAATAAAAAAGAACCGCCGCGGTAATAAGAGCCGTAACGTGTGAATCCAAAATAGTAAAAAAGGCTTTATTGTATCCGTTTTCTACGGCTATTACGACAGGCTTTCCTTCTCTGAGTTCCTCCCGTATTCTTTCAAAAATAAGGACATTGGAGTCAACGGACATACCTATGGTCAAAATAATTCCGGCAATGCCCGGTAGCGTGAGCGTTGCTCCGAACAGTGAAAGCGCCGCCATAAGGAACAGGACGTTTTCTATGAGGGCGAAATCCGCGATTAAACCGGAAAGTTTGTAATAAAATATCATAAAACCGATAACGAGAATAGTGCCTACTATTGCGGCAAGTATTCCGTCGTGTATCGAGTCTGCTCCAAGGGTAGGACCTACCGTATTATTCTGTATTATTTTTACGGGAGCCGGCAATGCGCCGGAACGGAGAGCGATTGCGAGATTGTTTGCCTGCGCCATGGTAAAGCGTCCGGAAATAGACGCGTTTCCGCCGAGTATAGGCTCTTCTATAACCGGAGCGGAAATAACGTTGTTATCGAGTATAATAGCCAGTCTTTCGCCGGTATATTTTGTAGTGATATTTCCAAACTGTTTTGCTCCGGCCGAGTTCAAAGAAACCCCAACGACGGGCTGATTATAGCGGTTCATCTGAACGTTTGCGCTTGAAATAGCGGCTCCGTCCATCAACACCGCTTTTTGTATAAGATAAGGTCTTTTTGCCGTTTTATGCGTATATTTATTGTATGTAGCGTGGTATAGAATTTCGTCGCCTTTCGGAACATTTCCGTTTAATGCATTCATCAGATTATGTTTGTCGTCCACAAGCTTAAAAGTAAGCCTTGCGGTTTTTCCTATGAGTTTGATGGCTTGTTTGACGTTTTTTACCCCCGGCATTTCTACCACTATTAAATCTTTTCCCTGGCGGGCGATTTTTGGAGCCACGAGTCCGAACTGGTCTATCCTGTTCCTCATTACTTCGACGGCCCCCCCCACGGCTTCTTTTTTATATAAAGCAAGAGCCGACGGTTTAAAATTTATCGTATCGCCGGATAACCGCAAAGAAATATGATGGTTTTTCAGATAATTTTTAAGGCTGGAAACCGCCGGTTTATTTTTCAAGAGGCTTCCGCTCAAAACTATGTAATCGTCTCTAAATGTTAAATCTTTGCCCTTGCCGATGTTTTTAGTTTTTATGAAAGATTTTATATCGGAGTAGTCTTTATATAATTTTTCTTTTACGGCCTTATCGGCCTCGACTTTTTCGACGAGATAGACGCCGCCCTGAAGGTCCAGTCCTAGATGCATTTCTGCATTTCCTATTACGGCTTTCCACCATGCCGGTGTATTTGGGTAGATGGAAGGGATTATCGAAAAAAAAGATATAAAAATAAATACGGCTATTAAAATTACTCGAGTTTTAACCGGTTTCATCAAGCTCCACCATAAAAGAAAATTATACTTGTTAAATTATAAAATATTTTAAATTCTACCGTTTTTACTGTTTTACGGTTTTCGTCGCAATGGCGCTTTTGGTAATTTTGATTTTAACGTCTTTTGCTATTTCTATAGTAAAAAGCTGGTCGGCTATTCCGGTAATAATGCCGAATATGCCTCCGGTAGTCAGAACTTCGTCTCCGACCTTAAGAGATTCTATCATTTTTTTATGCTCTTTAGTTCTTTTTTGCTGGGGAAGTATTACCAAAAGGTAAAAGATGGCCACGATAGCGATAAGCGGCGCAAAATTCATTAAAGTCGATTCCCAGCCTCCTGAAGCGGACGCTGCGCCTGAAGCGGCATAGGCGTTTTTAACCGAGAACTGACTAAATAAAACAGATAAAATTTTCATACTTGCTCCTTTTTCTATTAAATTTATTATTTTATTAATTCGGGAATTTTATTATATTATATTTATATTTAAAGAAAGTCAAAATAAAGATGAATAATTTTTGGAAAAATCATAAAAACTGCCGTCGCCGATAGACCGCCTTATACATAAAATCAAATTTTGATAGAAATGTAGATTATGAATAGTCAAAAGCCTCTGCGCAAATATTTCCCTGCTCATAAAAGCATGCCGGACGTATGCGGCGCTGAAATTTTTACAGCAAAAGCAATCGCATTCGGGGTCGATAGGCAAAGTTTCGGATTTATACGAAGAATTTTTTATGTTGACCGTTCCCCGAGATGTAAAAACAAAGCCGTTCCTTGCGTTTCTCGTCGGCAGGACGCAGTCGAACATATCTATTCCCAGAGATACGGCGTTGACTATATCGGAAGGAGTTCCGACGCCCATAAGATAGCGGGGTTTGTTTTCCGGAAGATTGGACGCGGAAATTTCAAGCATTCTCAGCATAATTTCTTTTGTTTCGCCCACGGCGAGCCCTCCTACCGCATAACCGTCGGCATCCATTCCGGTCATTATGCGGGCGGATTTTTCCCTCAGATCTTCAAAAAAGTTGCCCTGCGTTATGAGGAAGAGCATATTTTTCGGAATTGCCGATGCAGTTCCGTTTTTAGCTTTAATAGATTTTTCCGCCCATTTTAAAGTCGTATCTAAATCTTTTTCCGCTTTTTCTCTTTTTGCTCCGGGTCCGGAAAAAACGTCCAACTGCATCATTATATCGGAATCCAAAGCCTGTTGGATTTCTATTACGCGTTCGGGGGTGAAAAAATGGGTTTCTCCGTCTATATGGGACATAAACTCTACGCCCTCGTCTTTAATCTTTGCGAACTTTGCAAGGCTGAAAATTTGAAACCCGCCGGAATCGGTCAGTATAGAGCCTTTATATCCGGTAAAGTTTCTCAGGGAGCCGAATTTTTGGATTACTTCCGTTCCCGGCCTTAAAAAAAGATGATAGGTGTTGGACAGCATAATTCTGAAACCTTCATCGTATATTTCGAAGGGCGACAGCGATTTTACCGTGCCTATGGTCCCGACCGGCATAAAAACCGGCGTTTCTATCGTTCCGTTTTTTGTTTCGAGTATGCCCGTTCTTGCGGCGGTGCGCCCATCTTTTTTAATTATTTTAAATGCCATATGCTAACTTTATATATATATTATATATTATATATTATACAGATACATTGCGTCGCCGTAGCTGAAAAGCGAGTAGCCCTTTTTTATGGCCTCTTCGTAAACCGACCTTGTTTTTTCTATGCCTATTAAGGCGCAAATCATAATATAAAGGGACGATTTCGGCTGATGAAAGTTCGTAATGAGATTTTTAGTTATTTTAAATTTATATCCGGGATAAATATAAAGCGAAGTTTCGAGATTTTCTCCGTAGACCGCTTTAATAACGCCGCTATCTGCTTTCGCCGAAGATTCTATGCATCGGACCGTGGAAGTTCCGGTCAATATTATTTTATTGCCTGATTTTACCGCGCTATTTATCGTATCTGCCGTTTCTTTAGAAATAGAGTAGGTTTCTTTATGTATGTTATGTTTCCTTATGTCGGCGGTTCTTACCGGAAGGAAAGTTCCGAGTCCGATATTTAAAGAAACCGAGGTGAAAATTCCACCTTTTTCTTTTATTCGGCTTATGGTTTTATCGTTAAAGTGTAAACCGGCGGTAGGAGCGGCTACGGAAAATCCGGCCGAATCGTCGGCGTAAACCGTCTGGTAATATAAATCGTCGGCTTCTTCCGCCGCCCGTTTTATGTAAGGCGGAAGGGGAATTAGAGCACATTTGCCGAAAATATAATCGTAATCCTCCTTCGTTTTTATTAATATTTCGTAATTTCCTTCTCCCAAGTTTTTGACCGCTTTGACGGTTTTGAAAACCGTCCGCCGGCTTTGAATATCCGCCTGTCCGCTTACGGTAATTTCCTCACCTTCCTTAACGGTTTTGTGGGATTTCAAGAGTGATTTCAGTTTTAAAGGAAAGGATATTTTTATAGGAAATTCCGTTATAAATATTTCTACTTTGCCTCCAGAATCCCTTTTCCCGAATATTCTGGCTTTTTTTACGTAAGAGTTGTTAACCGCTACGACGTCGCCCTCATTTATGTATTCCGTTATTTCATAGAATTTTTTATGTTCTATTTTAAAATTTTGGACGTCCACGGCAAGCAGTCTTGCCTCGCTACGGTCAAACGCCGGATATTTCGCAATCTGTTTTTCGTCGAATTTATAATCGAATAAATCTATGTTCATATAAGCTTATATTATATAACAACTTTTTTAAAAAGGGACAGATTTATTTTATTCCCAAATCCCAATTTAGAAATTTATTTTCTGGCATTTCCATCCGTATCAAAGACATGCTTCGATAAACACGGATGGAAATATCGCTTTCGCGGGAATGACAATATGGGGATTTAAGATTTCACCCAACGGGTGTCCATTTCTGTCTGCATCAAAGACATGCTTTGATAAACGCAGACGGAAATATCGCGAAAGCGGGAATCCATTGTTATTCAGTATTAGAACTTATAAATATTTTCTAAATCGGGATTAGGGTTATTCTTTACTGCCGGAGGGATTTGCAGTTTTCCCGACAACTTTTCCGGCAGTTATGATAAAATAAAAAAATAAACCTAAATTTATTTTTTGAAATTTTTTTAGTATATTTAATATGGGTATTTTTATAACGCTTGAAGGAATAGACGGTTCCGGCAAGACCACCGTTTCCAAAATTCTAAAGGCGCGCTTGGAGAAAGACGGATACAAAACGATGCTTATAAAAGAACCGACCGAAACGCCGCTCGGAAAATTTATACGAGGCGAGATTCTCGGCTCACGCACGGAAACCGCCGCCCCCCTTGGCGCCTTGACTGCGCTGTTCCTTTTTTCCGCCGATAGAACAGTCCATATAGACGAAATCAAAGCAAAATTAAACTGTTTAGACGTTATAATCTGCGACAGGTTTATCGATTCCACGTTTGCGTATCAGGCGGCGGGACTTAATAATACCCTGGAAGATAAACATTTGAAAAACTTTATATTTTATGTAAGCGAATTTATTCTTAAGCAAAAAAAATTTTCTATCGATAGAACATATTTATTTGATTTAAAACCGGAAACGGCACTGGGCAGGTTAAGCGGCAGAGTGTGTAAAATAGACGGTTTCGACTCCCGTCCGCCGGAGTTTTTTAACTCTGTTAGAAAAAATTACCTGTGCCTTTCGGAAAAGCACAAGGAACGGATTAAATTAATAGATGCTTCCGCGCCGATAGAAAAAATTGCCGGAGAGGTCGGAGAGGATATTTTGAAAATGTTAGAAAAAAGAAAACCGTAAAAAATGACAAAACGGTGTCATTGCGAGCGTTAGCGAAGCAACCTCATGCACTAGCAATGACAAATAAATAAGGATTAATTTATGGATTCGGATTATAAAAATTACGATATTTCTAATATTGCCGGACATAAAAAGCAGTTAGAGTTTTTAAACGGTTTGTTTGCCGGCGGTAGAATGCCTTCAGGACTTTTGTTTTACGGCCAGAAGAACATCGGAAAAAAATTTACGGCAACCGCATTTGCCGTCTCCGTTTTATGCGGAGATTACAGGGCTTTTTCCGGTGAAGGCGGTAGTTCTTCCCTGAATTTGAATTTTTGCGGGAAATGTCCTTCCTGCCTAAGCTTTTTAAACGGCGTAAGCCCGAATCTCCTGATTATAGAGCCATCCGGAAGCGCCGTTAAAATAGAAAGCATTCATAAAATAGATTCATTTCTTAGTTTGACCCCCGCTTATCCCGGATACAGGTTTATTATTATCGACGAAGCCTCTTCTATGAATGCGTCCGCCGCAAACGCTTTATTGAAAATGCTTGAAGAGCCGCGGGGAAAAACCGTCTTCATTCTCGTAACTTCTAACGCAGGCATGCTTTTGCCGACCGTCATATCGAGATGCCTCCTGCTAGGGTTCAGTCCCGTCCCTGGCGAAGTCTTATCGGATGTTTTTAAATCGGAATTCCCGGATATCCCGGGTGAAACGTTAAAATTTTATTCTAAACTCTCAAGAGGCAGTTACTCCGGTTTTCGCGGGCTGGTCGAAGGCAGATATTTAGAAAAGAGAAATTTTTTGATTAATACGATTTTTAAGGAATTATTTGAGGAATATAAAAATAAAAACATTAATAAAAACCCTTATGAAATATCAGCTAAATTTAATGCTATGGAAAAAAAAGGTAAGGCAAAAGTTTTAGAAAAGTGCGCCGTCTCGGCAGAAGAAAATGAGGATAAAAGTGCCGTATTTGAATTAATTTTATTCATTCTCAGGGATATTTATATTTATAAGATGTCAAAAAGTGAAAAATTATTATATAATGAAGATATTGCGGACGAAATAAAAAGGTTTGCCTTAGATTCGGCAGTATCTTCAAAGGATATCGGATATATGATAGAATCGACCGTGGAGCATATAGAAAAAATAAATAGCTATAATTTAAACAAATCTATAGCGGCTGATTCTTATTTCTCGAAACTTTTGTCCTTATGAAAACATTGCGTAAACTTAAAAAATATATTAAAAGATGAGAATAGCCGAAGTAAAAATAATTGAAATGGGTTACACATTAGAATGCGTTACGAAAATTCCCGAACTTTCCGTGAACGACAGAGTACTTGTCGAACAGGATAAAATTATTTATTTAGGAACAGTTTCAAGAGAAGCCAAAATTTTTGAGGATGGCGGCGGCAATATCTCTCATTCGCAACACGCCTGTTCGATAATCAGAAAACTTTTTCCTTTTGAAACCGGCGAGAAGTATATACATTATCGGATAGAGAACGAAGGTTTGGATTTCTGCAGAAAAAATGCGGAAGAACTTAAACTTATAATGAAATTGTTAAGGGTTAAGTATATGCCCTCCGAAAATAAACTTGTTTTTTATTACAGCGCGGAAGAGAGGGTCGATTTCAGAGAGCTTGTGAAAATTCTTGCCGCGAGATTTCATTTAAGGATAGAAATGCGCCAGATTAACATCCGCGACGAATGCAAAATTTTGGGCGGAATAGGTGTTTGCGGAAGAGTTTGCTGCTGTACTTCAATAGTAAACGAGATGAATGCGGTAACTTCTAAAATCACCAAGCTGCAATGCCAGAATACCAGCAAGTTCGTAGGTTATTGCGGCAGGCTTTTATGCTGTCTTGCTTTTGACCCGCCTGTGTATGGCGAGGACATCTGCAAGGATAAATATGCCGCCGATAACCATAACGAAGAAAAATCGCCTGCAGAAACTAAAATAACGGAGAAAGCCGGAATGGAGGTAGAGGAAACGCCTGCCGCCGTCTTTACGAATGACGGTTATGACGAGCAATAATCGCGATAGCGGTAAAATTAACGGCTATTTTTACGTTACGACCCCTATTTATTACGTAAACGATAAGCCGCATATAGGACATGCGTATTCCACGGTGATAGCCGATTCTATCGCTAGATTTAAAAGGCTTTCCGGTTACATGGTTTTTTTTCTTACGGGAACGGACGAACATGGATTGAAAATAGAAAAAGAAGCAAATTTAAGAGGCATGACGCCTAAAGACCTTGCCGATTCCGTGTATATTAAATTCAAAGAGCTTTTTTCGGAACTTAATATATCGTATGACAGGTTTATCAGAACTACCGATGCCGACCATATAAAAACCGTCCGGATTGCTTTCGAAAAATTGTTGGAAAACGGCGATGTGTATTTGTCCGAATACGAAGGATGGTACTGCACTCCCTGCGAAACCTTCCTTACGGAAAAATCTCTTATCGAAGGCAAATGTCCGCAGTGCGGAAGGCAGGCCGTTAAAGTCAAAGAAGAGAGCTATTTTTTAAAATTAGACAAATATGAGAAAAAACTTTTAGATTATATATCGCGCAACTATGGTTTTATAAAACCGGATTTCAGGAAAAATGAGGTTTTGTCTTTCGTAAACGAAGGGTTGAAAAATTTAAGCATATCAAGAACTTCTTTTAAATGGGGAATTCCCGTGCCGGGCGACGATAAACATATCATATACGTCTGGTTTGACGCTCTTTTAAACTATCTGACCGGTTTGGGATACGAAGATTTTATTGACGGCAAAAATCCTGATTTTACCTCCTTTTTTAAATCGGCCAACCATATAGTAGGGAAAGATATTCTTAAATTCCATGCCGTTTACTGGCCTATTATGCTTTTCGCTTTGGGACTTGAACCCCCTAAAACCATAATGGCTCACGGCTGGTGGCTTACAGACGGTAAAAAGATGTCGAAGTCCCTTGGAAACGTCGTTGATCCGGTATCGTTGATTAATAAATTCGGCCCTGATGCGCTCAGGTATTATCTTTTAAGCGAAATCACCCTCGGTCTGGACGGCGACTTTAATATCGATAATTTTGTCGTGAGATACAATTCGGGACTTGCGAACGACCTTGGAAATTTAGTTTCCAGAACCGCTGCAATGTTAAATAAATATACGGGTGGGATGGTTCCGGGAGGCGGCGTTTCCGAAGACGGGGCGGTTTTGAAAACCGCTTACGATATCTTAAAGGGTTTAAACGGCAGATACGACGATTACGATTTTGCAAAGATTTTGGAAGATATATTCAGGTTTATAAACACTCTGAACAAATATATAAACGATTCGGCGCCGTGGAAATTAAATATGGAAGACCCGGAAGAAAAAACGAATTTATTGAAAATATTGAAGACCGCCGCCGTTTCTATTTATTATATATCTTATCTGATTTACCCGTTTATGCCGGAAACGTCGGGAAAAATTAACGGCATATTAAATATCAAGCCATTCGATTCGGCGGGTTTTTCGGCGCGCCCCGAAGATATGGCGGATAATTGCCGGAAACTATTTAAAGACGGATGCCGCATATCGGAAAAAACCGAAATCCTGTTTCCAAGAATAAAATTTGAAGAATAAAAATGATTGATTCACACTGCCATCTTGAAATGCCGGAGTTCGATTCCGACCTTAAAGACGTTCTTGCGAGAATGTCGGAAAACGGCGTGACGCATGCCGTTTCAATCGGTTCTTTAGCCCAAAACGAAAGGATTGAAAAAACTATCGGGATAGCCGGTTTGCACGATAATATTTATACCACCCTCGGAGTCCATCCTAAAAGCCCTTATAAAGACCTTGAAGGCATATCGGAACTGTTCGAAAAATATTATTCAAAAAATAAAAAAAAGATTGTTGCGGTAGGAGAAATCGGGTTAGATTATTTTTTACCCGGCATTTCAAAAGAAGATTTTGAAAAAATTAAAATTAAACAGAAAGAATTATTTAAGTTTCAGCTTAGGCTTGCCTCGGCAAACAGGCTTCCGGTCATAGTTCACGTAAGAGACGCCTACGAAGACGCAGTAGATATTTTAAAAGAATACGTAAAAAATCCCGACAGTTTTTTCGGCGGCGTTATCCATTGTTTTTCATCCGCCGAACGGGGAATAGCGGACGAATTTTTAAAAATGGGCTTTTTTATATCTTTTTCGGGAAACATAACGTATAAAAAAAATGATGGATTAAGGGCTGCGCTTAGAGAAATTCCAGACGAAAAGATACTCATAGAAACCGACAGTCCATATCTTGCCCCGCAATCCTTCAGAGGGAAAAGGAGCGAACCGTCGTACGTTAGCTTTGTTCTTGAAGCGGCAGCGGGAGAAAAAGGCGTCGAAAGGGAAAAATTAGACTATTTAACCGTCCAAAATACAGTTAACCTTTTTTCGCTGGAAGGCGTCGGCGGTTTTTACCCTGCGGTCGCTTATAAAATTAGAAATTCGGTTTACGTAAACCTTACTAACAAATGCACTAACAGATGCACGTTCTGTCCTAAATATCAGGGCGGCAAAACTAATTTTTGCGTAAAAGGGTATAATCTCGAATTGAAAAAAGAGCCGTCGGCAGGCGAAGTAGTCTCATCCGTTTTCCGCTATTATAATTTTAACGAAATCGTATTTTGCGGACTGGGGGAGCCGACCTTAAGGATAGAAATTCTTAAAGAAGCCGCTAAAGCCGTAAAAAATATCGCGGGCGATATAAAAGTCCGGCTCGATACCGACGGGCTTGCTAATGCCGTTTACGGACGCAATATAGCCGCCGAGCTTGAAGGGCTTATAGACAGCGTAAGCATAAGTCTTAATGCCCAGAATAGCGCTCTGTATAATGTTATTTGCGGTCCGCAGCTCACCGTCAAAGGAATAGATGCCTATGCTTCGGTTCTCGAGTTTGTCAAGGAATCTAAAAAGCACATAAAAAACGTTGCCGTTACGGCAATAGATTTGCCGGACGTCGATATTGCCTATATAGAAGAGCTTGCAAAAAACCTCGGAGTCGATTTTAAGTTGAGGTATTATAACGATGTAGGATAATCCCTCAGGTACCTAATCCCGATTTAGAAAATATTTAATAAATTCTAATATTCCGTCATTGCGAGCGCAGCAATGACGGAATTAAGTAATCCAGATAATTCATATATTAAAAATTTATAAATCGGGATTCGAACCATGTACCTTAATCCTGCATTAGAAAATATTTAGATGTTTCTTTTATATGTAAATTCTGGATTCCTGCTTTCGCAGGAATGACACCCTTTGGGTTAAAACCTCAATTCCCGAATAGTCATTCCTGCGAAAGCAGGAATCCAGTGTTATTCAGCATTAGAACTTATAAATATTTTCTAAATCGGGATTTGGACCATAGTAATTCCGTTTGATTTTTCAACCCCGTTTTGCTAATATAAACCGATAGGAAAAAACATATATGGAAAAAATTTTAGTTTCGGATATAAAGGAAAATCAAAAAGTAGATTCGATATTTCTCGTTAAAAGCAAATCGCAGGCTACCGGAAAAACCGGAAAACCTTATGTTTATTTGAAATTATCCGATAAAACGGGGGAAATTAAGGGCTATATATGGGATAACGCAGAAAAATTAGCTCCTCTGTTCGATATCGGAGACATCGTCAGAGTAAAATCTAAAACCTCGGTATTCCAGAACGAATTACAGCTCGGCATCTCGGAAATAGAAAAAGTCGGGCACGACCTGCTTGATGCGGAAGCAATGGCGTTGTTCCTCAAATCTTCCAGAAATGATATTGAATCGATGTTTCAAGAACTTAAATCTATTTTAAAAGAAAACTTGACCGATGAATATATCATAAAACTTACTGACAAATTTTTTGGGGACGAAAATTATATAAAACTGTTAAAAACTCTGCCCGCCGCAAAATCAATCCACCATGCATATGTAGGCGGATTACTCGAACACACGCTCAGCATGATAAAAATAGGAGTTTTTCTTTCCGAACACTACATGCGGTATGTAATAAAAGATATTCTTTTGGCTTCGATATTTCTTCACGATGCGGGAAAAACCGAAGAGCTGAGAGTTAAAAACAACGTTACGGAATATTCGGATGAAGGAAGGCTTCTCGGACATATAGTTCTCGGCGCAGATGCCGTAAATAAAAAAATAGCCGAAATACCGGGTTTCCCCGAAAATTTAAAATTGCTCCTGCTCCATTCTATAATATCGCATCACGGAGAGTTGGAATACGGCTCCCCTAAAAGACCTAAGACGCTGGAGGCTTTTCTTCTGCATTATATAGACAATATGGATTCAAAAGAAAACCAGTTTGCCGATTTTATGGATAATAACAACGCCCAATGGAGCCAGTATTCAAAACCGTTAGACAGATATATGCTTAATTCTAAAATATTTTTCGCAGGCGCGGCGGAGGACTGAAGTTAAACTGCGTGACGAGGAATTAACCCAAATCCCGGTTTAGAAGCTATTTAAAGAAATTGCGAGAACCCGTCATTCCAAGAACCCGTCATTGCGAGCATATCTTTGACTGCGTTTATAAAACCAACGGTTTTATGCAGTCAAAGATATGCTCGCAATGACGTTATTAAGTAATCCAGGTAATTCATATATTAAAAATTTATAGATCGGGGTTGGGGATTAACCCTAATCCCGATTTAGAAAATATTTATAAGTTCTAATACTGAATAACAATGGATTCCCGCTTTCGCGGGAATGACACCCGTTGGGTGAAATCTTAAATCCCCATATTGTCATTCCCGCGAAAGCGATATTTCCATCCGTGTTTATCGAAGCATGTCTTTGATACGGATGGAAATGCCAGAAAATAAATTCCTAAATCGGGATTAGGGGATTAAAGTTTTAGTTGCTAAAATAATTAATATGTTATAACATTTATATTTGTCGCAATACCCGTTTTTATTTAGACCTTAATTTTGCAATAGAAATATTTAAATGTTTCTTTTATATGAAAATAAATTTCTATTGCAAAATTAAGGTTAGAATGATATATAAGGAGATATTTTATTATGTTTGTCGATAGTTTAATCGGTTTATTCAGCAACGACCTTGCCGTAGATCTCGGAACGGCGAATACCCTTATTTATGTTAAAGATAAAGGCATCGTTTCCAATGAACCTTCGGTGGTTGCCGTTCACATAGACTTGCGCGGGGACAAAAAAATTCTTGCCGTAGGAAAAGACGCCAAGAAAATGCTCGGAAGGACGCCGGGAAACATATCCGCGATAAGACCCATGAAAGACGGGGTCATAGCCGACTTTGAAGTCGTGGAGGCGATGCTTAAGTATTTTATCAGAAAAATCCATAATAGAAAAACCATGATAAGACCGCGCATTATCGTTGCGATTCCGTCCGGAATTACCGCCGTGGAAAGAAGGGCGGTAAGAGAATCTGCCGAAGCGGCGGGAGCGAGGGTCGTTTATCTCATAGAAGAACCGGTAGCCGCGGCTATAGGTGCCGGACTTCCCATTACGGAAGCCGCCGGAAATATGATAGTCGATATAGGGGGCGGAACGACCGAGGTGGCGGTTATTTCTATGTCCGGTATAGTTTTTGCTAAATCGCTCAGGGTAGGCGGAGATAAAATCGACGATGCCATAATTCAATATATAAAGAAAAAATATAACCTCCTTATAGGAGACAGGACTGCCGAACTCGTCAAAATGACTATAGGCACCGTTTACCCCGTGGAAGAAGAATCGAAGATGAATATTAAAGGAAGGGACCTTGTGAGCGGGATACCCAAAATTATCGAAATAACTTCTTCCGAAGTACTGGAAGCCATATCGGAACCTGCGGCTCAGATAGTCGATGCTATAAAGACTACCTTAGAAAAAATTCCGCCCGAGCTTTCGTCCGATATAGTCGATAGAGGAATAGTGCTTGCGGGCGGCGGAGCGCTTTTAAAAAATATGGACGTCCTCATAAGGGAACATACCGAATTGCCGGTCATCATAGCAGACGATCCTCTAACCTGCGTCGTCCGCGGGGCAGGCAAAGCGTTGAGCGAAATTAACGTATTAAAAGATATAATGCTTGAGAACTAATCGGATAATCGGTAATTGTAACCATTAATCGTTGTGGGAAAATTTATTAAAAGATTAAAGCTAAAAAAACACAAGGACGCCTTAGTTCTTCTGGTAATTATAATAATATCGGCTTCGATTTATATACTTTCTTTAAACGGAATTAAATTCGGCGGTTTATTTTCTGATTTTATAAGCGATTCCGTATATTCAATATATAAAGCCGTAGATTATCCCGTCGGTATTTCCGAAAAGCTTTATAAAAATTATATCGACGTCTTATCCGTTAAAGAGCAAAACAAAAAGCTTAAGTCGGAATTAAAAAAGATAAAATTTAAGCTGAACCTTTATAGGGACTACAGCATAGAAAACAGGAGTTTAAAAACCCTCCTGTTTTTAAAAAACTCTATAGACAAAAAAACAGTTCCCGCCGCCGTTCTGTTTCACGGGATAGAAGGCTGGTTTTACAGCCTCTATATAAATAAAGGCACAAAAGACGGAATTAAAAACGGAGACGGCGTTATTTCTTACGACGGAGTGGTAGGGCGCGTCGTTTATGCAGGGCGCAGCCGTTCCAGAGTAATTCCGATTACCAATCCAAAATGCGTTTTTTCCGTAATAGATGCGGATACCGGAACTATGGGCATAGCGCAGGGAATAGGCAACGGTTATCTTAAAATGAGATTTGTATTTAATTCCAAAAAGGTCAATAAAGGGGACAAAATTTTGACGTCCGGCCTCGGAGGCGTTTTTACCCCCGGCATATACGTAGGCAGGATAATCCTGATAAAGAAAAAGAGCTATAACATATTTCAACGGATAACCATAATTCCATATAAAAATTTATTTAACGGCAAATATGTCCTCGTCGAGAAATAATCTTTACAAATATATTTACATAATATGTTTATTTTTGTTTTTAATGACGCTATCCCTCATTTTTAACGATAATTTTAGTTCCGGCGGTTTATATGTCTTTCCCAATCTTGCCATAGCCGGTTTAGCATATATATCGGCATATTTAGACATATATCCGGGATGGTTTACGTCTTATATATTATTTTATATATACGGTTCTATGACGCCTTTAAATCCAGCCGTTTTCGGATTCATAGGAACGGTATCTTATGTAGTTTCATATATTTTATGGCGCAAAATTCCTTACGATAATGCGGCGACCGAGATACTGACGGTGTTTATCGCCTCATGGGTTTATTATCTTACGCTTTTCTTGATAGTTTTTTATTGCTACGGCATGCATTTTTTATACTGGAATTTTATCCTTTTCTACGGTTTCCCGGTATCCGTTTCGACGGCTCTTTTTGCCCCCGCAGTATTTTTCTTGTTTAAAAAAGTAGGATATAAAAATTTTCTAAAAAAGAATAAATTAATATATTTATAAATTAGAACCCAAATCCCGATTTAGAAATTTATTTTCTGGATGAGCTTCGCTGTACTTCGTTTCCTGCCTACGCAGATATTCCCGTCTGCGTTTATCAAAGCATGTCTTTGATGCAGACGGGAATGACAATTCCGGAATTTAAGATTTCACCCAACGGGTGTCATTCCCGCGAAAGCGGGAATCCAGTGTTATTTAGTATTAGAACTTATAAATATTTTCTAAATCGGGATTTGGGTAGAAGAAAATATTTGCATAAATTTCAGCCTGAATATAAAATATAATGCAATAGAAATAAAATATTAAAATTCTTTAAGGAGCTTTAAACAATTATGCTTGATTTTTTAAGAAGATTTTATGCCCATACCGCCGGTAAAATTATTACCGTACTCGTAGGACTTTTATTTATCGTCGGCTTTAGTTTTCTTCCATATATCATGGGCGTCGGAAGGGGCGTTTCGCCTCAGGATGCCGCCACGGTAGCCGGAAAGGGAATATCGCTAAACGAGTTAAGCAGGTATTACGGAAAGCTCGAAAATGAATACGAGAAACTTTACGGAAAAAAATTAACGCAAAAGGAATTAAGCGAACTGGATTTAACCGGTTCCGCTCTCTCCTCATTGATTGCCGACAGAGTTTTGGAATCGAGAAAAGACGTATTCGGAATAAATGTTTCCAACGGATTTATAGCGCGTAATATCGCGTCTTTTCAGGAGTTCCAAAAAGGCGGAAAGTTCAGCGGCAGATTATTTAAAGACGTTCTGCTTGCCAACCATACCACTCCCGCAAGTTTTGAAAAAAAATATAAAGCCGAAATAGCGAGAACTTATATTAGAAGAATAATAGCCGAATCTTTCAGCGTAGCCGACATTCAATTTTTAAACGACTATAAAATTAAAAATAAATCCGTTTCTTTTGAAATAGCCGCTTTTGGCTCAAAAAACGGGGCGGACGATTTTCTAAAGAAAGCGGTGTTGTATAATAAAGACTTTAGCGTACAGGCAAAAAAATACGGAGGAGCGGTGCAGGAAATTCCTCTTTTTTCGGAGATAAATCTGGTAAAATCGCCTTATTTCAAAAAATATTCTATGAGCGGAAGCATCTTGAAATCGATATTTTCTACAGGGCAAGGCGAGGTCGTAGCGGCGGTTTTCCCTGTAAAATCGGGGTATGCCGCAATTAAAATATTAAAGGTTTATTTTCCCGAATATGTTTCTAATCCAAAGACTAAGGGTGGCGGAGAAGCATTATTGAAAGAAAAAGAGCTTTACGGTTTTCAGAAAGAGCAGGAATTTCTCGATGATTACGTTGATTATTTAGAGTCTAAATCAAACGTTAAAATCAACAGAAATGCTTTATCGGCGTTTCATCCCTATTAATTTTATTTGACAAAATAGTGTATAATTACGAGGAGCGTCAGCGACGAAGCAATCTCATAAAAGTAAAGAGCAAAAAGGTTTTATGACGGGCAGATTGGTTAGTTGCGCTGGAGTTAGCTGCGCCGGACTTCATCCGTCCCATCTTTGCCTGCATAAAACCGTTGGTTTTATAAACGCAGTCAAAGATATGCTAGCAATGACGGACGCTATTATTGAAAAATTAATGGTAAAGAAGTTAAATATGGAAGATTTACAAAATTATTTAGATTTTGCGGTCGGACTTGCTAAAGACTGCGGAAAAATTATTTCTAAAACTTTCAGAAAAACCCATACCGTAAAATATAAGGGTCCGGTCGATATAGTTACGGAAGCGGATGCGGCTTCCCAGAATTATGCCGTCCTGAGCATTAAAAGAGCGTTTCCTTCCCATTCTATTCTTGCCGAAGAAGATAACCTTAATATTTCTAATAATTCCAAATTCAAATGGATTATAGATCCGCTTGACGGCACGACGAATTATGCCCATGGACTTCCTATTTTTTGTTTTTCGGCGGCGTTGGAAAAAGATTCCGAAATAATTATGGGATGCGCGTATAATCCGGTTTTAAAAGAGATGTTTTATGCCGTTAAAAACGGCGGGGCATATTTAAACGGCAAAAAAATTAACGTTTCTAAAACGGCGGCGTTCGAGAGGAGCCTGCTTTCAACCGGTTTTCCGTACGATAAAAAAATTAATCCTGATAATAATTTTGACCATTTCAGGGATATTTCCATTAACGTGAGAGGCATAAGGCGGCTCGGCTCGGCGGTTTTAGATATCTGTTATACCGCCGCCGGATTTCTCGACGGATACTGGGAACTTAATCTCAATCCATGGGATATGGCTTCGGGAAGTTTAATAATAAAAGAGGCTGGAGGCATCGTCACTGATTTTTGCAAAAGGCCGCTGGATATTTATAAAAAAAGGATACTTGCTTCCAACGGTTTAATCCATGACGAAATGTCGAAAATTTTATGCAAATGAAATATGTCGTCGCTATATAACGAAAACGGAATATTAAAAGGGCAGAAAAACAGGATTAATTTACTTGCGATTATCGTTACGATACTGCTTTTAATCTTAATCGTCAGGCTTTTTTATCTGCAGATCGTAAAAGGCGGCTACTATTATAAACTGGCAAAAGATAATGCCACAAGAGTAATGTATCTTACGGCTCCGAGAGGCGATATACTTTCGAGAGGCGGCAAAATCTTCGTAAATAACGAATCTTCGTTTAATATTGCCGTTACTTTGTCCCGGGTAAAAAAAAAGAAAACGGAGTTCAAGTTTCTTGCGGGTTTGATGCATAAAAGCTATAGAAAAATTTTACAAAAAGTAAAAAAAGAAGAATTTTTGCCCCCCTACGAACCTATTATTTTAATCCGCAATATTTCTGTTAAAGAACTGTCTAAGTTTGAGGTAAACAAGCTCTTTCTGAAAGGCTTTTTTATAGCAAAAATTCCCATAAGGCATTATCCTTACGGAAAAATGGGTGCCCAGATTTTCGGCTACGTCGGTCCGGTATCTTCATCGGAGTTAAAAGAAAAAAAATACGGCTATCTCAACTCATCCGATATTATAGGAGAAACCGGACTCGAATATTACTATCAAAAATATCTGCATGGCAAAGACGGAGAGAAGAGAATAGTGGTGAATTCCAAGGGCGAACCTATAGGCAATATAGTTATTAAAAAGCCGGTTATGGGCGCTAATATATATACCACGCTTGATTTTTCCCTGCAAAAACTTGCATACAAGCTTATGAAAAAAAGAGAGGGCGCGGTAATCGCAGTGAATCCCGACAACGGAAAAATTCTGGCTATGGTATCAACGCCGTCTTTTAATCCTTTTTATTTTTCGGAGGGTATTAGCGGCAAGCACTGGGACGCAATTATAAACAACGATGAACATCCTTTACAGAACAAAGGTATTCAAAACGCTCTTGCTCCAGGTTCGACTTTTAAAGCGGTTGCATCTATCGCCGCTCTTTCTTTGCATTTGGTTACCCCCAAAGAAAAGATTTATTCCGGTCCGACTTTTAAACTGGGCGATGCAGTATTTTATAACTGGAATCCATATCAAAATTCTAAAGTAAACTTATACAGAGCGATTGCGGAGTCGGTCGATACGTATTTTTATTCCATAGGTGTCAGGATAGGCATAGACCAACTGGCAGATTACGCCCGCAGATTAGGTCTGGGAGAAAAAACCGGAATAGACCTTCCCGACGAAAATCCTGGATTTATACCGACAAGGCGGCTTGTTTATCAAAAATATCACAGCCGGTGGTATAAAGGTTCTACTCTTTCCGCCATCATAGGACAGAGTTACGACCTTGTTTCTCCTATTCAGCTTTTAATGGCATACAGCGCTATCGCCAACGGGGGAAATCTTTACAGACCGTTTCTGTTAAAAAAGATAGTATCTTGGAACGGAAAGATATTAAAAGAAATGAAGCCTAAATTCGTTCGGCGCATAAATATAAAGCAAAAATACCTTAACGCCGTTAAAAAAGGTCTTTGCGAAGTCGTAAGCAAAAATTACGGAACGGCAATAAACGCCAGAATAAAAGGCATAAAGTTTTGCGGGAAAACCGGAACCGCCCAGATTATTTCAAAAACATATTCTATTTACGATATAAAATATATACCGAGAAAATACCGCGATAACGCATGGTTTGTCGGATTTGCCCCTTTGGACGATCCTAAAATAGCCGTCGTGGTATTAGATATGCACGCCAGATTTCTCGGAGCTAATGCTGCGGTTATTGCCAAAAAGATAGTAGAAAAATATTTAGAGCAAAAAGGCTTATGGAAACCGTCTTTGCATAAAAAAACCAAGAACGGCAAAAAAGGCAAAAGCAAACTGCCGAGCTTCATATATACGAGTTTTTAATATGAAAATATTGGATAACCAGTACGCTAAAAATTTTGATTTTATAATGTTTTTCACGGTTATTCTAATCTCCGTTATAGGCATTATAAATCTTTACGGTTCTTTAAGCGCAAACCATAAGGATTTCTTAGACCCCTATGTAATAAAACAGATTATCTGGTTTATAATAGCCTTCTTTATAATGTTCTTAATGATAAGTATAGATTATAATACGCTTATAGAATCCGCCTATTATATTTACGGTTTTATTTTAATATTTATTACGGTCGTCCTGTTAAAAGGCAGAATTACCCACGGGGCTTCAAGGTGGATTTCACTGGGCATGTTTTCGTTTCAGCCGTCGGAGCTTATGAAAATAGGCTTAATATTTGCTCTTGTCAAGTATTTTACATCGTATGAAAATAAAAAAGGCTATTCTATCAAAGGACTCATAATTCCGTTTATAATAATCTTATTGCCCGCGCTATTGATAGCAAAAGAGCCTGACCTAGGGACAGCGCTTATCGTTTTGTTTATCGGTTTTATTATGATTTTTCTTGCCGGAATCAAAAAAAGTTCGATGACGATTCTTACGGGAATTGCGCTGGTCGTAGGTCCGCTTTTGTGGTTCAGGTTAAAATCTTATCAAAAAAGCAGAATACTTATATTTCTGCACCCTGCTAAAGATTATCTTGGGGCGGGATACAATATTATACAATCGGAAATAGCGGTGGGGGCGGGCAGGTTTTTCGGAAACGGGTTCGGAAACGGTTCGCAGAGCACTTTAGATTTTTTGCCCGCGAAACACACCGATTTTATATTTTCCACGTTTATGCAGCAGTTTGGTTTTTTCGGCGGACTGGTTCTTATATCGTTATATTTTATCGTTATAATAAAGGGTTTTAAAATAGTTTACAGGGCAAAAAAATTGCAGGGATTTCTTCTCGGCGGCGGCGCCCTCGGCATTATCACCTTTCACGCGGTAATAAATATGTTTATGACCGTCGGGCTTTTGCCGGTCGTCGGGGTTCCGCTTCCATTTTTCAGCTATGGAGGGACGTCGCTCGTGGTCGATATGTCGGCGGCGGCTATACTTTTGAATATTTCGATGAGAAGATATAAATTTCAGTCGTAAAAAATAAAAACAGATTGGTTAGCTTCGCCGGACTTCATCCGTCCCATCTTTGCCTGCATAAAACCGTTGGTTTTATAAACGCAGTCAAAGATATGCTCGCGATAACACTGTGCCGTCATTGCGAGCGAAGCGGACGAAGTCCAGCGAAGCTAACTCCAGCACAGCGAAGCAATCTCATGCGCTCGCAATGATAAGTAAAAGGAGTCAGTTTTATGGATAAATTTAAAGGATTCAGTAATTTTAATATATCGATTTTTATATCTTCGTTTTTTTACGTCGGATTTTTTCCGTACGGTCCGGGTACGGCTGGTTCCGTTGCCGCATTTCTATTATATATATTGTTCATAAGGTTTTTAAATCCGCTTTATTATATAGCGCTCTGCCTGTTTATATTTATTTTGGGGGTTTATTTTTCGTCCAAGGCGGAAAAAATATCCGGCATCGCCGACCCGCCTTTCGTCGTAATAGATGAAGTGCTGGGATATCTGGCAACTATGGCGGGGATTTTATGGGTGCATTTTTCGGCGTTTAACGCAGTTTTATATGCCATGCTCGGTCTTATTTTATTTCGTTTCTTCGATATATTAAAGCCTTTTCCTATCGGAATAATCGACAAAAAAGTCCCGGGCGGGTTCGGCATTATGCTCGACGACCTCGCCGCCGCCGTTTTCTCTTTAATAGTCTTGCGGTTTATAATAGTCGTTATCGCAGGATTTTAATAACCCCAAATCCCGATTTAGAAAATATTTATAAGTTCTAATACTAAATAACACTGGATTCCCGCTTCCGCGGGAATGACACCCGTTGGGTGAAATCTTAAATTCCGGAATTGTCATTCCCGTCTGCATCAAAGACATGCTTTGATAAACGCAGACGGGAATATCTGCGAAAGCAGGAAACGAAGTACAGCGAAGCTCATCCAGAAAATAAATTTCTAAATCGGGATTCGGGAATAAGAAAAAGTTTTCTAAAAAAATGTTAAAATGTTAAAATAATATGCTAAAATTATTTAAACTAAATCTTAAAAATGGAAACTAAAGACAAAGACGTTAAAGATATTAAAATTCTTGTCATAGCCGATAATTATAATTTTGCGGAAGCTGGAGAAATTATACGGGAGCTTTCCGACGTACTTTCGAATTACGGTTTGGGGTTTAAAGAAGCCGTAATAATGCCGGAAAGCCAGAGAGATGCCATATATAAAGTAATGTCTTATATGGCGTCAGGCGATTCTTTCGTTATAGTGTGCGGCGGTATGAAGGAAGACCTTTTTTTAACCCACGATACCGCTTCCTCGGTCTTTAAGAGAGAACTGGTCAGAAGCAAAGATGCCGCAGATTTAATGGCGCTTGTCTATGAATCCGATAAAAAGGCTTTTAATCCTTTTAACGAAAAAGCCTGCTATTTTCCCGAACATTCTTTTATCGTTCCGAACCAGAATTCAGGGATTTCCGGCTTTTATCTGACCGAACCCGTATTTTTTGCGGCTATGCCGCTTGAACCTAAAAATGCCGTAAATATGTTTAAAAACCATATACTCGGAAAAATGCTCGGCAAGCTCGGCATCAATTATTTTGTCA
This sequence comes from bacterium, assembly GCA_021812245.1. Classification (GTDB taxonomy): domain Bacteria; phylum SZUA-79; class SZUA-79; order Acidulodesulfobacterales; family Acidulodesulfobacteraceae; genus Acidulodesulfobacterium_A. The sequence goes on along the minus strand of JAKAOK010000005.1, from coordinate 41,630 downwards.
GATTAAGAAAATATAAGCTCTTCGGTTTAAAGGAAAAAGAATTCGAGATTCTTTTCGAAAAATTAAAAAAAACGGCGGAATGCAGTCTAAATTATGAATTTTCATACGGCGAATTCATTATATCCGCCGCCGTTAACGGCGTTTCTACCCAGAAACTTAACGAAAATATAAAATTAATCGATAATAAAGTCGGCGAAATTTTTAAAGATTATCTTTACGGTTTCGACGACGACGAACTTCATATAGTATGCTCGTATCTTCTTAAAGAAAACGGGATTAAGATTGCGGTTGCGGAATCGCTTACCGGCGGCTATATTTCCAATAAGCTTACGGATTTACCGGGAGCTTCCGCTTATTTTGTTTACGGCGGCGTGGTGTATTCAAATTACGCAAAAACCGATATTCTCGGAGTAGATAAAGCGGTTATAGAAAAAGAGGGCGCGGTATCGGATAAATGCGCCATAGAAATGGCGGAAAAAGCAAGAGAAAATGCAAAGGCGGACATAGGCATTGCCGTTACAGGTTTTGCCGGACCTAAAACCGAATACGATAATTATCCAGTGGGAACGGTTTTTATAGCCCTTTCCAGTCCTAAAGTAAAAGAGTCGAGAAAATATTCGTTTTCCGGTTCCCGCTTGGACGTTAAAGCATATACCGCAAAAATGGCGTTGTTCTGGATTTACCGCCTTATAAGCGGGATGCCGCAGTCTTTAATAAAGACGTAACAATAATTTAACTTGATAATATTTCTTTTTTAAGATATAACTTTTAAATAAAAAAAATAAAATAAGAAAAGGAAGGAATAATTATGGCGTTAAAATCCGGCGGCAATAAAGTGGACTTGAGTGCGTTCCCATCAGAAAATAAAGTTAAGGAACAGCCTATGCAGGAGCAGAAGATAAAAGCGTTGGACCTTGCCATAGCCCAAATAGAAAAGCAGTTCGGAGTCGGAGCGGTAATGAAACTCGGTGGAAAACCGCCGGCAGAAGATATTCAGTCTATCCCTACCGGTTCACTGTCTTTAGATATCGCCCTTGGCATCGGCGGAATACCGAAAGGAAGGGTCATAGAGATATTCGGTCCCGAATCCTCGGGGAAAACCACGCTTACCCTTCAAATCGTCGCTCAGGCTCAAAAAAAAGGCGGTATTGCGGCATTTATCGATGCCGAACATGCCCTCGATTTAAAATACGCAAAAAAAATAGGTGTAAACGTTGACGAACTCGTAATCTCTCAGCCCGGCACCGGCGAAGAAGCCTTGGAGATTGCGGATTCTCTTGTGAGGTCCGGTTCCATCGACGTTTTAGTTATAGATTCGGTCGCCGCTCTTGTTCCAAAGGCAGAAATAGAAGGGGATATGGGGGATGCGCATATGGGGCTTCAAGCCCGTCTTATGTCGCAGGCGCTGAGAAAGCTTACTTCCGCAATAGCAAAATCAAATACTTCCGTAATATTTATCAATCAGATAAGAATGAAAATCGGCGTTATGTTCGGTTCTCCCGAAACCACGACGGGAGGCAACGCCCTTAAATTTTATGCTTCCGTCAGAATCGACATAAGAAGAATCGGTTCAATTAAAAAAGGCGACGAGATCGTAGGTTCGCGCACGAAAGCGAGAATCGTCAAAAATAAAGTTGCGCCGCCCTTTAAAGAGGCGGAGTTCGACATAATTTACGATAGTGGAATATCTTTGGAAGGCGACATAGTGGACCTCGGTTCCGACAACGGTATAATAGAAAAATCGGGAACATGGTTCAGTTACGGCAAAGAAAGATTGGGGCAGGGAAGGGAAGCCGCCAAAGAAACGCTTAAAAACAATCCGGCGCTCCGCGACGAGATATATTCCAAAATTTTAGACAAATTTAATCTTAAGGTATAAATTAATTAAACTTTAACTCGCCTCCTTTTTAAGGAGGTGAGGCAGGCGTTAGCCTGACGGGGCGGTTATTTTATACTAAATATAACTTAAATAAGTATCGATAAAATGAACGAAACAATTGTTCAATCTAATCAATCTTATCAGTCCGGCGGACAGCCGTCCCTTGTAGAAACTATCTTAAAAACTGCGGTAGATAAAGGGGCGTCGGACATTCATCTAAAGGTAAATACTTACCCCATTTTTAGAATAGACGGCGATATTTACCGGCAGGAAAGTTTCGGCGTAATGTCCAAGGAAGTAATCGAAAAAATAGCCGGAAGTATGATGGATAAGCATCAGCTTAAAGTATTTCAGGAGAACAGGGATGTCGATCTTGCCTACAGCCTGTCCGGCGTTGGCAGATTCAGGGTAAATATATATTCGCAGAGAAACTCGTTAAGCATTGCGATGAGATATATCCCGTTTAATATTCCGGCTTTCGACTCGCTTAATCTTCCGGAAATAATCAAATCCATCGCCCTTAAGGAAAGAGGACTTATACTCGTTACCGGCATTACCGGAAGCGGAAAATCGACTACGCTTGCTTCTATGATAGATTATATCAATAATAACAAGCCGGTTAACATTATAACGGTGGAAGACCCTATAGAATATCTTCATAAAGATATAAAAGCCGCAATAAATCAGCGGGAACTCGGGGTGGACGTTTATTCTTTTTCCCACGGACTAAGAGAAGCGCTGAGGCAGGACCCAGACGTTATTTTAGTCGGCGAAATGCGCGACCTCGAAACCATAGAAACCGCCATAACCGCCGCCGAAACGGGGCATCTCGTTATGAGCACGCTTCATACCTTGGATGCACAGGAAACTATTAACCGAATTATAGCGGTTTTTCCACCTTACCAGCAAAAACAGATAAGAATACAGCTTGCTTCCGTTATTTCCGCCGTAATATCCCAAAGGCTCATAATCAGAGCCGATAAAAAAGGACGTCTTCCATCCATAGAAATAATGATAGGCACCGAGACGATAAAAGAATGTATCTCGAACGAAGATAAAACAGCAAGCATAAGGGATTACATAAAGAGCGGAAATATTCAATACGGAATGCAGACGTTCGACCAGTCGCTTTATAATTTTTATAAGGCTGGTTTGATAACCTACGAAGATGCTTTAGCCGAATCCACATCCCCCAACGACCTTGCCCTGTTGATATCGGGGGTCAATTCTTCAAGCGAAGGCATAAACCAAGGTATGGGTTCGGGTTCGGGCGAAGAGCATGCCCGCGTTTCCGACCGGCCGCAGGCCCAGTCTTCGGAGCCGGTCTCAGGTTCAGCTGCGGCAGGCGCAGGTTCCGCTTCCGGCGGTTCAAGTTCTTACTGGACCACTTAAAAGGTTAACCCGGGCGGAGCGCTTAATTTGAAAGTATCGCAGGAAAATATTTCTAAAAGAAAGTCTAAAGCCATTGGAACGGCGCAGGATTATTCGCTCCGGCTTATTTCCGCAAGACCTTTTTCCGAAAAACAGATTGCCGAAAAGCTTATAAAAAAAGGATTTTCGACCGAGGATACCGGCAGGGCGGTTAAAAAATTAAAAGAATACGGATATTTAAACGATGAGGCGTTTGCCGGACGACTTATAGAAAACGGTAAACGAAGACTCATCGGAAGGATAAAATTAAGTTACGAATTATACAAAAAAGGGGTCAATAAGAGCATTATAGACGAACTTATGGAAAAGTTCTATGCCGAGGACGAGGAACGGGTTGCGGCGCTTAAAGCTATGGACAAAAAGAAAGTATCGCTGATAAAATACAGGGAAAACGAGCTGATATTTAAAAAAAAACTATATGATTTTTTACAGAGCAGGGGTTTTTCTTCCGGAATAATCGAAGATATATTAAATAAAATTTGAATATATGAAAAATTTATTATCAAACGAATTAAGAGAAATATTTATTAAATTTTTTACGGAAAAAGGACATATATTAGTTCAGGGCTCGTCTTTAATTCCGGCAGGCGACGATTCCATTATGTTTACCAATGCCGGAATGGTTCAGTTTAAAGACTATTTTACCGGAGCCGCCCCCGCCCCTATGCCCCGTGCGGTAACCGTTCAGAAATGCATGAGAGCCGGAGGCAAACATAACGACCTAGAAAACGTAGGGAAAACATCGCGCCACCATACGTTCTTTGAAATGCTCGGAAATTTTTCGTTCGGCGACTATTTCAAAAAGGAAGCCGTTCTGTTAGCGTACGAATTTTTAAAAGACGTTATCGAAATAGATATGGATAAAATATACGTTACCGTGAACGCTAAGGACGACGAAGGTTATTCCATATGGAAAGACGTTGTCGGCTTCGACGAAAAAAAGATTTTTAAACTCGGCGACGAAACAAATTTTTGGCAGATGGGAGAAACCGGCCCCTGCGGCTATTCGAGCGAGATATTTTTCGATACCGGATATTCGGAGACGGGTCATAAAGGCTGCGATATAAACTGCGACTGCGGAAGATATTTGGAAATATGGAATCTTGTTTTTATGGAATTTAACAAAAACCACGCAGGCGCCGTTTCAAAACTTCCAAAGCCGTCTATAGATACCGGTATGGGGCTCGAAAGAATATTAAGGGTTTTGCAGAAAGTTAAATCCAACTACGATACCGACGTTTTTATTCCTTACATAAACGAAATAGACGCTATCGCCGGCAGGCGCTACAACAGCGGCGACGAAGCCTACGATACCGCCGCTAGAGTCATAAGCGACCATATAAGGACATCCGTTTTTTTATCCGCGGAATCGGTGTTTCCTTCAAACGAGGGCAGAGGATATGTATTCAGAAGGATTTTAAGGAGGCTGATAAGGTATGCTTTAAAACTTAATATCGGACTTGAAAACTTAATTTATCTCGGCAATACCGCAGTAATCGTTATGGGCGGGTTTTATCCTGAGGTCAGGGACGGTCTGGCCGTTTTCGAGAAAATAATTTCTGAAGAGTACGATAAGTTTACCGATACCGTAGGACAGGGTATTAAGCTATTGGACGAAAAAATTTCGGAATTGAAAAATAAAAAAGAAAAAACGGTGCCCGGCGATTTTATATTTAAACTATACGACGAAAAGGGGTTTCCGGTAGATATTGCAATAGATATAGCGGGAGAAAACGGTTTATCCATCGATTTAAAAACATTCGGCAAATTAATGGATATTCAGAAAAAAGGTTCAAAGCAAAAAAAGGAAAAGCAGGGTATTCCCGACATAATATCCGGAATTCCCAAAACAAATTTTATGGGATACGCAAATATTGAAACCGCCGCAAATATTACCGGCATATTCGGCGAAAACGGAGAACCTGCCCCGACGATAGAGGACGGCGGTTTTTATTATATTGCGGCCGATTCAACCCCGTTTTATCCTGAAGGCGGCGGACAGACCGGCGATAAGGGCGATATAAAATGGACTGACGGAAACCGTTCGTTTTCGGCATTGGTATCCGGCGCCTACAAAACCAAAAACGGCATAATACTGCATTACGGAAGAATTTTTACAGGCGGCGCGGCGGTATCCGAATCTATACAGTCCGCCCCTGTTTTTCCGGCAGAAGCAAAATTTTCGGTAGATAAAGAAACCAGAGATAAAACCGCCTCCAACCACAGTGCCGTCCACCTTTTACAGGCTTCGCTGAGGAAAATTCTCGGAAGCCATGTTTCACAGCAGGGTTCCTATGTGGATTCGGAAAGGCTCAGGTTTGATTTCTCATATGGAAAACCGCTTACGGACGATGAAATCCGAAACATAGAAACTTCGGTCAACGAATATATTTTTGCGGATATGGATGTCAAAGTCGAAGAACTCGACGTAAAAACCGCTTTAAATTTGGGAGCGCTTCACTTTTTCGACGATAAATACGAAGAAAAAGTCAGGGTAGTGTCTATGGGCGGCGTTTCAAAAGAATTTTGCGGGGGAACCCATGTTTCGAGAACGGGGGAGATAGGATTCTTTAAAATTTTGGGAGAATCTTCGATAGCTTCGGGCATCAGGCGAATCGAAGCCGTAACCGGTTTGAATTATCTGAACTATTTATACGTCGAGGAAGACAACATAACTAACATAGCTAAGCTACTAAATTCCTCCAGAGCGGACGTATATAATAAAATAATCAAACTGTTCTACGATTACGAATTTTTGGAAAAAGCCAACGAAGAGCTTAAATTAAAATTAAATAATTTTGAAGCCGGACGTCTTATCGAATCGTTTAAAACCGCCGAAACGGGAGGCATTAAATATTTAATATCCAAATTTAAAAACATTTCGGGCGAAGAGCTGAAAGACCTTATTAATGCACTTAAATCAAGGAACGATTTTCCTTCCGGAGACAGCGCCGTTATTTTCGTTTCTAACCTTAACGACGAAAAATTAGTCTATATAGTTTCTGCCGAAGGGAACGCCGACGCTTCTAAAATAATAAAACTTATAAATGCGGAAGTCGGCGGAAAAGGAGGCGGCAAAAAAGACTTTTCGCAGGGCGGCGGCATAGAAGTTTCAAAATTCGGCGATATAGAAAATATCGTCGAAAATATAATGGCGGAGGGCTTGGTTGCAAAAGCTTAAGTTTAGACGTTTAACGCCGTTAATATCCGTATTTTTTATATCAGCATTATTTATATCCTTAGGTTTGAGCGGATGCGCGTCTTACGTTAAGACGGCTTCCCTACCCTCAGGCAAAGCCGCCGTATCGCATTATAAAAGCAGAAGCGAAGTTTTAGCCGGACTCTATAAAAATTATGGACGGTTCAAAGGGTTGTCGGGAAGACTTGAAATATCCGCCGGAAGCGCCCATTTCTCTTTCGAGCAGGCGGGGCTTTATAAGTACGTCGGCGGAAAATATATGCAGTTTACTATTCTCGATATGTACGGGAACGTGCTTTTTTATGCAAAAATATCTAAAGCCGGAAATATGGCCGTTTTTTCAGACCCGAAACACGGCAGGCTTGAATCCATAGACTTCGATAAAAAATATAAAGGGAAGATGTTAACGTACCAGAGATTATTAGGGGTTTTTAAAATATTCTTAAATATGGACAGTTTAGATAAAATTAAAAAAGCGGACTTGTTTTATAATACGAACAGAGGTTTTTTCTTCGACTACCGCCCGCTCTCCGATAAAACGGCGGACAGCTATTATATCTGCGTCGGCAAAAACTATCTTATCCGCAAAATAACGGCGGTCGCGCATAAAAAAACTACCGAAACCGTCCGCTTCAAAGACTATATGTTAAAAGGCGGAAGCATGGTGCCGTTGAAAATATATGTTGACGATTATTTATATAATGTTAAAATAAAAGTCGTGCTTTCTAAGGGAAGTAAAATAATTCAATAATTATCGGGGACAGATTTTAAATCTGTCCCCCTCATAAGTAAATATGAATAAGACAAAAAGAAACAGCAGTTTAATTTTATTTTTAACCGCAGCAGCTATAACATCGGCTTTTTCCGTTATGCTTTCCGGCTGCGGCAAAAACGTCAAGAAAAACATACTGCCGCCGGACGTTTATTATCAAAAAGCCCTGCATGATTCGCAAAACAAGAATTATAGCGGAGCTGCCAAAAATTTTAGGGCGCTTATCGAAAATTATCCTTCATACCGCAATACTAAGAAAGCGGAACTGAAACTCGGAGACGCATATTATCTTGAAGGCAAATATATCGAGGCACAGGGCGCTTATTTAGACTTCATCCACTTGCACCCCCGCTCTAAATATGCTCCTTTTGCCATGTTTTACGAAGCGATGTCTTTTTACAAAAGAAAAGAGGCGGTCGGAAGAAGCCAGAGTCCCCTGAGAAGCGCGAAGACGACGTTCGAGAAACTTATATCCAAGTACCCTTATTCTAAATATTCAAAAAAAGCGTTTAAGTATATAAGGTTCATAGATATAAAATTGTCGGAAAACACTTTTTTCACGGGGCTGTATTATTACAACGCAAGTCTTTGGAAACCCGCTATATATATGTTTAAAACCGTTTTGAGCCAGTACGGTTCCAAAAACGTGCCGGTTATCCCAAAGACTCTTTATTATCTTGCCGTCTGTTACAAAAATACCGGCAATAAAAAAATGGAAGCCCATTATATGGGTATCCTTAAAACAAAATATCCTTCCTATTTTTCAAGTTGACACCCGTTGCAAATTATGTAATAATTTAATGCTAAATAAAAAAATATAAAAATAAAGGAGAGGTTAATATACAAAAGAATAACAAAACATATATAAACGAAAATATCAGGGCGAAAGAAGTCAGGGTTATCGACGAAGAAGGGAAACAGGCGGGCATAATGCCTTTATACGAAGCTATTAAACTTGCGAAGGAAAAATTTTTAGACCTGGTGGAAGTTTCGGAAGATGCAAAACCGCCGGTTTGCAGGATAATGGATTTCGGTAAATTTAAATACGAGCAGAACAAGAAAGCTCAGGAAGCAAAGAAAAAACAGGTCGTAATACACATAAAAGAAGTCAAATTCAGACCCAACACCGACGAACACGACTATCAATTTAAATTAAAAAATGCGATTTCTTTCCTTAAAGACGGCAATAAAGTAAAATTGACCGTTACGTTTAAAGGCAGGGAGCTTGCGCATACGGAACTCGGCATTAAAGTAATATTAAGAGTCATCGAAGACGTTAAAGAATTCGGCATTCCCGAGTTTCCTATTAAGCCCGACGTAAAAAGAACATTCAGTACGGTCTTAGTTCCGGTAAAGACGAAAAAACCGGCGGAGAAGGACGCCGGAAAAGAAAAATCCAAAGGAGCGGTTAAAGCTGAAGAGTGTACCGCTGAAAAAATATAAAGTAAAATTAAGATATATAAATAAAAGGAGTAAAAATGGCAAAGATAAAAATAAAGACTAAAAAAGGAGCGAAAAAAAGATTTAAAGTTACGGCAAACGGACTTGTCGTTCATCATAAAGCCAATAAAAGCCATATATTAACTTCAAAAAAACGCGGCAGAAAGAACAGGCTGAAAAAATCCTCCGTAGTTAATTCGGTAGATTCGCTAAACGTAAAAAAGCTTATTCCGTATTTATAATATGGTATATATAAAAAAAATATTTAGATAATAAGGAGCAAAGATAATGCCAAGGGTAAAAAGAGGTATTTTAACCAAAAAAAGACATAAGAGAGTGTTGAAAGCGGCGAAAGGATATTACGGCGCAAGAAGCAGGCTCTTCAAGTCGGCGCAGGAAGCCGTCAATAAAGGACTTAATTATGCTTACAGAGATAGAAAAGTCAAAAAAAGAGAGTTCAGGGGTATGTGGATTGTGAGAATTAACGCCGCATGCAGAGAAAACGGCATTTCCTATTCCAAATTTATGGATGCGCTAAACAAGAAGGGAATCGGCTTAAACCGGAAGGTTTTATCGGAAATAGCTCTTTCCGATTCTGCCGCTTTTTCGGGCATCGTCAAGGAAGCCCTCGCGGCATAAATCCCGATTTGGGAATTTTTATATATGAATTACCTGAATTACTTAATAACGTCATTGTGAGCGCACTATTCCGTCATTGCGAGCGTAGCGAAACAATCTCGCTTTAGATTGTTTCGCTACGCTCGCAATGACTGGTTCTCGCAATGACGGAATATTGGAATTTATTAAATACTTTCTAAATCGGTATTTGGGTTTCCGCCTAAATCTAAATTAAAAATTAATGTCAGCCTGACGGGCGGTTCATAATATTATCTTATATCATGGAGTTTTATAAATTATGGCGTTAACAAGAGCAGATTTAGCGGCTAAAGTCCGCTCCAAAGTCGGACTATCTACCGCCGAATCTATGGCTTACGTCGCCTCTTTTTTCGACCTTATAAAAGCGGAAGCCGAAGAGGCGGGAACCATAAAGTTTAACGGTTTCGGAAATTTTACCGTTAAAGAAAAGAAAGCGAGAAAAGGAAGAAATCCTCAGACGGGAGAAGCCATTATTATAAGCGAAAGAAAGGTCGTAAAATTCAAGCCTTCCGTTGTTTTTAAATCGGAAATAAATAAAAAATATAAAAATGGAACCGAAGGCAGACGAGATAAATGAAAAATATTATTATAAAATCGGCGAAGCCGCTAAGAAAATCGGCGTAGAACCTTACGTCATCAGATATTGGGAAACCGAATTTTCTTTTTTAAGGCCTTATAAGTCTAAAAGCAGCCATAGGCTTTATTCCAAGTCGGACATCGAAAAGCTGCTGCTTGTAAAAGATTATTTATACGATAAAAAATTTACGATAGAAGGGGCAAAAAAAGCTATAAGGTCAAATAATTCAAATGCGTCCGAAAGCGGCGGTTCATCGCTGCTGAAAGGCGTCAAAGACGAGCTTAACTCCATTAAATCCCTTTTGTCGTCAAGAAAAACAGGGAAACAAAATTGAATATTCTTCTTTCAAACGACGACGGAGTTTATGCGACGGGAATAAATATTTTATTCGAAGAGCTTAAAAAATCTGCGGACGTCGTTATCGTTGCTCCCGACAGAGAAAGAAGCGCAAGCTCCCACTCCCTGACTATAGACAGGCCTTTAAGGGTTAACGAGATAAAACCGAATATATATTCGGTTGACGGCACGCCCACCGATGCGGTCAATATCGCCGTTCACTCCATTTTAAAAACAAAACCAGACCTTGTTATTTCCGGAATCAACTACGGCGGCAATATCTGCGACGACGTTATCTATTCGGGAACGGTTTCCGCCGCTATGGAGGGGGCAGTTATGGGGATAAAATCAATCGCCGTTTCTTTAGTAGTAAATAAAGGGGGCGGCTATCTGCCTAAAGACGCATCGCTTGAGGAAGACCTCGAAGCCTCTTTTAGAAAAGCGGCCATGTTCGTATCTAATCTTGCGTCCATCTTTAATAAAAGCGGTTTTTCGGAGAATACCCTTTTAAACGTGAATATCCCACAGACTATAATTAAAAAAGAAAAGAATCCTTTTGAATACCGCATTACTAAACAGGGCAAGCGTTATTTCGAAGACTTCGTAGTCGAAAAAATGGACCCGAGGGGAAGAAAATATTACTGGATATGGGGCAAGAATATAAGGTTCGACGATATTGAGGGAAGCGATTACGAAGCCGTGCATAACGGGCTTATTTCTATTACGCCGATTCATCTCGATATGACGAATTATAAAGCTATAGAAAAATTAAAAAACGTCGATTTATCTTTAAATGAAATTTAAAATACCTTTTCTGGATGAGCTTCGCTGTACTTCGTTTCCTGCTTTCGCAGATATTCCCGTCTGCGTTTATCAAAGCATGTCTTTGATGCAGACGGGAATATCTGCGAAAGCAGGAATCCATATAGAGATTTAAATAGTCTTTAACGGTGATTTAAGTTAATATTATGATATGAACGCAAAAATAATCGATAGTCTGACTTCTAAAGGCATAACTTCTGCCGCCGTCCTTGACGCTCTCGGGAAAATTCCGCGTGAGAGGTTTGTAGAACAGCCTTTCAGGACCGCAGATATGTGCTGGGGAGAATCCCCGCTCCCTATCGGGCATAACCAGACTATTTCCAGCGTTTACACCGTAGCGCTTATGACGCAGGCGCTTGCCTTAAATAAAAATCATAAAGTTTTAGAGATAGGAACTGGTTCGGGCTATCAAGCCGCCGTCCTCTCACAGCTCTGCGCTTCGGTTTTCACTATAGAGCGCATAAGAGATTTGTCTTTAAAGGCGAGAAGCGTTATAGAAGCGTTAAACATACATACCGTAACTTTTATTATGGGCGACGGGTCGATAGGTTTCGGCGAATACGCCCCTTACGATAGGATACTTATAACAGCCTGTTCGCCGGATATTCCTCCGGCCTTGTTTAACCAGCTCGGCGAAGGAGGGATTATGGTTGCGCCCGTAGAAAGGAACGGCTCTCAAAATATCTGCGTAATAGAAAAGAAAAACGGGACTATGTTTTCGAAGGAAATAGCCCCAGCAAATTTTGTCAAACTTATAGGGAAAAACGGATATGAAGCGCAAACGCCTCAACGGTGCGGGTTCTGACGAACCCGTATCGGATATTGCCGAAAACGATTTCGGCGGCAAGTATGTAAAGTCGGAAGATAACGTAATTTCGAGCCGGTATCTTAAATACCTGAAAAAATATTCGCTTCTTACCAAAGAACAGGAATACGAACTTGCGCTTAAGATAAGCGAAGGAGACGAACAGGCAAGGGATTTGATGATAAAATCCAATCTTGGACTTGTAATCAGCGTGGCAAAAAGGTTTCTCGGCAGGGGGCTGTCCTTCGACGACCTAATTATGGAAGGAAATATCGGACTTATAAAAGCAGTGGAAAGATTCAAGCCGAAAAAAGGCTTCAGATTTTCTACGTATGCCATATGGTGGATAAGGCAGACTATCGAACGGGGAATACTGAATTCCGGCAGGGTCGTGAGGCTCCCTATCCACATATCCGAAAATCTTTATAAATATACGAGAGCGATAAGGGAAGTTACGGGCGAAATTAAAAGAGAGCCCAATTTCAGCGAAGTAGCCGGTCATATGGGCATTAAAGAAAAAAAGCTGGAAAAGATTTTAGGTTTAATCGGCAATATTTACTCTTTAGATGCGCCTTATTCGCAGAATAACGACGAAGACGACGGAAATATGTCCTTTTCCAATTTAATTAGAGCCGACGAGAACGCTACGTCGCCTTTCGATATACTCGACAGAATCGAAACTTTGAATCTCCTCAATAAATGGCTGTTTAATCTTGCCGACATAGAAAGAAAAGTTATAATTTTAAGGTACGGGCTTAATTACGAAAAACCGTGGACGCTTAACGAAGTAGGGCTTGTTTTCGGCCTTACCAAAGAACGCATAAGGCAGATAGAAGTCAAATCCTTAAAAAAACTCAGAAAAATGGCGGCGGACGCCGGTCTGTAAGGGTAAACGCCGATGCGCGATGAAGAAAAGAAGGAAGAATGGAAAGAAAAGGGGACGGATTTCAAATCCGTCCCCTTTTCTTTTAATGCCGAGGAGGGGGGTTCGTCAGGGCGGGGCGGTTCTGGCGGGGCGGCAGTTATCGAAACCCATATATCGCGGGTTTATTTAACCCCTAAGTTCGCCTACAAGCAAAAAAAACCGGTAAATTTCGGCTTCGTCGATTATACGACCCTCAAAAAGAGAATTTTTTTCGCAAAACGCGAACTGTCTTTAAACAGAAGAGCCTGCTCCGGTATTTATCTTGATTTGGTAGAACTCAGGCAGAAAAAGGACAAGCAGTTCACCGGATTTAAGGGTGGTAGGCTCATAGACGTCTTTGTCAGGATGAGAAGGGTAAATTCCGACTGTTTTTTAAATAATATCTTGAAAAGTAATCAGACGGTTTCCGCAATAAAAATAAACGATATTCTAAAAAAAACCGCGAAAAGAATATACCTGTTTCATAAGACCGCCCGAACCGCGAAAAGAATTTCTAAATTCGGCGGTTACGATGTTTATAAGGCAAACTGGGACGACAATTATAAAATAATAGAAGAAAAGAATGAAAAAAAGGGCAATGAAAAAAAGGGGACAGATTTATTTTTTCAAAAAACCGAAAAAAAAATATTTGCCCCCTTTTTTTCCATTCTATCCCTTTCTTGCTCTTCCTTCCGCTCTGCTTACAGTTCTTTCCTTGAGTCTTCTATTTTCTCCGAATTTATCCGCCTCCGCGCCGAAGGCGGCTTCGTCAGGGACGTTCACGGGGATTTAAGAATGGAGCATATAGCTGTTTTAGACCCTCGCCGCGTTAACGGAACCTGTCTTATGGACTGCGTCGAATTTGACGAAAGATACAGATGCCAGGATATATATTTAGACATTGCCTTTTTACTTATGGATTTTGAATTTAACGGCTATTTTTATGAATCCGTCCTGTTTTTCGGCTATTATAAAAACTGTTTTAACTATTTAAAATCCATTGCCCCGTTCGAGAAATACGAACCTTTCGTGATACCTTTTTTTAAAGCCTACAGGGCGATAGTCAGAACTAAGATTTCCATGCTTTCCCCCGGAGGAGACGCGCCCGCAAAAGCCCTTAAATATTTCAATCTGGCGGCTTTTTATCTTGCCCTGGCAAAAAAACGGGTCGTTATTCTTAATTGCGGTCTTTCCGGCAGCGGCAAGTCTTCGCTTTCCCGCCTGCTTTCCGAGTGGTTTTACGCGCGAATCGTTTCCACGGACGAAATAAGGCAGAACTTATTCGGCGGGGCGGATAAGTCCGTCAAATATTCGGCTGACGCAAACGTAAAGGTTTACGAAACCATGCTCGAAGAAGGACTTAAAGAATTTGAAAACGGCGGGCGGCAGGGAAACGGCGGCAGCGTAATATTCGACGCTACATTCTTAAAGCACGCCCACCGCGAAAAAATAATTAATAGTTTTAATAAAAAAGACTGTATTTTTATATTCGTATATTCTAAAATATATGACGAAAAAGAAAAAGAAGAAATTATATTAAAAAGGCTTGCGGACAGGTTCGGCGTCGGCGGCGCAAACGCCGATTCAGCCGCCGCCGGTTTAAACGATTATTCCGAAGCAGATGCCGCGGTTTATTTTAACCAGAAGGAATATTTTGAGGAGCCTTCGGAAAAAGAATTAGAGCCGTTGACCGCCGTCGGCAGCGACACTGCCTTATTTGCGCAAATCGATGCCGCTTTGGAACTGAAAGACAGATTTAACGGATTAATGAAAACTATAATTATAGCAGGCGCTTTATAATAAATTTGAGCAGGCAAAAATTGAGTTTGTATATCGGTAAATTTCAATATGAGATTTATTTAATTCTCATTTCTCTGGTTGCGCTTATCATCCATATTCATCTTGCTTCCACTCTTAACCTCGGCAACGACGAAGCGCATTATTATGTATGGTCGTTGAAACCGTCTTTAGGCTATCTCGACGACGCCCCTCTTATCGGCTGGATTATATACGTTTTTGACGGTATTTTCGGCAAAAGCCAGCTTTCGGTCAGGCTCGGCGCAGTTATCTTTTCTTTCTTAGACGGATTTTTAGTATATTACCTTTCTTATATTTTATTTAAAAACAAACGGGCGGCTTTTTTCTCGTTTTTATTTTTTCTGTCCGCCGTTATTTTTGGAATGATTCTTTCCGTTATGGCGCTTCCCGATGCCCCCCTGTTGTTTTTTACTCTCTGTTTTTTTATATTTTTTTATAAAGCGGCAGAGGGGAATAAGACGATGAAAGAAAAAAAGGGGACAGATCTTTTTTTTTGCAAAGCAAAAAATAAATCTGTCCCCTTTTTTTCTTTTTTTTCTTCTTACTGGCTCCTCGCCGGTATCTCCCTCGGCTTTGCGTTTTTAAGCAAATACACCGCCGCGCTCATCCCGCCCGCCGTTCTTCTGTATCTGCTTGTTTCCGGACGAAACAGACGTTTTTTAAAAACATTTTATCCTTATATGGCTCTTGCCGTAGCGCTTCTTGTTTTTTCGCCGGTAATATACTGGAATTTTACGCATAATTTTATATCGTTTAAGTTTCAGCTTTCGCACGGTTTTTCGCACCCCAAGCCGGGTTTTCCCCTTTTGGCCGCCGGCTGGTTCGGACAGGTTCTGGTTATTACGCCGTTTATATATATATTTTTAATAGGAGTTTTTTTCTATATAGCTCCCCTACTTAAAAGGAGGGGTGTCGGCCTTCGGCCGACGGGGCGGTTCGACAAAGAAGAAAAGGGGACAGATTTAAAATCCGTCCCCTTTTCCACCGGCGGCGTCCGTGAATCTTTGCTGTTTTCCGTCTGTTTGTCTATTCCTATTCTATTATTTTTCGTTATAAACGGCTATTCCCACAGAATTCTCGTCCACTGGCCGGACATAGGTTATCTCGCCGTATTTCCAGTTATGGGTTATTCCGCCGACCTGTTTACGCGGAAACAAGAAAAGAAAAAGGGGACAGATATTTTTTATTCTCAAACGAACAGTTCGGCAAAGTCAAGCAGCAACTTGGGAATAAATAAATCTGTCCCCTTTTTCTTTTTCCTCAAATATTACGTCTATTTCGCCCTCTTTTCCGGTTTCTTTTTGTCCCTTGTCGTATATAACCAGATTTATTATAATTCCATACCGGTAGGTAAAATAATACGTTATATCGACAAAGAAAAGCGGCTTAGAAAGGGCGGGGTGTTTTCGCTCATCCCGCATATTCCGGGCAAACCTTCCACCGCCGACATAACGAACGACCTTTTCGGTTGGCGGCACGGCGCAAAGTATATAGGAATCGTTTATAAAGGCTATAAGGCGGCTTACCGTCCGCTCTTTATCCTTACGCACCACTATGCCATTGCCGACGAACTCGTCTATTACGGCGGATACAAGCCTGCCGTAAATATTTATAATATATCCGGTTTTTTAAACCAGTACGACCTCCGGCAGAACCTGAACAAAATAAACGGAGAAAATGCCCTGTTTGTTATGGATAACAAATATATGCTGAATCCCGTCCAAAAATATGCGCCGTTTTTTAAATCGGTAAAAAAAATAGGCAGGCTCGATATTTACGTTAAATTTAAACCGGTAAGAACGTATTATCTGTATCTGATGAAAGATTTTAACGCTTCCGCCGCCGAACGTCGCTTCGGCAATTACAGGATGTATTGACCGATTTATGAAAAAAATTCAGCTTTCCGGTATTGACAATTAGCTTTCGGAAATATATAATTATTCTTGACCGGGAACAGATTTCAAATCTGTTCCCCTTAAGAATATCGGAGCTTTATAAATGGACTTAAAACAATTTATCAGGGAAATCCCCGATTTCCCCAAAAAAGGAATTAACTTTAAAGATATTACGCCGCTTCTTGCAGATGCAAAGGCGTTTGCCTATGCAGTAGATTCGTTGACGGATTCTTATAGTTCCAAAAAAATCGATTACGTCGTCTGCATAGAAGCAAGAGGCTTCGTCGTCGGCGCTCCGGTTGCATACAGGCTCGGCGCAGGCGTCATAATGGTCAGAAAACCCGGCAAGCTTCCTTACGAATGTTCCTCTTTAAGCTACGACCTCGAATACGGAAGCGCAACGCTGGAAATTCATAAAGATGCGTTAAAGGCGGGCGACAGGGTTATTATCGCAGACGACGTCCTTGCGACCGGAGGAACGGCTCTCGCGACGCTAGGACTGGTCGAAAGTTTCGGTGCGGAAGTCGTAGATACGGCGTTTCTCGCGGAGCTTTCGTTTCTAAACGGGGCGGACAAACTCAAACCTCATACGGTAAACGCTTTAATGAAATTCGATTATTAACTTATGTCGTCATTGCGAGCGTTAGCGAAACAATCTGTTTAATAAATTTTTAATTCAACATCTTTTAAGAGGGGTTTTATGAAAAAAGGTCTAACCGTAATATTTATAGTTATCGTTATTGTTCTCGGCTACATAGCGGTTCATGCTCTTAACGCCCCCGTCAAGTTATCCGCTGCCCAGCTCGGCAAACAGCTTATCCATTCCAACAAAAAAGGTATAGACTGTTTTGCCTGCCATAAAATAGGTAAAAAAGGCGGAAGCGTAGGGCCGAATCTTTCAAAAGAAGCCGCATTAAAACATTCTATTAAATGGCTTGAAGTTCAGATAGCTACGCCGTCCAAGAATTTTAAACCCGGCTCTACCGTAAAAATAGACGGAAAGTCTTATATGGCTATTATGCCCGACCACAAAATGCTTTCTAAAAAAGAACTTTTCGAGCTTGCGTCTTATCTTGACTCGTTAAAATAAAGGGTAAAAAAAGTCAAAAAAGGTCTTGACATATAAAATATAGGTATTATAATTAAATCAATGTTAAAGTATTAGCTTAGGCGGACGATATATATTATGATTATCGGTTCAAACAAAAAGTTTGACAAACGGTAATTTTAGATATATAAATATCTATATATAAAATCTTTTAAGGAGGTGGCGGAGGAGAAAGACTGAGAAAGATTAAAAAATTGCAGTAGAAAATCAAGTTCTAAATTTAATTTAATTTAATTTTTAACTTTAACTTTAACTTTAATAGAGAGGAAAGTTATGAAAAGAAAATTAGCGGTAACTATGGTTGCCTTGTTTGTTTTGGCGCTTTCGTTCGCATTAGTGCCGAAAAAAGCAAACGCAATCCCGAGCTTTGCACAAAAGTATCATTTTTCATGCGCAGTTTGCCACACGGTTTTCCCAAACCTTAACCCGTTCGGAAGAGCGTTCTGGAGAAACGGCTTCAGGCTTCCGGGCACAAACGGAACCCCTGCGGACGCAACGCAGATTACCGAAGGCTTAAGCCTTCCGAACCCATGGCCGATTCCGGTAATGGTGGAGCCGATTATCAGCTATCAACACACGACTAATGAAAATGTAATCGCATCAACAGATGCGTTTGGAGCATCTGCCGATATCGTCGATGCGGGCGCATTTAAGCTTTACACCCCGCTTGCAGATTCAATTTCTTTCTATGTGCATTACAAATTTAACGCAGGCCAAAGTCTTACCGGCAAACAGATATTCGCATCAATCAACGGTCTTGGCAGCGGATTAGGAGTAGCTCCTCATCTGTTTAACTTAAAATTAGGTCAGGTAACAACCGCAAGCCCGTATTTCTACAGGCAGGCACCCTTCTATCTTCCTTCGGGTCCAGTAGCAAACGGACAGTATTTGAACGTCGGCGTAGACGGCGAAAAAGGCGCTTTGATCCATGCGAGAAACGCCGGTTTTGCTCTTTACGGAACGCCGGGTTATCATTTATGGTATAAAGTATCGGTTACGAATGATGCAGGCACCACTGTAGGAGAGGCTGCACCTCTTAACTCTCAAGTTTCAAATGCAATGGAATATTCCTACCAGTTAAAAGAATATGCACCGATTCCGATGGGTCAGTTAGAATTGGGTTACTACGGCGCGACCGTTGCAGAACCTATAGGTGGAGCGGCGTCGTGGACCAACCGCGTTACGATTAACGGCGTCGATGTTGACCTTGCAAACGACGTTTACGAGCTTGGCTTGACCTATATGGTCCAGAGCGACAATCATCCGTATGGGAATCCGTCGTTAGCATCAACCAATATTTATTTAAACGGCAGCGTTGTCGGCAATACTAATTCAAGCAATGGATATAGCACTTTTGAAGTTTATGGGCGTTATATATTACCTATAATGAATAATGGAATTATGCTTTCGGCTGATTATGCAACGTATTCTTGGACACATAAAAACTTGCAAGAATCCGTCAATGGAACATCTGCTTGTCCAAATTCTGGTTTATACGGCAGTGCTTACAGCAATGAACCGACTGGTGTTTGTGACGAAGGCATAAAAGACGCCCTTGCCCTTCAGGCCACTATTAATTTAGCCTATAATGCGCATCTTTATCTTGGTTATACAATTACAAATAAAACAGAAGCCAATTTGCTCGGCACAGGTCTTGACTTCGCGTTCTAATCCTGCTAACGCAGTATTATAATAAAAACTAAAAAAACTAAAGCGGAAAGGCTTTCCAGCCTTTCCGCTTTTTTCTTTCTTAATAAAGGGGACAGATTTATTTATTTCCTTACTCCCACCTGCGTTTGCCGTATTTTCTCATAATTTGCCGTTATGTCAACTTGATTTATTTTCTGTTTTTCATATCTTTAAAATTTATGTTATTAAATAAAGGGGACTAATAAAGGAAATAAAGGGGAGGGAAATAAAGGGGACAGATTTATTTATTTCCCCACTCCCGCTTGAATCTGCGCAGCAGGTTTTTATTCCCCGCCGCCATAAAATTCCATTATGTTAACTTAAAATAAAGGGGACAGATTTATTTATTTCCCCACTCCCGCTTGAATCTGCGCAGCAGGTTTTTATTCCCCGCCGCCATAAAATTCCATTATGTTAACTTGATTATTTAATAAAGGAAATAAAGGGGAGGGAAATAAAGGGGAGGGAAATAAAGGGGAGGGAAATAAAGGGGACAGATTTATTTATTTCCCCACTCCCGCCCTGCGTTTGCCGTATTTTATTCCCTTTCCCTTATTTTTATTTTTAGAATTTTCCGTTGCGTCAACTTGATTATTTTTATAAATTCATTTATAGTATAAGTAAAACATATGGAAATACAAATAGACCGGCACACGCTGGAGCGGGCGCAAGAAAGAGGAGCTAACGAGATTGAGATTAAAGACGTCATACTGAGCGGTTTTTCGATTGAGGCAAAATACGGGCGAATCGGGAAAGCTAAGGTTTACGAATTTAAGAAAAAGCGCCTTAACAATTTCTATGAGCAGAAAAGAATAGAAGTATTTTTTATTATCGAAAAAGAAAAAATAATTACCGTAACAGTATATGTTTTTTACGGCAAATGGGAGAATATTTTATGAATATTTTTTACAGCGATAAAACCGACCTTTTATATATCAGGTTAGACGAGATAAAACAAGATTTGATTAATAGGCGGGTTTCCGAAGACGTGGTTTTAGATATAGGCGAACATGATAAAATTGTCGGAATAGAGATAATAGATGCGTCAAAGCATGTTGCTCTCGACAAGCTTTTCCCTTTGCAATACGAAATTGAAAAGACGGCATAAGCGAGATCAGAATAGAAGTAAAGGTATCTGATTTATTTCACTCCGGCAGACTTAAAAGCCATAAAAGCAATGCTTTTATACTTTCACAACCCCTACCCGCATATTTTTAAAATCGTCTGCCTCCGTATCCTACTTCCGCCTGCATTTGCCGTAATTTCCAATTATGCCAACTTAACTTTAGATTAGCTTAATTATTTTATTTTTTTAGTGAAAAAATAAATAGACGGATAATATTTTTTATGTTAAATTATAAAAAGGACGAATGAAACCTATAAATTATTGCAGACATGCAAGAAAAAGAATGAAAGACAGGAATGTCTCGGAAGAAGAGATTAGTTCTGTTGTGAATCGAGCCGATTATATAGAATTTGACGCTAAAGACAGAAAAAATGCTTATAAATATATAGGCAATAGGTTTATAAGGGTCACATTTAAGGAAGAAAATGATAATATTTTGATTATAACCGTGACTATTAGAAAAAAATCTTTTAAATCTTTTTAGAGGTTAATTTTATGAAAATCGAGTACAGTAAAGATGTGGATGCACTATATATTAAAATTAGAGATGCAAAAATAGTCGATTCGATGGATGTGGAAAAAGGGGTAACGGTAGATATTGATGAAAAAGGACATATAGTTGGAATCGAGATTCTCGATGCAAGCGAAAAACTTAATCCCGCCGAACTTTCAAACATCTCTATAGAAAATATACCCTTAGAAAAGATAGCCGTATAAGAATAAAGGGGACAGATTTATTTATTCCTTATTTATTCCTCTACTCCCGCCTGCGTTTGCCGGTTCATTGTAATCATTCTGCAACAAAAATTTAACATTTCTTTAACATTTCCATCATAATATTTTAACTTTCGTTTATTATAATAATAAAAAATTAGAATTAAAAATTTAAATTAAATAATAATAATCAAAAGCATAATAATTTTGCGGAATAATTGACGGAATAATTAAATATGCCGAGAACTAAAAGAATCCTGCTGCCAAATTGCCCTCACCACATAGTTCAACGAGGACATAACAGGCAGGTAATATTTGCGCAAGACGAAGATTTTAATAATTATCTTAAAAATATACAGGAATTAAAAATTAAATTTGAAATAAAAGTATTTGCTTATTGCCTTATGACTAATCATATTCATTTACTTCTACAGCCCGGAGATGAAGTTTCAAATCTGTGGGTATTTATGAAAACACTTGCCGGACGAACCACCCGTTATTTTAATATATTAGAAGGCAGAAGCGGAACATTGTGGGAAAGCAGGTATAAATCAAGCCCTGTGCAAAGAGACCAATATTTATTAGCCTGTTGCCGTTATATCGAATTAAATCCAGTTCGGGCAAATATTGTAGAAAAACCGTCGGATTATAGGTGGTCAAGTTATATTACAAGAATGAGCAGCGACAAAGTAAAAGAGCAGTCCGACAGGGATATGGATATAGATTTAGATCCAATGTTTCTTGGTTTGAGCGAAAAGGAAGAAATAAGGCGCGAAAAATACTCAAAGTTCCTTCAGGAAAATATACCATCGGGCGAATTAGATTTTCTGAGAGGAGTTTTAAATCGAGGCCAGCTTACGGGAAACAGCTATTTTACTGATTCTGTAGAGCAGATAATCGGAAGAAGAATAGAAAAACGGGGAAAAGGGCGACCTGTTAAAGTAACAATGCCAACCACATTATTTTAATAAAAAATAAAGGTGTCAGATTTATTTCACTTCGGCAGACTTAAAAGCCATTTTGGCAGACTTAAAAGCCATAAAAGCAATGCTTTTATACTTTCATAAACCCCTGCCCGCCTATTTTTAAAATCGTCTGCCTCCGTATTCCACTCCCGCTTGCATTTACCGTTTTTTAATAATTTGCCGTTATGTCAATTTGATTATTTTATAAAATTGATGTATCGTATAAGTAAACCAATATGGAAAATGGCTTTATAAACATTGATAAGATATTTTTTAAGATAATAACCCCATTAAATGTTGAAGTCAGAACAACAATCGATTATTGGCAATATCTTATCGATATAAAACACCCGGTAATGAAAAATAAAGAGGATTTATAAAAATACATTAAAAATTCCTGACGAAATAAGACAGAGTAAGATAGACAAAGAAATTTTTCTTTATTATAAAAAATTCGATAAACTATATTGTATTGCGGCAAAACATACAAAGTCACTAGGCTTTTTAATAACGGCATATCCAACGGATAAAATAAAAGAAGGGGATTCAATATGGGAAAAGTAAAAGTTTATTATAATAAAGATTCCGATACTATGGATATATGGTTCGGAAATCCAGAGGACGAAGCAATGTCCGAAGAAGCAGGCGAAGGTATTATATTGAAAAAAAATAAATTCGGCGCAACAATCGGCATTGAAAAATTATATGTCAGTAAAACTGTCGGTGTAGATACGTCTTTACCTATTGAATTAGTCGTTGCGTAAGCAAAAAAAAGGTATCAGATTTATTTATTATATAAGTAATTAAATGAAAATACTCGTCGCAATACCCACTTATAACGAAAAAGACAATATAGGGCGGATGACAAATTCCGTTTTAAGCCTTAACGAGTCCGAAGCCGTAAAAAAATCGAACCATTCCATAAGCCTCTTAATAATAGACGACAATTCGCCGGACGGCACCGGCCAAATAGTCAAGGAATTTATAAAAAAGCAAAAAAACAGGGATGCCGGAAACGGAGTAAAAGGCGGAGATTGCTTCGCTAACGCTCGCAATGACAATGACGGCGAAGGCAGAAATCTTTTTCTAATCGAAAGGGAAAAGAAACTTGGACTCGGAACGGCTTATACCGGCGCATTTAATTTTGCCGTCGAAAAAGGCTACGATTACGTATTGACTATGGACTGCGATTTTTCTCATAATCCCGAAGAGATTGCCGGCTTCGTCAGCCTTATGGAAGCCGAAAAATGCGGAATGATTGTCGGCTCCCGCTATTCCGGCGGAATACGAATAATAAACTGGAGTATGAAGCGGCTTTTGATTTCCTACTTTGCAAATATTTACGCAAAATTAGTTACCGGCATTAAAATAAGCGATTTAACCGGCGGCTTCAATATGTACGACGTAAACTGCCTTAAAAAGATAAATCTCGGCGGCATAAGTTCAAGAGGATACGCATTTCAGATAGAGATGAAATACAGAGTCTTTAAGGAGGCGGGATGCGGTTTTAAAGAGTATCCCATAATATTTTACGAAAGAACGATGGGAAAATCTAAAATGTCCAACGGTATTATTTTCGAGGCTTTCTTCGGAGTAATAAAGCTAAGGCTCGGACTTTATAAATAACCCCCCCCTGCTATATACTTTCGCATAGATTGCTTCGCATCTTTGCCTGCATAAAACCGTTGGTTTTATAATCACAGCCAAAGATATGCTTGCAATGACAACCCGCCCCATAATTTTTTTTTCACTAATACTTGACTAATTTAGTAAAGTATGTTTTAATTTATTATAAACTAAATTAATTACATAAAACAAATTTAAATGTAAATCGGGAGGTAATATTATGCCGGTATATTCGGAAAAAGTAATGGACCACTTTCAGCATCCAAGGAATGTGGGTGAGATAGAAAACGCGGACGGGGTAGGAGAACTAGGAAACCCGACCTGCGGCGATATAATGAAAATATATATCAAAGTTAAAGACGATAAAATCGAAGACGTAAAGTTTAAAACATTCGGCTGCGGCGCCGCTATAGCCACAAGCTCCATGGTAACCGAACTCGTCAAAGGGAAGACCCTCGAAGAAGCGGAAAAAGTTTCTAACGGGGTGGTCGCCGAGGCTTTAGACGGACTGCCTCCGGTAAAGATGCACTGTTCTAACCTTGCCGCCGACGCCCTTCATCTTGCCATTGAAGATTACAGGGCGAGAAAAGCGGGCAAAGGTCCCATAGGCAGGGTGGAAACACCGGAACACGACGAAGACGAACATGATTTGCTGGAGCATGCTTAATTAAAATTTAAAACATATGCAATGACGGGTATGGTCCATCCGCCTCTAACGAAACGGCGGCGCCAAGGCGGTCAAAAATATGAATTACGATTACGAACTCGATACTTTTGGATTATCTTGTCCTATGCCGATAATGGAAGTTGCGGAAGAATTTAAAAAAATTCCGGACGGCTCGGTATTAAAAGTAACGGCATCTGACGAGGGCATCGTAGAAGATTTAAAAAGCTACTGCAAAAAAACCGGACATGAATTTATGTCTTATGAAATAAATCTGCCCGAATACATAGTTTACGTGAAAAAATAAGAAAATTAGAGATTGTTAAAATTGTTTCAACACATAATAAATACTGGCATTTCCGTCCACATCGAAGGCGTGCTTCGATAAGCCGTGGACGGAAATATCGCTTTCGCGGGAATGACAATTAAGGTAATAATATCGGGAGGCAAAATTGAAAATAATTAATTTCGACCACTTTGCGGCGACGAAGATGAGGCGGGAAGTAAAAGACGCCATGGAGCCTTATTTTATAGCGGAATACGGAAATCCTCAAAGCATTCATACGCTCGGCGACGAACCGAGGGAAGCCTTGGACAAAGCCAGACTTCGGGCGGCTGAGCTTTTAAATGCGGCGAGCACGGAAGTTATATTTACGGGAAGCGGTTCGGAAGCAAACAACATTGCGATAAAAGGAACGGCTTTTGCGAGAATGGACAAAGGCAGGCATATCATCGTTTCTAAAATAGAGCATTTCAGCGTTTTAAATTCCGTTAAATCTTTAGCGAAACTGGGTTTTGAATTCAGCGAGGTTCCCGTCGATAAATACGGTTCGGTTGACCCGCAGGACGTTAAAAACGCTTTAAGAAAAGATACCATACTCGCCAGCATTACTCAGGCTTCAAACGAAATCGGCACTATTCAGGATATTAAAGAAATTTCAAAAATCGTCCATGAAAATTCGGCGGCTTATATGCATACGGATGCAAACACGTCCTGCGGCTTCATAGAAACGGACGTCAAAGAACTTGGGGTCGATATGCTTTCCGCCGCTCCGCACAGGTTTTACGGCCCAAAAGGCGTAGGGCTTTTTTACCTTAAAAAAGGGATACGCATAATGCCCCTTATCGACGGCGGTATTCAGGAGTTCGGAAGAAGGGCCGGGACGGAAAACATTCCGGCGATAGCCGGAGCGGGTGTTGCCTGCGAACTTGCCAAAAAAGAATTGAAAGACAGGACGGCGCATCTTCTGCCTATTCAAAAAGCGATTACCGACGGAGTGCTTGGCGGTCTCGACGAGGTTTATTTAAACGGACATCCTGAAAAGAGGCTCCCCAACAATCTTAACTTTGTCGTAAAATACATCGAGGGGGAGTCTATGCTTATGTGGCTTAACAATATTGGAATTATGGTTGCAAGCGGCTCTGCCTGCACGTCTAAAATATTAAAGTCGTCTCACGTATTAAACGCGATAGGAGTTGACCCGGCGCTTGCGCAGGGTTCGCTGCTGATATCGCTCGGCGAAGACAACTCGCTCGACGATGCGGAATATTTTGTCAAAGAACTTCCGGCCGTAGTTAAAAAATTGAGGGAGATGTCCCCTCTCTACGAAGAAGTTATGAAAAGAAATAAAAAATAAAAATAAATAAATTATTAAAGAGGAGGATTAAAATGGCTGAAACTATTTTAATAAAAGGAAATTCCGCATCTTTGACGGGACCGGCGCTGAACTTGGGAGACACCGCTCCGGAAGCCATAGTAGTCGCTAAGGATTTAAAAGAAAAAAAAGTCGGCGGCAAAAAAGAAAAAATCCAGTTAATAATTACCCTGCCTTCTCTCGATACTTCGGTCTGCGAAATGGAAACCAAAAAATTTAACGAGATGCTTGCTAAATATACCAATATAGATGTCAACGTCATATCTATGGACATGCCTTTTGCGCAGGACAGGTTCTGCGAAAGCTACGGCATAAAAAATATTACCGCGGCGTCCGATTTCAGGTACAAAGATATGGAAAAATACGGCGTTATTATCGGCGAAGGCGCATTAAAAGGGCTCACCGCAAGAGCCGTTTTTATCGCGGACAAAGAAGGCAAAATTATTTATAAACAGCTGGTTCCCGAAATAACGAACGAACCGGATTACGAAGACGTGCTGAAAGCTCTGAACGGTTTAAAATAATCTTATATCCGCCCAAATCCCGATTTAGAAAATATTTATAAGTTCTAATGCTAAATAACGCTGGATTCCCGCGAAAGCGATATTTCCATCCGTGTTTATCGAAGCATGTCTTTGATACGGATGGAAATGCCAGAAAATAAATTTCTAAATCGGGATTTGGGATCCGCACTTGAATTAATAAATATTAAATTATATAATAAATTTTAAAAGGGCGCGTAACTCAGGGGTAGAGTGCCACCTTCACACGGTGGAAGCCGGCGGTTCGAGACCGTCCGCGCCCACCAGCCAAAACGGCTGGCAAATAGCCCGACCGCAAAATTCTTCACCAAAACATCCAAATACCGAAAAAAATAACCCAGCCTATTAATAAAAGCACGCATTAATGATATAATAATAAAAAAATAATAAAATTATAGCGTAAATTTACCGTAATTTATGAAAATAATGGAAGATTTTAATGTTAAAAGCCTTGACGGATTAGTTGATGCCATGTTCGGTTCAAAGACGATAGGGGTCTTTATTTATCAGGATGACTGCAGGATTGTTCGTTCAAATAAAACATTCAGGGAATTTATAGGCTATTCGGAAGAGGAGCTAAGCCTCTTAACTCCTTACGATATAATAGCCGACGAATACAAGTCTGCGGTAAAAAAACTTGCGGAAAGAAGAATAAAAGGGGAAGTTTTCGCCACCGAACAAATAACCCATATGCATATAACAAAAGAAGGCGTTTTTAAGCCTTCCGTTATTTTTGCATACACTATATCTTATAACGGCAAGCCCGCCGGCCTGGTTCTCGTGCTTGACGTTTCGAAGCAGAAAATGTACGACGGCTTATTTCTTTCTTTCATATCTCTTCAAACGATGTATGCCACGCTTTCCGAAGTAAACCAGCTGATAGTCAGGACAAAAGACGAAAATTCTTTATTTTCCGATATATGCAATAGAATAGTGCAAAGAGGATTATTCGTAAATTCTTTTATCCTGCTTTTTGACTCCAACATCAATATAAAACTTTCCTTCTCTTATGAAAAAAACGATTATGTCGATTATTTAAAACAGCGCTTAAATACGCCTGAAGCAAAAAAGGGACCGCTGATTACATCTTTTCTGAAATCAAAAATAGTAATTAATAACGATACTTTAAAAAATCCTTTAATGCTGCCGTGGAGAGAGGAACAGGTAAAAAGAGGCTATTTGTCGAGCGCCGCCGTGCCGCTCATAAAAAAGGGCAAAACGATAGGCGTCTTTTCTTTATATGCCGCCGAAAGCGGATTCTTTAAAAAAGATACGTATAATTTGTTGAAAGAGATGATGATGGATATAAACTATGCGCTCGACAAAATAGAAGACGAAAAATGGCACTCCATGATTCGGGTTGCGTTGGATTCAGGTTCCGATTTCGCGATTATTGCAGATAAATATTTTAACATATTATACGTAAACGAAAGCGCATATAAAATATTCGGCTACCCTCCAAGCGAACTTGCGGGCGAGCATTACTCGAAAATATTCGAAGGCGGTTCCGGAAAAAAAGAGTTTGCCGAAAAATTTCTTGGCACTATTACTTCCGGCAAAATCTTAACCGATATATTCACGTATAAAACGAGAGGCGGGGACGATATATATTGCTATACGACGATTACGCCTTTTAATGCGGGCGGTACGGGCGGCGATATAGAATATTTTATAATGACCGGAAAAGATATTACCGGCGAGATAAAAGCCGAAGAAACTATGGAGCAGTTAATGCATTTCGATTCGCTCACGGGTCTTCCCAACAAAAAAATGCTTAAAGAAAAGATAGACGGATTTATAAAAGATGCCGGTTATCCGGGCGCGCCTCCCTCCTGCGCCCTTGCAATAATAAACCCTGTAAATTTTTCTTTGATAAACCATACTTTCGGTTTTGAAACAGGCAATAAAATAATGATAGAAATGTCCAATAAGATAAAAAATATTATAAAAAGCTACGATATTCCGGCAAGATGGGAGGCGGATAAATTTGCGGTATTTTTAAAACGATTAAAATTCGACGAAGACGCTCTGAATATCGTCAACAGGATTTTAAATGCTCTTAACGAACCTTATATGCCGGACGGCAAAAAGATAAATATATCTTTTAACGCCGGAATATCTCTTTATCCTAAAGACGCCGGCGCGTCGCAGGATATGTTCGATAAAGCCGAATCTGCCCTTCTTAATTCAAGATCAAAAGGCGAAAATACGGTCGGATTTTTTAAAAAAGAGTTCGAAGAATCCGCAAGGAAAAAGGTGGAACTAAGGAACGGGCTTAACGAGGCTATGGCAAAAAATCAATTCGTCCTGCATTACCAGCCTTATTTCGATATAAAAACAGGTTCGATAAAAGGTGCGGAGGCTCTTCTGAGGTGGCAGAGAAACGGCAGGCTGACGCCGCCGATGGAATTCATACCGTTTCTGGAACAAAGCGGAATGATTACAAAGGTTGAAAACTGGATATTAGGCGAGGTAGCTTCCAAGATGAAAATATGGTCGGACAAGGGGTTCAACGTCGTTCCCGTTTCGGTAAATATCTCTCCGGCAAGTTTCGGCGACCCGCACATAAAAGACAACATCAAGGCGGCGCTAGACAAAAACGGCATAAAATCTGATTTATTCAATCTCGATATAGTAGAAAGAACCTTTATCGATAATTTGGAATATTCGAGAAAGCTTTTGAGTTATTTCAAAGAAAGCGGGCTCGGGCTTTCGATAGACGATTTCGGAACGGGTTATTCTTCTTTGTCGTATCTGGCAGACCTTCCGTTCGATATTCTTAAGATAGATATTTCGTTCGTTAGAAAAATGCTTTCCGATAAACACTCCAGATATATAGTCGAAACGATAATTTATCTTTCAAAAAAGCTGAATATGAAATCTATTGCCGAGGGCGTGGAAACGGAGGAACAATTTAAATTACTAAAAGAGCTTGGATGCGACTATATTCAGGGATTTTTATTATCCAAACCGTTAGAGGAAACAAAATTCGAGAAACTTTTGGAAAATTGAAAATATGGCAAAAATTTTTATTACCGGCGGGATTTCTTCGGGGAAATCAAGATTTGCAGAAGAAACGGCTATTTCGTTATATAAATCGTCTATCGCCGCGGGCGGGCATCAGGATTTAACCGAAAAAAGCCGCAGTCCGCTTCATTTTATTGCGACGGCACGGCAAAGAAAATACGAAGACGAAGAGATGGCTTTAAAAATTAAAAAACACAAAGATAAGAGAGATAAGGCTTTTATCGTTCACGAAAATTTTGAAGATTTGTCTGCGGAAATCGACGGCATCAGCAAATTTTTATCTTACGAACCCGCCCCGGAAAGCGGCGTAATCCTTATAGATTCTATGACATTATGGCTTTCGTCTATTTTTAAAGATATATCAGGTTACGATTCCGCCCTCGAATACGTCATAAAATTTTTCAGATATCTTTCAAAAGTCGAATGTTCAGTCGTTACCGTCGCGGATTCCCTCGGTTTCAATATTGTGCCGGTCGATGCGTACGTCAGGAAATTTATCGAATTAAACGGCTTAATGGAACAGGAGCTTTCCGCCCTTTCCGATAAGGCTTACTGCGTTATTGCAGGAAACCCGGTGGCGTTAAAGTAAAAATCAATCTAATTTATAATAAATAAAAATAATTTCTTTATGGATGCCGATATGAAAGACAGAGACGAGCTTTTTTCTCTTACCGGAGGAATAAAACCGGTGGATAAGCGGAAGTTTTATAAAATTGCTGAAAACAGGCTCAACAGGCTGATAAAGCCTAAAGGGAGCTTAGGCAGGTTGGAAGAATTCGCAAAAGACGTCGTCGCTATCACGGAAGAAGAAAGACCTATATCGAATAACAAGTTAAACAATAAATTCGTATGTGTTTTTGCCGGAGACCACGGCGTAGTCGAAGAAGGCGTCAGCCTGTTCAAACAGGACGTTACCGTCCAAATGGTGAGAAATTTTCTGAACGGAGGAGCGGCTATCAATACCATAGCGGATTCGGCAGGCGCAAACGTTCTTGTAGCGGACGTCGGGATAAATGCCGATATGGGTGGCATTGGAGCGGCTTTGTCTTCAAATTTTATAAACTGCAAGGTCAGAAAAGGAACGTTTAATATAAATAATGGTCCGGCTATGACCGCCGGAGAAGCGGTTAAATCAATCCTTAAAGGGATAGAAATAGCGGGCATAGTAAAGGAAAAAGGTGCCGAAATCTGCGCCACCGGCGATATGGGAATAGGCAATACGACTCCGGCGTCCGCAATCACCTGTTTTTATTCAAAAAAACCACCCGAACTCGTCTGCGGCAGAGGGACGGGAGTAAATTCGGACGTAATTAAAAAAAAAGCGGAAATTATTGAAAAGGCGATTAAATATAATATACGGAACGGCGGAAACGGGGATGCCGTCGATGTCCTTGCCGGAGTCGGCGGATTGGAGATAGGCGCGATAGCGGGATTTATACTGGGATGCGCTATTAACAGGCTCCCGGTCGTCGTGGACGGTTTTATTTCTACCGCCGGCGCCCTAATCGCTTTAAACATTAATCCCCGTGTTTCCGATTATATGTTTCTTGGGCATCTTTCCAAGGAAAAGGGGCATAAAGCCGCCGTCAAACTTATCGGCAAAACTCCAGTACTGGATTTATCGATGAGGCTCGGCGAAGGAACGGGGGCGGTTATCGCAATGAAGATAATAGAAACGGCGCTGAATATGTATAATAATATGCTGACGTTTGACGAAGCCGGAGTTATCGCTTCAAAACTTAACCGTTAAATTTTGTCATTGCGAGCGCAGCTAACCAATCTTTACTTAACCTTTAAATACAATACAAAATATGTTTATATTGAGCGGATTATCCGAAGCCGTAAATTTTTTAACGGTATTCAAATTGAAAGGAAAAAGCCGAGCTTTATACCCAGACAGCCTGAAAAAATCTATTAAATATTTTCCTTTTGCCGGATTATTGATAGGACTAATATTGGCGGCAGTTTTCTATGTTTTTAATAAATTTTTGTCCGTCCAGCCCGCAATTTTAGTAGCCATTTTTTTTCTGTATATTATCACCGGAGGGCTTCATTTTGACGGTCTTTCGGATACTTCGGACGGCTTTTTCGCCTATCTTAAAAGCGGGGATAAAAACAGGTTTTATAAGGCGATGAAAGATGTCTATACGGGAACTGCCGGAAATCTGGCGGTAATTTTTTACGTTTTGATAATGTGGTCGCTGATAACATCGGCTGAACCGGTTAAAAGTTTTAATTTAGTAAATGAGGGCTTTAATCTTAATTTTAATTTTATGTATCTTGTCCTGCTGACTTTTCCCGTCGCCGGAAGATATTCTATAGTCGTTATGTCTTATTTTTCGGATACGCCCGATAATTTTAAAGGAACGGGAACTATATTTACCGAAGGAACGAATGCTGCCTCGCTTATAACCGCCTCTGTTTTTACCCTGATAATAATCTATTTTTTTTTAAAACTTGCCGGTATTTTTTCTTTGCTTGTTACGGTTTTTACCGTTCTTTTTGCCGCATTTTATTTCGGAAGAAGATTCGGAGGCGTAAACGGAGATATGCTAGGATTTACAGTAAAACTATCGGAGGTTGTCTTTACGGCGGCTTTAATCGGTTTTCACGGAATACTTTATTAATTTAATATTTATTAAATTAGGCGGGTTTAATTATGTTTGCCGTTTATTTTGCATCGGATAGGTCTTCTTCTGGTAAATCAACCGTAACCCTAGCTTTTTCAAGGGCGCTGAAGGATGCGGGCTACTCGTTAAGCGTTTATAAAGCGGGACCGGATTTTATCGACCCCGTAATATTATCCGAGGCTTTAAATTCGGATGTCTGCGTAAAAAATTTAGACCCTTTTCTGATACCGGACAAACAGTTAACGGAATGGTTTTTCGCGGGGGGCAAAAGCGCCGCCGTAATGACCGAACCTTCTAAAAAAGAAAGCGCAAAAAGACTGGATTCCCGCCTACGCGGGAATGACATTTGCGGGGAAAAGGCGTTTGTCGTAGAAAGCGCTATGGGGCTTTACGATGGAAATTCATACGCAATAGCAAAAAAATTTAAATTTCCGGTCGTTCTGGTTATGGATTGCAAAAGAATTTCATCGACTATGGCTTCGTTGGTTTACGGACTGAAAAATTACAAAAGAGGCGTAAACGTCTGCGGGGTAATTTTAAATAATATTTCATCCACAAGGCATTATGAGATAATCTTAAAAGAAATTAAAGGCAACATTGCCGATATAGAGGTTTTCGGCTACGTTTTAAATAACGAAGCGGTTTTTTCGATAAAAGAAAGACATCTCGGATTGGCGGCTCCCTCCCTTGAAAGCAAGCGCGGCAAAAAAACATTCGATAAAACAGTTTCAGGCATAAAAGATGCCGTATTTAAAAACGTAGATTTTAACCTGCTGGTAAAAACCTTAAAAGAAAATTCCCAAGATTTTAATGAATTGTTTAAAAAAAGCCGTGCGGAGAGCAAGAACGCAACGGCAGAGATTAATAAGATTAATAAGCCTAAAAAAACTAAAACTAAAATCGCCGTCGCTTTGGATAAAGCATTCTTTTTTTATTATAATTTTAATTTTGAAATTTTAAAAAGTTTCGGCGCGGAAATAGTTTTTTTCAGTCCCTTAAGGGATAAATCTCTGCCTAAGCGGACGCGGGCGGTTTATATCGGCGGCGGTTATCCCGAAATTTATGCGGGCGCTCTTGCCGAAAATGCGCCTATCAGGAAAGAAATTTATGAATTCTTCAAAAATAATGGTATAATATATGCTGAATGCGGCGGTTTGATGTATCTGTGCGAAAAAATTACTTATAAGCGGCAAAGTTTCGCCGCCGCCGGTATTTTTCCGTTCCGCGCTTCTATGGATAAAGGCGGGCTTTCCCTGGGATATAGAACCGTCAGGCTCAAAGAAAAAACGTTTCTGGGCGAAGCCGGTTTGACGGCTAACGGGCACGAGTTTCATTATTCCAAACTTATCGGAACCGCCATAAACGGAAACGGATGCGGCGGCGCGGATAATAAGGACGCTTCCGACGTCAGCCGCAATTATTACGGCGGTCTTAACGATTGCATAAACGTAATGGAATACGAAAGCATAAGCGCTCCGGGTATATTTAAGCCGGAAGGGTATAATATTTTAAATACGGTAGGCAGTTATATCCACTTATCGTTTTATTCCAATAAATTAATAGCTAAAAATATCGTAGAAAACGCAAAAAATTAATTTAAAACTAAAAAATAGATATAGCCGCAAGGAGAAATAAATATATGACGGAAAAAGAAAACGCGCTTAAAGATATATGCACCGCCGGAATGAAATATGTTTCGGCTAAAGAAAATGTCGGATTAGAAAGGCTCAAAGAAAACATAATAAGCGGCAAAGCCGTTATCCTGCACAATAAAAACAGGGACAAATTTGTCGGGATAGGAAAAGATTTAACTACAAAAATAAACGCAAGCATAGGGACTTCCACAAATCATATAGATTTGGACGAAGAAATAAGAAAGGCGGCTATCGCGGAAAAATCCGGAGCCGATACGTTAATGGAACTTAGCGTGGGAGGGGATTTAGACCTTATAAGAAAGGAAGTTTTAAACAATACTTCTCTGCCGGTCGGAACCGTTCCTCTTTATCAGGCATTCAGGGAAGCTATAGATATATATAAAAATCCCGTAAAAATGCCGGATGAGTTGGTTTTAGACGTTATCGAAAAACAGTGCGCCGACGGCGTTTCTTTTATGGCGATACACTCCGGTTTAAATATGATGTCTTTGGAGAGATTGAAAAAGCAGTCCTACAGGTACGCCGGTCTCGTTTCCAAGGGGGGAGCGTATATGATAGCGTGGATGATAGAAAACAATAAAGAAAACCCTTTATACGAAAGGTTTGAAGACGTGCTTAAAATTTTAAAAAAATACGATACGGTATTGAGTCTTGGAAACGGTTTAAGAGCTGGCGCTACGGCGGACTCTTTCGATAGGGCTTATATGCAGGAACTTATCATCAACTGCGAGCTTTGCGATATTGCGAGAGATTATGGAGTTCAGGCTATCGTCGAAGGTCCGGGACATATTCCGATAGACGAGATAGAAGCCAACGTTAAAATTCAAAAGAAAATGTCTAACGATGCTCCGTTTTATGTTTTGGGGCCTCTCGTTACGGACGTTGCGGCAGGCTACGACCATATATCTTCGGCGATAGGCGGGGCTTTGTCATCTTCTTTCGGAGCGGATTTTCTGTGCTACGTGACTCCGGCGGAACATCTGGGCCTTCCTTCCGAAGAGGACGTGGAAACAGGCGTTAAATCGGCAAAGATTGCCGCCCATATAGGAGACATGATAAAATTGAAGAAAACGGGCGACGATTTGAATATATCGAAAGCGAGAAGGGATATAGACTGGGAAAGCCAGTTCAGATATTCGATAGACCCAGATTATTCAAGGGCGGTTTTTAAGTCTAAAAATAACGATGAAACGGCGGGATGCAGTATGTGTGGGGAATTTTGCGCTCCGTTAAGGGTGAAAAAATATTTCAGATATGAAATCAAACAAGGAAAAAAGTCTTAATATTAAGTTTACATTAGGCACCGTTTTCGTTTTTTTATTTGCCTTAATCATATTCTTCAGCCTTAAGGGCGTGGTCAAAGTGTATAGGTTAAGGGCGGAACAGCAAGGTATGGATAAAGATATTGCCGGAATTCAAAAAAGCAATAAAAAAATAAGCAGTCAGATTTATGAACTGACTTATAACAAACAATATATCGCTAATCTGGCAAGGGAAAAACTTAATATGATAAAGCCCGGCGAGATAGTATTCAAATTTATCGGCAAAAACAAAAATAAGAAGGCAAAGAAAAAATAATACCTTAAATCGCCTTAGAAACTATTGCAATTATTTGAATATACCCCAAACCCGATTTAGAAATTTTTATATATGAATTGCCTGAATCACTTAATAATGTCATTGCGAGCGCAGCGAAGCAATCTCGCTTTAGATTGCTTCGCTGCGCTCGCAATGACGGAATAGTGCGCTCGCAATGACGGGTTCTCGCAATTTATTAAATATTTTCTAATGAAGGATTAGGGTAATAATAATTCAGGAAATTTCAAAATATTCCGGATAAAAACCGTCCTGCATTTTAATATTTATCGTTTTATTTATTTTTTCTTCAAGTGCTTTTATTATTTTTTCGTTTTCATACAGCTTATTCATAACGCCCGGGTGAACGGTAGCCGTAATTTTTTTTGCCCTCGTCCTTTTTGCATGGCGGGAAACCGCTCTTAATATTTCAAAGCAGATGGTCTGAGTCGATTTTATCATACCGGAGCCTTCGCACATAGGGCATTGCTCCAAAAACACGGCTGCGAGACTGTTTCCCGTCCTCTTTCTGGTCATTTCGACAAGCCCCAGTTCCGTTATTCTGTTAATGGTAGTTTTGACTCTGTCGTTTTTAAGCGACTCTTCCAGAGTTCTGTAAACTTTTTCTTTAGAGTCTTCCTTAGCCATATCGATAAAGTCGATTACTATAATTCCGCCTATATTCCTGAGTCTTAATTGAAACGCTATTTCTTTTGCGGCTTCAAGATTTGTTTTAAGT
This sequence comes from bacterium, assembly GCA_021812245.1. GTDB lineage: Bacteria > SZUA-79 > SZUA-79 > Acidulodesulfobacterales > Acidulodesulfobacteraceae > Acidulodesulfobacterium_A. The sequence goes on along the minus strand of JAKAOK010000005.1, from coordinate 5,380 downwards.
ATAGTGTCTTCAAAATTTCTCTTTCCGACGAACTTGCCGGTATTAACGTCTATCGCCGTAAGCGCCTCCGCGTGGTCTATTACTATATAGCCTCCCGATTTAAGCCAGACTTTTTTGTTCAGCGACTTAGAAATTTCTTTTTCGAGGCTGAAGCGGTCGAACAAGGAAGCCCCGCCCTTGCCCTTGTATAACTCGACGATGTTAATGTATTCGGGGGACTGGATAGAAAGAAATTCGGTAATCTTTTTGTATTCTTCTTTTTCGTCTATTATAATTTTATCGATTTTTTTATTAAGAAAGTCCCTTAAAACTCTTAAAGACAGACCGATGTCCCTGAAGATAAGTTCAGGGGCTTTTGCTTTAAGCTGTTCGTTATATATATTGTTCCATAAACTCGTAAGAAATTTGATGTCTCTTTCGATGTCTATTTCGGAGGCATTCTCGGCGGCGGTTCTTATTATAAAACCGGTGCCCTCGCTCCTATATTTCAGGACTATGTTTTTAAGCCTTTTTTTCTCCGCGTCGCTTCTTATTTTTCTTGATATTCCGATAGACGAAGAGGTCGGCATATATACGAGGAACCTGCCTGGAAGGGATATATGACTTGTAACCCGGGCGCCTTTGGTCTTTACCGGCTCCTTGGCAATCTGCACGAGAATTTCCTGATTTTTTTTGACGAGTTGGTCTATATTAGGCAGACCTTTTCTATTCCTTTTAGGTTTTTTGCGTTTTAAGTCTGGTTTGCTGCCCCGCCCCGTTTCTGTTTCGCTTGTGCAATTTTCTCCGTTTTCGGATTCTTCGGCTCCAGATTCAAAAAAATCGTAATCCGAACCTTCTATCTCAAAAAAATCCCCGGCATATAAAAATGCCGATTTTTCCCATCCTATGTCGATGAAGGAAGCCTGAATGCCCGGAAGAACCTGCATCACCTTCCCTTTATAAATGTTTCCGTGCTTAGGAGTACTTTCGTCGCGTTCGATAAAAATTTCGGCTAATTTGCCGTCCTCTATTAATGCAATACGCGTTTCAAAATCATCTTTATTTATGATAAGTTCTTTAGTCAATTATCTTCCCCGCAAGTATAGCCGCAATATTTAAACTGCGGCTTATTGTTTTTCGTCAGTATTATTTTACCACACTAAACAATATAAAATAAATAAGTTAAGTTTTTAAATTTTTATGCAGATATATAATATATAAATTTCTAAATCGGGATTAGGGTATATTATTTGGATTTATTTTTATTAATGTATATGGTATAATAAAGTTAAAATTTTTTAATTATTTTTAATATTAAATAATATTCGGGAAAGAGGATATAAAATTATATGGATGAGAATGTGGTTTTGTGCGCTGTATGCAGTTGGAGGGGCGTCTGCAAAAAAAAGTACAGCATTTCCGGAATCGAGATTTTCAATTGTCCGGATTTTTCCAGAGACGTTTCGATTACTATATCCGGCATTGAAGAACTTATGCACTTTATAAATAATTTTAAAAGCGACAGGATAAACTAATTTGAAAAAAGATAAGATTACCGCCGTTGCCGTATTTCTGGTAATAATATTTATAGTTTTTGTATTCGGGCTCTTTATAGGCAAAAAATTGTCTCCTAAAAACTCAAAAGAAGGAACGATAAAAGAATCTGCCTTAAAAAATAAAAATACGCCGAAGACCGGACAAAACTCCGAAGAACAAAACCCCGTTTCCGCAGATAATATAAAATTTGCTCCCATTTCAAAATTAGCCTCTTTAAAAAAAGGTAAAATAAAAGAGGGAAAAACGGAAATTGTTAGAAAACCCGAAAATAAACCTGCTGCAAAACCTGAAGTAAAAACTAAAATAGTTTACGTAAAAAAACCTGTGTACGTATATAAATATATAACAAAAAAGACTTTTAATTCTAAAATTTATTATACTATTCAAGTGGCTGCTCTTAAAAATTATGCGCAGGCTAAAACTCTGGCGGACAAGCTTAATTCTATGGGATTTTTTGCATATATAGTTCCTATCAGCGTTTCCGGTAAGACTGCAAAAGCTGTTTACCAGCAGGTCAGGGTCGGAAAATTTTCTACGGCTAAAGGAGCTAAATCCATAGAAAATATTATATCAAAGAAATTCAAAGTAAAGCCCTATATTATTAAGGTCGATTAAATAAGCCGCCCGCCCAATCCTCTTAATCATCTTACATATTAAGATTAATGGCGGACGCAAGCCTTCTCTTTGCCTTTTAAGTTTATCTCTTCATCAAGAAAAACTCCTATTATGCGATATAATTAAACTATGACCGTCGGTAATCCCAAAATTGCCGGTAGAAAATTTTAATTATGGATTCCCGCCTGCATCAAAGACATGTTTTGATAAACTTGGACGGAAATATCGCTAAAGCGGGAATCCAGAATTTATTTAACTTTATAGCAGTTTCAAGGGTTTCTGTCGGCAATTTTAGGGTAATAAATTATCTTGACATACTAAAAAAAATAATATATATTTAATGATAATTATTACTATTTAATCTGTTCCTATAAAAAAGGAGGTATTTTTATGTGCGAAGAAAGTTATGAAGAATTTGAAATTGCGGCCATCGGTAAACCGATTCCGTCCTTCGGGGAGATTAACACCTACGATCCGAAGACCCATGGGTTCGGAAAATTCAGCTTAGAAGAAGCTAAAAAAAATAAAAAATGGACTATTCTGGTATTTTATCCTGCAGACTATACGTTTATATGTCCGACCGAGCTTGCCGATTATGCGGAAAAGCAGAATGAACTGGAAAAAATGGGAGCGCAGATAGTTTCTATAAGCACCGATACCCATTTTGTTCATATGGCGTGGCATAGAGACGAGAAACTTCTGGAAAAAGTAAAGTTTATTATGGGCGCAGACCCTACCGGAAAGGTTTCAAGACTTTTCGACGTTTATGACGAAGAAAGCGGACTTGCATTAAGAGGCACTTTTATTATCAATCCGGAAGGCGTCCTTACCGCCTCTGAGGTTAATTTCTTTAACGTCGGCAGGAATGCGGACGAACTTGTCAGAAAGGTGGAAGCTAATATATACGTATCCGCCCATCCCGACGAAGTCTGTCCGGCAAAATGGCATAAGGGCGGGAAAACGATTAAGCCTGGACCGGATGTCGTCGGCAAGGTTTACGAAGCGTTGAAATAAAAAAAGCAGATTGGTTAGCTGCGCCGGAGTTAGCCACGCTGGACTTCGTCCGTCCCATCTTTGCCGGCATAAAACCGTTGGTTTTATAAATGCAGTCAAAGATATGCTCGCAATGACGCTTTTACGTCCGTCATTACGAGCGCAAGCGGACGAAGTCCAGCGCAGCTAACCAATCTGTCGTTATATATTAGACGTAATGTCGTAAACGCGCTTATAGGCTTCTTCTACGCCGCCGAGGTCGCGCCTGAATCTGTCTTTATCGACTTTTTCAAGCGTTATCTTATCCCACAGCCTCATAGTATCGGGAGTAATTTCGTCCGCCAAAAGAACTTTTCCGTTTAAAATTCCGAATTCCAGTTTATAATCGACGAGCAAAAGACCGTTTTTATCAAAGAAATCCTTTAGAATTTTGTTTATATTCAATGCGATTTTTTCAGCCTCTTCTACATCTTTTGTTTCTCCAAGGTCGAATGCCTTTACGTAGGTTTCGTTAATCATAGGGTCGCCGAGCTCGTCGCTTTTAAAATACAGTTCTACGACGGGGGAAAGCAGTTTGACTCCTTCTTCGAGGCCCATCTTTTTAGCGAGGCTTCCTGCGGTATAGTTTCTGACTACAAACTCTACCGGAAACATTTTAAGATTATGAACAAGCATTTCTCTTTCCGATAATTTTTCGATAAAATGGCTTTCTATGCCCTTGCTCTTTAACAGTTTAAACAGGGAAGAGGATATGGCGTTATTGAATCCCCCCTTTTTTAGAATAGTTCCTTTTTTCTGTCCGTTAAATGCGGTGGCATCGTCTTTAAAGTAGGTTACAAGCCTGCTTTCGTCTTTGCCATACAAATAAAGGATTTTAGCCTTGCCTTCATAAATTTTTTTAAAGCCTTTTTCTTCCGAAACTTTCATAAACACCTCCTATGTTTATAAAATTAATTAATTAAATCAATATAATTTTAAATCTAAAATGATTTTAAATCAATTTAAAATAATGTAAAATAAATAAATAACTGTAAATTTATTCATAACATGAAAAGCAATAAAGTACTTATATATGCGGTTATCGTTTCTATTGCAATACATTCGGCGCTGATTTTGCTTTTACTGAAGTACGATAATGAACATAAAAAGTCTAAAAAAAACCATAAATATACAAAACCCGTTCTAGTAGAGCCTTACAAATTTATTAAAAATCTCGAAAAATTTAAAATAAAAAATCCGAAATATGCAAGCGTTAAGCCGCATTACGCCCGAAAAAATACAAGGCTGAACGCTCCACCTTCTTTAAGCAATTCTTCTTCCGCACCGGTTCCGTTTACCCCTCCGGCTCCTTTTCAAAGGCGTTTTGCAAATAAATACAGGCGCAGGGTTATAAGTAATTCGCATATAGTATCGAATAATGCGTCTGCACAGCCAAGACTCAGGCGAAGATTGAGCAATCTTTTCCCCATGGGAAAATTTTTTAATCAAGCCGTGCCCAGTCGGACCGGAACCGGAATAAAAAATCCCTCTCGCGGCATAAAATCGGCTACGGTAAATCTTAATACTACCACGATAAAATATGCGTCGTATTTACTGCATGTTAAAAACAAAATAGAAAACGTATGGGAATATCCTTATAAGGCAAGGAGAGAAGGGCTGTCGGGACTGCTTGTAATAGAGTTTTCGATTAATAAAAACGGTTCTATTTACAGAGTGCATATTTTACGGTCTTCAGGGGAAAATATCTTAGACAGGGCGGCTGTTAAAGCAATACATGATGCGGCGAGATATAATCCTTTTCCGCGTTACTGGACTATAAACAGGCTTAATATAATAGGAACTTTTATTTACAAGCTTTCCGGTTTTTACGTTTATTGACGGATTAGCTTTTGATTTTTATTTAAATGCGCAAGACAGATTGCTTCGCTACGCTCGCAATGACGTAAAAGTGCCATTCCGAGTGAAACGAACCCAAATCCCGATTTAGAAAATATTTATAAGTTCTAATACTAAATAACACTGGATTCCCGCGAAAGCGATATTTCCATCCGTGTTTATCGAAGCATGTCTTTGATACGGATGGAAATGCCAGAAAATAAATTTCTAAATCGGGATTTGGGACGAACCCTAATTTGCCGATAGAAACTTAGCTAAAAACTAAAAAACTCCTTTATTTATCTGTCTTTCAGTGATATAATTATTGCTAATTATATTCACCCATCAGGTGAAAAACAAA
>JAKAOK010000049.1:484-5141 GCA_021812245.1 bacterium | reverse complement strand
TCCGATCTAAAATCTTTTAAAACTTTCCGCACATACTTGCTTTAACTTTGAGAAGAGAGGAGAAAGATAAAGCAAAAGACTTAATTATTTATTATTTATTAAAGTTAAAACTTTACCGATGCGTTAAGCATAAAGAACCTCGGAATGCCCGGTAAACCTTGGAAATAGTTATATGCTGGTCCATTGTTTAACATTATAATATTAATATACATATCAGCAACGTAATATTGTTTATTTATTTAAAATATTATCATGTTTAAAAACATCAAATAATTTAGATCTTAAGCTTAAAATTTAAATGATGTCGTCACATAGTAAAATCTTGGCATTCCGGGCAAATATTCAGCATAAATGGCGTTTGAATTTGGGTATGTGCTGACAAATCCCGGGATTGCGCCGGTAAGATACTGTCTGTTTAAAATATTTTCAATGGATAAGCTGAGTTTCATACCTTTAAGGCCGGCTTCTTTTAATATGCCCATTTTTTTAAAGTTGAAATAACGGCTAAGATTTAAATTAAACAGCCAGTAACCGCCAAGGTGGAACGCGCTTGTAGGATTTCCGTTTATGTCTTCTACGAACTGCTCGCCCGTGTATGTCCCCCACAACCTTGCGTCTATATTATAATAGTTTTCGTCAACGCCGATATTTGCAAGATGCCTCGGTATAAACGGAACATTTTCACCCGGTAAAACATTTCCTGCCGGACCTGAATAGGTAGAAGTAAACTTTCCGGTATTTAACGAATAGTTTGCAAAAACATTCAGATGGCGGTTAAAATCATATTGTCCCTCAAGCTGTAAACCCTCATACCGCGACCTGCCGCCGTTTGTCTCATAGGTAACTTCCGTTGCGGTATTTAAATATGTACCGAATGTATTGGAAAAGTCTTCTTTATACACATTTGCCGAAAGTTCGAGATTATCTAATCTGTACCTCGTTCCAAGTTCGTAATCGGTAACATATTCGGGCTTTATTCCGCTTAAAGATGTGGTAAAGTTAGTTCCGTTATAAGAAGTCAGCACGGATTCGTAAGCGGTATAATTTGGAGCTTTCATCGTCCTTCCGTAAGTTGCGTAAAAATTCCAGTTTGGAAGTAGATTATAGCTTAAACCAATCGTGGGTTCTATTTCGGTAAATGTATCCGATACCGTCCCGCCGTACGGATAAAGGGACGGCCATGTTTCGTTTGTTGCAACGCTCATATCCACTATTTGATATTTAACGCCAGGCTCGATAAATAACTTATCGGGAATAATGTCCACCCTGTCTTGCGCATAGACCGCATCCATATTCTCCGTACCGTGTTCATTATCGGCAATATTGTAAAAAGGCGCGACAGGCCCGTAACTTTCTCCGTAAAACGACTCTATTTTGTGATATCTTCCGAAAAGGAATTGTCCGCCGAGCGTAAGCACATTTCTCGGAAATCTAACGGTAACCGAGGGAATATCGCCGAACTGGCTTACATTCACGGCTTTATAATGGTTATCTGTTCCGTAAGCAAATCCGGGAGTAAAGCCGTTTGCAATTGCCGTAGCGCTATTTTGACCGTCAAGAAACTGCGGGTCTGGATTATAAGTAGCGGTGGGAACAGGCGTTAACGACCAGTTTCCACTTCCGAAACTTAAAGAATAAGGCTGCACGCCGTTAATATAAATGCTCGAAGGTATATCGCATGACGCCGTGCTGATTCCAGCGCTGGCGGCACTTGTATGGCATGCCGGGTTTACATAAAGATTTTTTGCCATATTTTCATTAAAGTAAAAACTCTTATTGTCAAAGGTAAGATCTCTGTTTATATAAGCCTTCCAACCAAGTATGGCGTAATACTCCTGATTGTAAGCCTGCGCATTTTCGACGGAAGTCGGCCATCCCCAGCTATAGCCGAACTGATCAAGCAGCGGTACGGGAACGAGGTGCGGGTCGTTTGCGTAATCGTCATTTCTCATAAATATGAACGAAATATGCGATCTGTTGTTATTATACGGCTTAATAAGGGACATATAATATGAATGGAGCCTGTTGGGGTAAGCTGAACCGTCATACCAGTTGTTCGCGTCGTCTCTTGATACCTTCAAATACATTCTGATTCCTTCCCAGAGCTTGCCTGTATTCAAAGCAAAACCGTAAGTCCTTGTGGCAAAAGAACCGTAGCCTCCGAATATCTTGGCGTAAAATTTGCTGGTCGGCATCAATGGTTCATAGTTTATCGTGCCGCCAAGGGAGTCAAAGGAATCAATACTTGGATTATTCACGCCGTAATAAATCCCGACCCCGGAAATATCGCCGAGCGTAAACGGAACGTTGTTCCTAACATCCATATAATTGGAAGAATCGCCGTCAAACATGTTGTTAATCGGCACGCCGTCAAAGGTCTGTGCAACCTCGCCTGTGCCAAAGCCCCTTAATTCGACGCGCGAACGGATATTATTAGGACCGCTGGTACTTGCGTGTATGGAAGGCGCTTGATTTAATATCGTCTCGAAGGAGTTCATAGGCGATTTTGTTGCCTCGATAGCCCTCTTTTTAATCTTCGATACTGTAAAAGGCGTCCTTTTCACTTTCTTAGCTTTTTTCTCGGCTTTTAAAACGATTACTTTGGCATTTGCCTTAGACGGGGCATAAAATGCAGCAAATACCGACAGGGCAATAAACAGGATTAGTTTAAATTCAGTCCTGTTTAACCCTATCCCCAAACCAATCTTTCTTAACTTACCATCAGGAACTTTCAATTTCATTTCTTTTCTCCTTTTTTTTGTTTTTGTTATTATTTTAAAATGTAAAAATAACTTGGACGCACATTACTAAAGCGCCCAACGGATAAAAACTTCGTTTTTTCCGTAACATAAATCCTCCTTAAGGTTTTTTATGAATATGAATCAATATTATTGATAATAATTTTATCAAATGAATGTTACAACTTTATGAAATTTACGTTAAATAATGTTAAATTTTGTTGCAGGATTGTCGTACTTTTGTTACCTGAATATTAATGCGCAATAGTTAGAGCCATGAACCGCATATTTATCGATACGAGCGCATGGTATGCATTTATAGATAAAAACGTCCCCGACGATAAAGAATCGGAAAAATTGTATAAAAGCATTTTTATTATAGTCCAATGAAAACGGAATACGCATATATCAGATAGAAATAAAAATATCCGCTTTTTAGATAAAGTAGTGTTGAATTATGCTATAAGTATATAGGGGAATCAATAGGGATAAAAATACGGATAAGGAGCAAAAGGCGTCCATTGCCAGTTCTGCCATACCCAGCAGGGCTGCATATGCCGTCCTCTTTTAAACGCCCTATGCTGTTTTTTGCGGATGCCGGTTCTAAGCATATAATTTAAAACGCCTGAAGTAATGCCTTCTTTATGAAGTTTTATTATCTGCCTCGCCGTTAAGTAAAATATTTCATGCGAAGCCCTTAGTCTCTTAATAATAGTAAGTTTAGGAACATGTCTTTTGCATAAATTAGCTATCTCTGAAATAGTCAAAGGCGGGGGTACCGGTTTAACGTAATAGGAACAGCCGCTTAGAGCAAGACTTAATATAAAAGCTAAAAAAGTTATCGATATAATATATTTATATAAATTGAATTTCATTTTTCGTTTGTTAAAAATTTACCGTTATCTTACTCGAAATAGCCAATATTCCCAGCGTATAAATGCAATATTCATAAAAATTTTTCAAAAACTTCTTCGGGCGTTATAACCGAAGTGAATAAATGAATATTTCCATATTTAACGACATCCGTTTTGGGAATAACGATTGCATTTGCTTCAGACGATTTAGCAACTTCTATAAATTTTAAAAAATTACTATCTCCTAAATGAATTCCGTGCGTCTGTATTTTTTTTGCCGTAACGAATTTACCGTATTCTTTTAAAAAAGCGAACAGATAATCGATATTCTTTTTTTCTATTTTTTTACTATGAATTTCGGTAAAATATTCTAAATAAATTCTGTCGTCTAGAGCGATATCGTATCTTCCGTCTATTAGATAGTCTATAAGCCGCCCACAACAACTTTCCGCATTAAGAACTCCTTCGATAAATACTTCCGTTCTCAACACGAAAAGATATTTATCTATTTCTTTTTTGAGGCGTTTATAAAATTTGGCTAAATTATTCCTTTGAGTCATTGTTTATTGTGGTTTCTTTAATAGCCGATTCTCTTAAATCTCTTACCGCTTTTTTTAATTTTATAGATTGCCATGAATTGAGCGTTTCGTTTAAATTTTTCGGGTCAATCGGTATCATTAAAGCAACGGGCATTCCATTCTGCGTAACTATAATCTCTTGTTCTTCTTTAAGGTCGTCGATTACTTTATTCGTATATAGTCTTAAATCTCGAGAAGGTACAAATTTCATAATTTAACTCTCCTCGTACATTATAAATTTTCTTTATATTACGAAAAATTTTAATTAATATAATGATAATGATAACATACAAATGTTACAGTTTTATGACATTTATGTTAAATTTTTGAAATATTTAAAAATGAAGTCCTATTTTTCTCCGCAAAACTTATTGCAAATTCGTTCCTGACAGTTAAATTTTGAATCTTCCCGAGTATTGAACGTATATTTATCTTCTTTAAGAAGCCATGATTTTAAGTCGTCGTTAATGTTGCATTCAATAATATC
>JAKAOK010000049.1:0-474 GCA_021812245.1 bacterium | reverse complement strand
TTTAGACTCGGGGTCTTTGATTTCAAAAAAAAGTTCTATTCTTTTATCGAGATTTCTCGTCATTAAATCTGCGGTGGAAATAAAAACTTTTTCATTTCCTGCATTATAAAAATAGTATATCCTTGCGTGTTCCAAAAACCTTCCTATTATGCTTTTAACCTCGATATTTTCGCTTAAATCCTTTATACCCGGCTTTATCGAACATATGCCTCTTATTATCATTTTTACTAAAACGCCCGCCGAACTTGCCGCGTAAATTTTATCTGTAATTTCGGCGTCGAATACAGAATTTACCTTGATTATTATTTCGGCGCGTCTTCCGGCTTTAGCCTCGCTTATTTCAAAATCGAACAGCTCGGCGAGCGTTCGCCTCAGATTTACGGGGGCTAACTTTATTCTGCTCCATTTAAATATGTCGGAGTAGCCCGTCATATAATTGAACATATTGGATATCTCCGAACATGCCTCTTCTTC
>JAKAOK010000025.1 GCA_021812245.1 bacterium | reverse complement strand
TTTTTAAAAAGGTAATTTTTTTAAAAAGTAAAATTATTTTTTAGTCCCAAAAATTAATTTTACCTAAAAAAATCTCCTAAACAGGGGTCAGGATAGGAGCAAATAATTTCTATCGGCAATTTTGGGCTAACTTTTAATCTTGCTTTTAAATCTAATTAAATATATACTATTCAAAAATTTTTAAAAAGGCAAATTATATAATACTACGTGGGACAGATTTCAAATCTATCCCCGTCATAAAATGAAAGGCGGATTTAAAATCTAAACGGAGGCTTTTATATATGAAAAATAAAAATAAGGAAAATAGCGACGAACAAACATTTTCGCCGGCGGAAATAGAATCGGCAAAACGAACATTGATTAAAATGAAAAAGGACATTTTTAAAGAGATAGATGCGGGCATAAAGGAAGGTTCTTCAAAAGATTCGACGGAATACCGCGGCGATAATTACGACATCGCTTCAAGCGAAAGAGACCGCGAACTGTCGTATATGCTTGGAGACAGGGAGAGAAAAAAGGTCAGGGAAATAGACAACGCTCTTTTAAAAATAAAAGAAGGCACATACGGGGTCTGCGACGAGTGCGGCGAACCTATTTCAAAAAAAAGGCTGAAAATAATTCCTTATTCTAACTTATGCATAAACTGCCAGTCGAGGGCGGAAGAAGAAGAAAAGAAAAGAATGAGCGAAGACTATATCGACCATTTAAGCACGCTTTCTTTGATGAGCGACGACGAAACGTTTAAAGATTCTGACGAGTAAAAGACATGGACGTCATAGATTTTATAAGGGTTTTGGAATATGGATGGACGGGCGCATTAAAAAAATCTTCAGTTTTGGCAATTTCCATTATTTTCCCGCCGTACATTACACAAACCCTGTCGGCAAGATGTCTGACTAATTTTAAATCATGCGTTATAAATATATAGCTCATTCCGTTTCTCTTCTGTAAGTCCGCTAATAGATTTAAAATCTGGGCGGATATAGAAACGTCCAAAGCGGATACCGGCTCATCGAGAATAAGGAGCTCCGGCTGGACGGACAAACATCGTGCTATTCCGACCCTCTGTCTCTGTCCCCCTGAGAGCATATGCGGATAATTGGAAACCGTACTTTCGGACAGCCCCACATTTTTAAGCCGTTCCGCCGCAAAATCTATTCTGTCCCTTTTTTTGTTTTTTATAATACCGTTTTTAACCGCAGGGTAAGATATTATTTTATAAATCTTTTTTTTGGGATTAAGAGAAGAATACGGGTCCTGGAAAAGTATCTGGATTTTTTTTCTAAAATCCTTCTTTTTATTGTTATAATCAAGAGGTTCGCCTTTAAAATATATTTCGCCTGAGGTTTTTTCCGTTAGTCCCAAAATTAGCTTTGAAAGCGTGGATTTGCCGCATCCGGTTTCCCCGACCACCGCAAATATTTCATTTTTCAATACGTCGAAGGATACGCCGTCAACGGCTTTAATCACGTTTTTTCTAATATCGAATAAAGTTTTGTAATATTTATAGTGCTTAGAAATATCCGAAACCGATAAAATTATATTTTCGCCCATATTTTTACCTGAACATTCATTAAAAGTTTTTTACCTTTACGCATCTGACATCCCTTCCGCTTTTTCCGCCGCCAGTAAAACTGCTTAACGGTATATCTTTTAAACATTCCTCTCCTCTTTTAAAGCATCTGGAGTAAAACCTGCATTTTCCTTTACTAAAATCGTCTTTAGTGAGAAAACCGGGTATAGTAAAAAGCTTTTGCTTCGGAACATAATCTGCAGATAAAGACGGAACGCTTTTAATTAAAGAAATGGTATAGGGATGCGCAGGATTATTTATTAAATCCCCGGTATTGCCGGATTCCATCACCTGCCCCGCATAAAATACGTAAGTCCTGTCGGATATGCTTCTTGCGACGGTCAAATCGTGTGTTATAAAAATCACTCCTATATTAGATTTTTCTCTTATATCTTCTATAAGTTTTAAAACCTGCAGGGAAGTTGTGACGTCTAAAGCGGTAGTAGGCTCGTCGGCTATCAGAAAACAAGGCTCCAGAACCATAGCCATAGCAATCATAACCCTCTGCCTCATCCCTCCCGACAACTCATACGGATAAGAACCGAATCTTGATTTACCGTCTATGTTCATAGAATTAAGATATGAAACGGCGGTATCTTTAGCTTCTTTTTTAGAAACTTTTTTATGGGCGATTATGGCTTCCGTTATCTGCTCTCCTATTTTCATAACCGGATTCAAAGAAGTATTCGGGTCCTGAAATATCATTGATACCAGCCTGCCCCTGGCTCCTATTAGTTCATCGGGATTCAGTTTAAGAATATCTATTTCGGTTTTCTGCGATTTACATTTAATTTTAATCTCTCCAGAAGTAATTTTCGAAATACGGAGCGGATTAAGCCTTAAAATAGACAATCCCAAAAAAGATTTGCCGCTGCCCGATTCTCCGACTATAGAAACGACCTCGCCTTCATCGACCGTCAAAAATAAAGAATCCGCCACGTTAATGCAGTTAGCGTTATGTTTATCCGCACATAATTCCACGGTTAAATTGTTAATCTCAATGCTCATTTTTTTATTTTTGCTACATTCTTTCGAGAACCGGCACGCACAGTAAATTTAAAATCCGGGTTAATACCGTCCTTACCGCCGACAGCATTAAAAGACGCGGTTTATAGTCCAAACCGCTTCCTATAAGCCTGTAATTTTGATAATATCTGTTAAAAAGAGAGGCGAGCTCAAGGGCGTAAGAACTCAAAACGGAAGGCTCGTTCTGGTCCATAGCCGAGTCAAGGGCATCTCTGAAACCGGAGATTTGTTTAGTTATTAAAAATATATCGTTAAAGTCGGCATCGCTCTTTAAAAACGAAAAATCTGCGTTATAATTTAATCCGCCCAATTTAGATACAAGGCTGTTTATTCTGGAAACCGTATATTGAAGGTAAGGACCGGTCTGCCCTTCAAAAGATAAAACGTTATCCCATTTAAAATTTACGTCGGTAGTGCGCCTTGTTTTTAAATCGTTAAATATAACCGCTCCGATGCCTACTTTTAAAGACGTGTAGGAAATCTGTTCTTTTTTTCTTTCCGTAAGTTCTTTTTCAGGCTGAAGATCTACCCTGTCTCCTGCAGGGTTAATAAGAGTTTCGGCTCCCTTCGCTCCATCCCAATCTTCGGCAAGTTTTTTGCCTAAATCAGTAATTGCCTCGTTCATGGAATCGTCCAAAATTTTCAGCCTTTCCTTAAGCTTTTCTTCAGCCTTAATACTTGCCTCTTTTATGTAATCCTCCAAAAATACTAAATTGCCTTTCCTCGTGGACATCCCTATAATTCTTCCGAATTTAACGTGAACCAGCCTGCCGCTTATAAGAGAAGCATATCTTTTAAATCTTGTATTATCTTTTTCCGATATTTCATTCAGGTTTTCCTTAATTATGTCGAAGATGCCGCAAAGTTGGTTAAAATGGAGCGACTGTTCGGAGCCGACGACGTAAATCATCTTATCGAAATTATATTTTGCCATTCTGAAAATTGCCGTAACTATATCTCTCGAAAGATAAAGCGAAGTTCCGTCGCTTTTTGCAATTAATGCCGGAGTTTTTATATTTTTAAGCGGTATTATGACTGCGCCTTCGCTTTCTTCCGCAATTCCGCTTTTGAGTAAAATTTCTTTGATATCGTTTGAAAACACCGCACTTTCGGCTTCGCCTTCGTAATAGTCGAATTTTATATCTATTTTTTCATAAATTCCTTCAAACTCTTTTTTACTTAGGTTTCTAAAAATTTTCCACAATGTTATTTTTCCGTCCGGACCGGAATCGCAAAAACGCGATTTCGATTCTTTGGTAATCCTCAATTGTCTGCCTTTGTTATCCATCACGCCCTTATTAAGTGCGGTTCCTATAACACTTTCCGTCTGCCCGCCGTCAATAGACCCAAGCCTGTCTTCCAGTCCTCCGGCATTACCGCGTACTAAACCTTCTTCTAATTCTTTAAAATTATTTCTTGCAACATCGTCTATAGAAGGATTTTCTTCTGCTTCCTTATGTATTCTAACGTAAAGATCATATAAAGACTTTACCGGATTGACTTCAAACTTATCAAAATCTATATCGTCATAGCGGCAGAAGGCAGTTATTAGTTTTCCGAACTGCGTCCCGAAATCTCCGAGATAATTTATTTTTATAACATCATGTCCGCAAAATTCATAAATATTAGACAAGCTCATTCCTATAACCGTCGAACGCAGATGACCTACGCCGAACGGCTTCGCAATATTTGGAGAAGAAAAATCTATTATAACCCTAAGCGGCTTTTCGGGGGCGCCTCTGCCGTAATTACCGTTAGAACCTGCGACGTCTTGAATAATGCCGGAAGCAAATCTTTCTTTATTTACGAAAAAATTAACGTAAGCTCCTTTTATTTCTATTTTATCGAAAAGGTCTTCTATTCTCGCTGAATTTGGCATGAAAATATTAAAAATTTCTTCCGCAATCTCTTCCGGCTTCCCCTTAAAGCCGTATCTTGCCATGTAATAAGCCGCAAGAGAATAGTCGCCGAAAGAAACGTCCGGCGGATTCTTTATGAGCTTTTCCGATTCCTCATTAGCAATATCTATATTTTTTTTCTCTTTAATTGCCGTTTTGATAAACGAAACAAGGCTTTCTTTAAATATATCCATCCGTTTCCATTTCCTTTTTAATTTAAAATTTATTCATTCAATTATATCAATTAAACGGCTTTAAAAAAATAATAAATTTGATATAATTAAATAAAGAGATTGATTTAGCATTAAAATTCAAATATTAATCTCTGAAGGAGAAAACAATTAATTATGAACCCCGAAAATAAAGATAAATTCTTATGCGAAGCGTGTCCATACATTTATGACCCCGAAAAAGGCGACCCTGAAAGCGGAATACCGCCGGGAACTCCTTTCGAAGATATACCGGACGAATGGCTGTGTCCGATTTGCAAATTAGACAAAACGCATTTTAAAAAAATTTAAATTCGGCGCATATTAAACTACTAAAGGAGAAATTTAATGGCGGCATCGGAAGAACTTGCTCTGCCCAAATATCAATGCGATGTTTGCGGTTATATTTACGACCCGGAAGTGGGAGATTCCATAGGAGGCATAGTGCCGGAAACCCCTTTCGAAGATATACCGGACGACTGGCTATGTCCCGTATGCGGAGCGGATAAAACACATTTTAGCCATTTCACGGGATAACTTTTAGAGTTTTCACCTGTTACGGCAATATAATAATGTCCTATATTAGCAAAGTAGGAATGTCCTCTTAAGAATTATAATATTACCTTTATTTATTAATAAATGGAGGTAATATGGGGCATAAGGACATTATCGTTATGAGCGTTAAAGAGATTGAAAAACTTATTACACATATTAAAAAAATGTAGACAAAGGGAACAATTTAGAGTATTATAGTTTGAGTGAAATTGATAAGGGGTCAAAACCGAAAACCCTATAAAATATGTGGCACCGAAGGGGGAAATCAAACATCCATGGAGTTGCCTCCGGCGGCTTTTTTAACAAAATTTTAAAAATATTCGTATATCCTATGGAAAATAAAGATTATACAATAAATACCGCAAAACGAATAATTACGGAAGAAGTGGAAAAATCCGGATTCAAAGTCGAAGCCGTTTATCTTTTCGGTTCGCGTGCAAGGGGGGATTACAATGAAGACAGCGACTGGGATTTTTACATTGTAATAGATAAAACGATAGATTTTAATACAAAAAGGCACATCAGAGGTAAGATAGGACTCAGGCTTGCGGAATTACACATTTTAAGCGATATAATAATTCAGTCTTTGGATACAGTAAACGAAAGAAAAAATAAATCCGGATATTTAACGAATTACGCTTTAAAAGAAGGTTTGGCGGTATGAACGAAGAGCTGACAAACCACTATATAATAAAAGCCGAACACGACTTAAAAACCGCCAAAGACGAAATAATAACTAATAAACCCGCTACTGATACCGTTTGTTTCCATACTCAGCAATGCGCCGAAAAGTATCTGAAAGCATATCTTGTTTTTAACGGCAAAGAAATAACTAAAACCTTAAAAACGCATAATATCGAGGTTTTGCTTGTCGCATGCAAAGAGATGGATGATTCTTTTAATTATTTAATAGAAATAAATGCGCATGAGTTAACCGATTATGCCATTGAAGCGAGGTATCCCGACGATTTTTATTTACCTTCCGTTTCTGAAAGCAACCATGCCATAGAGACTGCCGAAAAAGTAAAAGAATTCATTTTAGATAAATTAAATATAAAATAATTGCTTTTATAAATTTCTCAGGTAAGAAATAGGTAAGACAACAGATAAAAAATAGTCAAAAATTCGATAAAAAACGATAAATCAAAATATCCGCCGGATGTAATAAACAAGCGTGAATGCAGGTTTTTAGGTTATTTTTAAAATTCTTTTGTAATCAGCGGGTCGTAGGTTCGATTTCTATCGCCTGCTCCATATTTTCAAGGGTTTCTCAGGGTTGCCGATTTTGCCGATTTGGGTTGAGGTAAGAAAAAGGCGTTATGTTTAAGGTTTTTTATTACAAAAAACCAGGAAAATATTTTATAATATTTATTATATCGATGTTTATATCTACTAACATAGGAGACTATTATTTATGGGAAAAAGAAACGTATTGAGAAATTATATAAATGATATAAAACAATATACAAAGATTAATGGTTTTTTTGCAGGTTTTAAATATGCTATAAGCGAGGTTAGACCGTATAATAGAGTCAAAGAAGAATTTATAAGAACTTTAAAAAAGTTTCCCCATAAAATCATCATGCCCTCGTTGTTCGAAATTTCTATTAAATCAAAAATAACGGCTTCTGCCCCGCAAGAAATAGTAAACCTGATATTACCCCCCCCCCATATTGGATTCATTAAAAATAGAGTCTGATCAAGCAATAGCGGAATATAAAGAATTATTGGGAAAACTAACTGTAAAATTCGAGTTTTCGCATGTGTCAAATATGGCTTTATTTCTTTACTATGTTACAAGAATTAAAAAAACCTGAATTAATCATTGAAACAGGAGTGGCCACCGGACAGTCCTCATTTTTTATTTTAAAAGCTATGCAGGAAAATAATTTTGGTAAACTTGTCAGTACGGATATTAGATATGATGCCGGAGAAATCATACCGGATTATTTAAAGAATAGATGGAATTTTATGGTATTAAAGAGAGATAACAAAAAATCGTTTAAAAAATTTATAAATAATTTCGATAAAATCGACATTTTTTTTCATGACAGCGACCATTCATACTGGTGGCAAACTTTAGAATATAACACCGCTTTTAATCATATTAAAAACGGTGGATTATTGGTTTCGGACGATATAGACAATTCTTATGCATTTTTGGATTTTGTAAATAAAAATAAAATTGATTTTTATTCGTTTTTTAACAGTGGAAGTATGGGCGGAGTTATAATAAAATAGTTTAAACTTTTTTTATTCGGCAATTTTGGGAAAATTAGAGTTTTCACCATGTTAGAGTTTTCACCTTGACTTTATAAACCGATATGGTAATATTGTAGTATGAAACAAAAGCACGATAAAATCGGGACGTTAAAATTATTTGCTTCGGCTTTTTTATTCGCTTTAGTTATAGCTGGGTTTTTTGCAATTTCTAAAGCAGAAGCCGTTTCCTATAACAATTTTGTCCGTAAGGTAAATAACGACAGGCAGATAGGAAATCCCGACGCCGCCGTTACGATTATAGTATATACCGATTTTCAATGCTACTGGTGCAGAAAATTTGAAGAAAACGACCTGCCCCGCATTATCGAAAATTATGTCAAAACAGGAAAAATTTTTATACAATTCAGAGATTTTCCTCTTACATTAATACACAAATACGCTTTTAAAGGTGCCGAATATGCCGACTGCGCCGCCTTTCAAGGAAAATATATGCCGGTGAGAAGCCTGTTGTATAAACACCAAAAAGATTGGACCGAGATAGGAGATTTATACTATTTTCTTAAAACTCATGCAAAAGGCGCGATAAACCTTAGAAAAGAAGAGATATGCGTAAAAAGCGGATTGGCTAAGAGACTTATAAAAAGCAACATATCGTCCGGTATGAGCGCAAAAGTAAGCGGAACCCCGACGTTGTTTATATATCAAGGGCTTATTCTTTATAAAAAAGTTACAGGATACAGGCCTTTCCCCGTAATTAATAAAATTCTGCAGGGCGCTTTGCAATAATCTTAATTGTTTATATATTCCCGGTAATATATATTTTTTTTTCCGGGGTATTATCCGGTATTTTTTTAAAACCCCGTATAATTTTAGAAACAAATTTTTCCGTTTCCACGAAAGCGTCTTCCGCCTTAATCCCCCTTGCAAGCAAAGATGTCAGGCAGGCTGAAAAAGCGCATCCGGTTCCGTGAATTTCTTTATCGAGACTTAATCTTTTGGTTTCGGATACAAAAAATTTATTTTTAGAATCAAGCATTATATTGAATATTTTTTTTCCGCCGAATTCTTCGGAAATATGGGAACCTTTTATTATTATATTTTTAATGCCGGTATTTTTTTTTCTTATAATTTCTGCCGCAAGTTTCATTCCTTTTAAGTCTTTGATTTCCGTTTCCGCAATAAGCTCCGCCTCTTTAATGTTGGGAGCAATAACCGTTGCATATTTAAATAAGGGGGTTAAAAAGCCGGGGTAACCGGACTTTTTCGTCAGCATCTTTCCTGAAGTCGAAACGTAAACCGGGTCGATAACTACCGTTTTTGGGCTGTATCTTTTAAGAAAACTGCACAATATCAGACTCTGGTTTTCATT
Source organism: bacterium (assembly GCA_021812245.1). GTDB lineage: Bacteria > SZUA-79 > SZUA-79 > Acidulodesulfobacterales > Acidulodesulfobacteraceae > Acidulodesulfobacterium_A. Next base: position 14,788 of record JAKAOK010000025.1, on the reverse strand, counting down.
GAATATTAAACCGGTTTTTACGGCGTCCACCGAAAAATAACCGAATACGGCATTTAGCTCCGCCGAAAAAAAAGCGTCGGAAACCGGCTCTATCATATAAATATTATCAGGGTTTTGGGCGGTCATCGCAGTAACGGCGGATAAGCCGAAAATTTTAAACTTGGAAAATACTTTTGCATCGGAAGTTATTCCTGCCCCTCCGGAACCATCGAATCCCGCAACCGATAAAATTTTTAACGTCATATTTTTTTCTTCTTATAGTCCCTTATACCGCTCAAAATATTGGAAACTTCCGAAACATTTCCAGTGTTTAGAATGTCCGATTTTCTTGCCCACCCTTTTCTTGCGATGTTAATGCCGTAATTAACAAAATATATACTGGACGAATTATGAGCGTCCGGATTTATAGAAAGTAAAACATTTTTGGATATCGCTTCTTTAATATGCCTCCAGTCTATATCAAGCCTCTTAGGATTGGCGTTGAGTTCTATAATGGTTTTATACTCGGAGGCACAATCTAAAACTCTGGATATATCGACCGCATATTCCTTTCTTTCCAAAAGAAGCCTGCCGGTAAGATGCCCTATCATGGTGGTATAAGGGTTTTTAACGGCATTTATAATCCTTTCGGTCATAAGATTTTCCGCCATATTGAACTTGGAATGGACGGATGCTATCACAAAATCAAGCTTCTCCAGCGTTTTTTCATCATAATCGAGACTTCCGTCCGGCAGAATATCCGATTCTATGCCTTTAAAAATTTTAATTACGCCCTCATACTTTTCATTAAGCCTGTCTATATATTCCATCTGGGATTCAAGTTCCGAGGTAGAAAGTCCTTTTGCGTAATGCGCCGAAACCGAATGGTCGGAAATTCCCGCATATCTATACCCCTGTTTTATGCAGGCTTCTATCATTTCTTCCAAACTTTCTTTTCCGTCCGTGTATGTCGTGTGGATATGAAAAACTCCCCTCAGGTCTTTTTCTTCGACGAGACCGGGTATGCTATGACTCAATGCCGCCTCTATTTCCCCCATCCCTTCCCTTAACTCCGGCGGAATAAACTGCATTCCGAATACATCGTAAAATTCGGTTTCGTTATTAACCGTTATTTTATTCCCATTGCCTGTAAATATTCCGTATTCGTTTATCTTGTAGCCGCGTTTTTTTTCTCTGGTCCTAAGTTCCTCGTTATGCAGTTTTGAGCCTGTAAAGTGATGAAGGGCATAGACGAAATCTGCCGGTTGAACTATTCTTAAATCGACATGTATCCCACTTTTCAAAACAACGCCGATTTTAGTCTCCCCTGCAGACTCGACCCTTAAAATTTCGGGATAACTTAAAAATCTTTTGGAAAACTGCTCTTCTTTCCCCGCCAGAACGGAAACCACGATATCGATATCGCCTACCGTTTCCATTTTTCTTCTCAAAGAACCGGCTGTCTGAATTTCGTCGATAAGTTTTTGCGGAGTATTTTTTAAATAGGCTTCAAATAGAAACGCCTGATTAAAAGCATCTATATATAAAAATCTCTGTTTAAAAACTTTATAATCTTCTATTGATTTTTTTAAATTTTCTACGGTTTTTTGCCCTAAACCATGGATTCCGCTAAGCTTATTAGATTTAATCGCATCGTCCAGCTCTTCTATCCCTTTTATATTAAAATCATTATACAAAAGATTTGCTTTTTTAGGCCCTAATCCGCGCAGTTTTGTAAGTTCGAGCAGACCTTCCGGCACTGATTTAACCAACTCGTCGTAATATGCGAGTCTCCCGGTATCCGCAAGTTCTTTTATTTTTAAGTAAAGGTCTTTTCCTATACCCGGAACGCTTAAATGCTCTCCGCCTGAAACGATATCCGATAAATTTTCGCCGAGCCTGCTTATAACGATAGCGGCATTTAGATAAGCGCGTATTTTAAAAGGGTTTTCTCCTTTTATTTCAAGAATTTCCGCAATTTGTTGAAAAACTTCCGCAATTTCGCTGTTTGTCATAATTATTGTATATTCTCGGATAATTATGTTATATTATATATTAAATTTTAAAAAAAACTAACGATGAATCTTTTATTTATTAACTTTATCCAATATTTTTTCGATATATTATACACGATTCTCAATGTATATATGTGGATAATTATTATAAAAGCTCTGCTGTCATGGGTAAACCCCGACCCTTATAATCCGATTGTCCGTTTTATAAACGACATCACGGAACCGGTTCTAAATAAGGTAAGATTAGTACTTCCTCTCGGAAACGCCTTTGCTTTCGACCTATCGCCTATAATAATTATTTTTATAATCTGGATGGTTATAACGTTATTAAAATTTGCGGAATTTAATTATATTCTGCCTTTTATGATTTCATAAAACGAGGTAAAATTATGGAACTCTCTCCATTAGAAATTAGGTCCCAAAAATTTTCGAAAAAAATAAAAGGGTATGATGTAAGCGAGGTAGATAATTTTCTTGAAATAGTATCTAGAGACATGGAAAAACTTTACGGCGAATACTACGGCCTCAAAGAAGAACTCGTCAAAAAAAATCAGGAAATTACGGATTACAAAGAAAAGGATAAATCTATCAGCGAGGCTATACTTATGGTGCAATCTGTTTCCAACGATATAAAAAAAGCCGCGGTAATGGAAGCTGAAGCTATAAAAAGAGGAGCGGTTGCCGAAGCCGAAAACATTATAAAAGACGCAAACAAAAAATATTTAGAAATAACCAAAAACATAGACGGCTTATTAAATAAAAGAATTGTTATAATAAATTCAATAAAAAGCGCTCTTCAGACAAATACCGACTTAATAAACAGGGAGGCGGACAAAAATATGGAAATTTCTTTTCCGGCCGAGCGCATTAAAATAGACATATCCGGCGCCGCAAACGACAAAACGGAACCCCCTGTTTCGAAAAGTGCCGAAGAAGAAAGTGTATCCGGGGGCACTTATGATTTGGCCGATTTTTTAAAAAACGATGCGGCGGCTTCCGAAGACAATAAAGAAAATAGCGGCGAAAAAGACGAGGTTCCTGAGAAAAAAGACATGGAGGAACTTTTAGGGGATATAAATAAATTCACTTTTTAGACCATCCCAAATTTGTAATGGTTATTATATATTTATTGTGATATACTTAATTTTACGGACGCAGTGCATATATTATATGCCGCGCATGCCGTATAAGTAAAACTTAGCTATACCCGAGTGTAAAATAGCCATGAAAATATTACTGGTTCAACCGAATAATACAAGCGTAATAGGACTTAATAACGTATCTTTAATAGAGCCGACCGGCCTTGAAGCAATAGCCGGAAGCCTTCTCAGGGACGACCATACGGTAAAAATAGCCGACTTAAGAGCCGTGGATTGCACCCCCGACGCATATTTAGATTATGCAATAAAAGAATTTAAACCTGAGGTAGTAGGCTTTTCCTGTTCTTTCACTCCCGATGTTTATAGAACCATCGAACTTGCAAAAAGAGTAAAAAATGAATTCGGGGTGCGTTATGTTTTTGTCGGCGGACATCATGTTTCCGTATATCCTTTAGACTTTAACGTTAAAGAAATAGATGCGGTTGTCGTCGGGGAAGGGGAATATACCGTCAGAGAACTCGTTAACGCATTTTCCTCTAATTCTCCACTGTCGAATGTAAAAGGCATCATATACAACGAAAACGGAAATCAGATAAAAAACCAGCCAAGGATTTTGCTTAAAAATATAAACGACCTTCCTTTCTTCGCGAGGCATCTTACCGAAGAATTTAGAAAAAAATATTACCTCGGCATAAGGACGTCGCTTGCATGTTTAGAAACCGCAAGAGGCTGTCCGTTTAAATGCGATTTTTGCAGCGTCTGGAATTTTTACGGAGGGTCTTACAGGTCTAAATCTCCGGAAAGAGTTATCGCCGAACTTAAAGAAATCAAAGAAGATTATGTGCTGGTTACGGACGATAATTTCTTCAGCGACGTAAAAAGAGCAAAAAAAATCGGGGAACTCTTAAAAAAAGAAAAAATATATAAACTATATACGATCCAAGCCCGAAGCGATACCATAGTCAAACATCCGGAACTTATTTCGCAGTGGAAAGAACTTGGGCTGTCCAATATTTTTATCGGATTTGAAAGCGTAGATGACGATAAGCTCAGCAGTATAAATAAAAGCAATTCATCTTCAAACAACGAGAAAGCTTATTATATCGCAAAAAAAAATAACGTTGCCGTAACGGCGTCTTTTATAGTATCGCCCGATTTTACAAAATTGGATTTTAAAAAATTAATCGACTTTGTGAAAAGGCTTAAAATAAGCGTTCCGGTGTTTTCCGTCTTAACCCCTCTTCCAGGGACAAAACTTTATAATGAACTGAAAGATAAATTAACCGTTAAAAATTACTCGTATTACGATTTATTTCATCCAGTTTTGGAAACATTTTTATCGAAGAACGATTTTTTTAAGGAATTTTCAAATCTTTATAAGACATCCTATAAAAGCCTTAATTTGAGGGCAAACGATATTTTATTCGTAATAAGATATATGCTGTCGGGAAAAATGCCCATAAACCATATGTTTAAACTTAAAAAGTCTATGCGGTCTATTTCAACCCCCGAAACATATATAAATTCTTTACTCTTAGAGAGCAAAAATTAATTATTGCAAAATTAATTTTCAAATATTATAATATTGATTTTATATTAATAAGAATAAGCATACTTTTAAGGAGGGCTTTATAATTGGTCAAGAAAAATTTTTTAAAAAAAATTGAACATCAGTTTCCAAAAAAATACGAGACGCTGATTATCCTTAATCCGGATATCGAGGAAAACAGGTTAAATCAGTTTCTAGATAAAATAAAGGATATTATGTCTAAAAACGGCGTCGAATTCTTAAATTTTGAAGATTGGGGCGCCAGGAAACTTTCTTATGATATTAAAAAACTGAACAGGGGGAAATTTATATTAGTGCATTTTTCGGCGAAAGGCTCTTTTATACAGGAACTTGAAAGAAATTTAAGAATTTCCGACGACTGCGTCAGATTTCAAACAATGGTATTTACAAAGGACATAGAACCAAAAAAGGAAAACAAGGAGGAAGCAGTTAATGAATAACTATCAGCATAAAAAAACCGCAAAACCTGCCGGAACTGGTTTCATCCGCAGGACATATACCAGAAAAAAAGTATGCAGATTCTGTGCGGACGAAAGCTTAAAAATCGATTATAAAGACTCAAGGCTTATGAGAAATTTCGTCTCCGAGAGAGGTAAGATTATGCCGAGGAGAATCACGGGGAACTGTGCCTATCATCAAAGAAGGGTATCAAAAGCTATTAAAATTTCAAGAATAGTTTCGATAATGCCCTATACGTCCGTTAATATTTAATGTTTAAAACAAAAACGGCATTTTTAAGTTTATTGCTCTCCGTTTTATTGTTTTTATTTGTTATAAATTCAATATACGAGGGGGCGTATTCTTTTATCAACCCTTTTTTCTATATATATTACGACATTACCCTAATACTTTTATTTTCTCTTATCGGACCAGCTTCGGCTGTACCTATACTGCTATCCGTTGTTATTGCCGTCGGTTTTTTAATGAACTATAACGGCGGGGCCGACTTTAGCGGCTACTTTAATCATGCCGCTTTCGGACGTTTTTTTATATCGGTAATAATAATTCAATTTTTGATATTTATCGTTATACCGTATGCATTTTCCTATTTAATTTCAAAAGGGTCCGGCGTGGCAAAATCTATTTGCTTTCCCGTGTCAGCCGTATTCGCAGTATCTTTTTCTCTTGCGGCTCTTTATATATTTGCCGGCAAAATAGATATAGTTTCGTCTTTGAATTATTTCTCCGGCAATATGACTGAAAAGCTCATAAACACTTATAATAAAATGGGGATGGAATATTTTACGACTTTGAAAATGAAAACTCTAATTTCTAAGCTCCTGAAAATTATCTTTTTACTTCTGCCGGCAATATTAATAATTTTTTCATGGATGAGCGCATGGATAAGTTTTATATTTTTGAAAAAAATTTCAAAAAAGAATAATGCTTTTTTTAACGGCATAAAGGAAAATTTATCGCTTTGGAGGTCTTCGGACTATTTTTTATTATTTCTTATAGCGGGAATAATAATTTCTATTTTTTCGGTTGGCATATTCAAATATATAGGCTATAATATAATTTTATTGTCTTCTTCGGTTTATCTGGTTCAGGGGTTAACAATAATTTCTTTCTTTTTCAATAAGTTAAATATAAATATATTTTTAAGAATACTCGGATACGCAATTATTTTTATTTTCAGCAATCCGATAATTATATTTATTATAATGACCGGAATTTTCGATATGTGGTTTAATTTTAGAAAAATAGAAACTAACAAAAAGGGGGTTAGTATTTAATATGAAAATCATACTTAAAGAAGATGTTCAAAATTTAGGATTTATGGGAGAAACCGTCAATGTTGCGGACGGTTACGCGAGAAATTTTTTAATGCCTAAAAATCTTGCAATACCGGCGACGAATTCAAACGTCAAAACAGTAGAACACGAGAAAAAGATAATAGATAAAAAGAAAGCTAAAATAGCCTCGGAACTAACGGAAATTAAAAATAATCTTGAAAAAACCGAAATTATTATACCGGTTAAAGTCGGCGAAAACGAAAAAATATTCGGAAGTATTACATCGATGGATATCGAAAATAAACTTAAAGATTCCGGCTTTAATATCGACAGGAAGATAATTAATCTTGACAATCCGATAAAAGAACTCGGAATACAGACCGTTAAAATTAAGCTCTCTAAAGATATCTTCGCGGAGATTAAAGTCAACGTAACGCCGGAAATTTAAAAATTAGAACATTATTTTTATGTATTTATGCAAAGCGAAAGACAAAAAAAAAGGTCTAACGATTTTATAAACATTGTTCCGCCTAATTCCATAGATGCCGAGAAAGCTTTGCTTTCCTCGATATTAATAGATAATTCCCAGATAAATTCGGTACTGGGAATTATCGCTCCCGAAGATTTCTACGATAGCGTAAACTCGAGAATCTTTAAAATAATTGCAAAATTAAGCGAAAAAAATGAGCCTGTAGATATAATTACGATTTTAAACAGTTTAGAAAAAGACCCTGATTTCTCGAAAGGTTTTTCCGATTTTGATTACAACAACTATCTGTCCTCCCTCTTTGAAATGCCTGCCGGACTTTTTAATATCGAACAATATTCAAAAATCGTAAAAGAAAAATCCACCCTGAGAAATCTTATTAACGCTTCGAATAAAATCAGGCAGAAATGCTACGAACAGAATGACGACGTCGAAAATATAATCGATTTTACCGAAAAAACTATATTCGACGCAACCGAAAAGGATTCCCCTAAAAATTATGTAGAAGTTTACCCTTTAATAGTCGATTATTTTAAAAAACTTACTTCAAGAAAACATGAAAACGATGTTATTACGGGCATTCACAGCGGATTAAACTATTTGGACGAATATACCAACGGTTTTCAGCCGTCAGACCTGATTATTATAGCAGGCAGACCTTCTATGGGAAAAACGGCTCTCTCTCTTTGCGTTGCAAAAAATATCGCCGTTAAAAAGATTCCGGTTGCCTTCTTTTCGCTCGAAATGTCTAAAGAACAGCTCGCCACCCGTCTTTTAGCTATGACCGCCAAAATAGACTCTTCCTTTCTGCGAAGAGGTAAAATTCACAATCCCGATATAGAAAACATACACAAAGCGCTTGAAATACTTGAAGATATACCTATATATATAGACGACAGCGCAGGCATAACGGTAACGGAGTTAAGAGCCAAAACCCGCAGATTAAAAAGAGAAAAAAATATAGAAATAGTTATAATCGATTATCTTCAGCTTATGAAAGCTTCGCATAACATAGAATCTAGAGAACAGGCCATAGCGGATATTTCCCGCTCTTTAAAAGGTCTTGCAAAAGAACTTAATATTCCGATAATCGCCCTTTCCCAGTTAAACAGAATGGTCGAATCGAGGCAGGACAGAAAACCCCAGCTTGCAGACCTCAGGGAATCGGGAGCGATAGAACAGGATGCCGACTTAATTATGTTTGTTTACAGGGAAGAGGTTTATAAAAAGGATACGGAAAATAAGGGCATCGCCGAATTGATAATCGGCAAGCAGAGAAACGGTCCTACCGGTATCGTTAAACTTTCTTATATCGATAAATATACGTCCTTCGAAAATCTTACATACGAAGACGGAGAAGCGTATATCTAACAACCACACATAGCGGCTAATCCTGCGGCGCCGATAATTCCGGCGTCTTTTCCTAATGCCGCTCTTAATATCCTGAGACTTGATACCGATGCTTTAAGCGCTCTTCTATCCACCTCGCTTTTAACTATATCGAACAGGCCGGGAATACCGTCTATAACTCCTCCGCCGAGTATTATTACGCAGGGATTCAATAGATTTACCGCGCTGATTACGCCGTCGGACAGATAAAGCCCCGTTTCTTTAATTAACTCGACGGCTTTTTTATCGCCTGCTTTATATGCCCGGGCTACAGTTTCTGCCGATATGCTGCCGATACCGCCGCTCGACGTATTTATAATATTTTCAAAACTTTTATTATCCGCGGCCGCTCTTTCTTTAGCTATACTTGCGATTCCAAGACCTCCGGCATACGCCTCGAGACAGCCGAAGTTGCCGCAGGTGCATTTTCTCCCTCCCGAAACAATCGTTATATGCCCTATCTCTCCCGCAGCATTAGAACAGCCCGTGTATAAAGAGCCGTTAATGACGATTCCCGAACCTATTCCAGTTCCCGCAAAAATACATATAATATTATCTTCACCTTTCCCCGAACCGAACTTCCATTCTCCGTAAGTAATAGCGGTTAAGTCGTTTGCCATATAGACGTCTAAGCCGGTTTCCTTTTCGAGCATCTTCTTAAGCGGAACGTCGTGCCAGTTCAGGTTTGGAGAAAACAGAACAGAGCCTGTTTTATCGTCTATCTGCCCCGCTACGCCGACGCCTATAGATTTAATGCCGTACTTTCCATTTGCCGATAAAAATTGTTTAACATTTTTTACTATAAAATCCACCTGTTTTTCGCCTTCGTTCAACGACTTTGAAAATAAAACAGACAACCGGCTTTTTACGGTTCCGTCTTCGCCCAAGACTCCGCATCTTAAATTTGTTCCTCCTATATCTATTCCAGCCGTATTTTTTTTCATATTATTCTTAAGAATTATCGCCATCGTCGTCTCCCGCTATCTCGACCTTTTTCCCTTTATACTCCCCTATTATCCTGTTCCTGCCGCTGTTTTTCGCCTCGTAAAGGAAATCGTCGGCAATTTTTAAAATATCGTCCGTGCCGTTTATCCTTTCGTCCGGCATAGCAGCAATTCCTATGGAAATGGTAACTTCACCCTGCAACTGCATAAATTTCTGATTTTTTATCAGATTTTTTAATTTTTTAGCTGAAAGAACGGCTCCGTTAAAGTCGGTCTGGGGCAAAATTATGACGAACTCTTCTCCGCCGTATCTTGTAGCTATATCTATATTTCTGATATTGTTCCTCAAAATGCGGCCTATCTGCGATAAAACTACATCGCCGACCTTATGTCCGTAAAAATCGTTAACTTGTTTAAAATGGTCGATATCCAATATCATAATGGATAAACTGCCCCCGTATCTTTTAGCCTTGTTGAATTCAAGTTCTAAAACCTCGTCCATTTTTCTTCTGTTGTAAAGCCCTGTAAGTTCGTCGGTAATAGAAAGCTCGCTTATCTTCCTGTGTATCTTCGCATTGTCTAAAGATACGGAAAGTTCTTTAACGACATGCTCTAAAAACGCTATATCTTCTTTTTTAAAACCATAGATGGAAGAAACCATTAAAACACCGATGTTTATATCGCCGACATACAGAGGAAGCCATATTATATCTTTTGGAAACACCTCACAAAAACCATAATCCACAGCCATTCCTGCCCCTTCTTTTTCCAAAAGTTTTTCTTTTAAAATCATGGCATTTTCCGGAATATCGCGAAACCATATCGTTTTTCTATCTTTAAGGCAGTGTCCCGCCATCCCTTCGGAAGCGCTTATCTTATTAGCCGCAAATTTTCTTATGCCGTAAAACTGCCACGGGATTAAAAAGCCTTCACCGTCTTCGGACGGGGAGGGTCCGGGTGCGTCGTCCGGCTTGTCCGTTTTTATATCCGTTTCGTTATTATCTTTAGCATCGTCTCTGGCTGAAGTCGTAAAGTTGCCGCTCTTGCTGTAAACGTATATGATGCCGGAAGATATATTTAGCAGTTCCTCTAAAATATTTAAAGTCGAGGTTATTATTTTATCGAAATCCAAAGAGCCGACTAAGAAATCGGAAAACGAATTATACTTTTCCATTCTTTCTTCCCTGTCTTTAACGGTCATAGCCATTTCAGTAAAACCTTTGCCTATGCCTTCGAATTCGTCGTTGGTATTAATAACGAGTTTAGTATCTAAATCTCCCGAAGTAAATTCTTTAATGGCGGTTTCTATGGCGAATATCGGATTTAAAGTATCTTTTGAGGCAAAATACGAGATGACTAATGATATAAACAAGCCTACTAAAATAATAAATATTGCATATTCCGCCGTCTTTCCGAATAATGTAACGTAATGCCTGTCTGAAATAAAAACGGCTATGGAGCCAATAACCCTGCCGTTGATGTTTTTTATCGGGTGGAATGCGGCAAAAACGGTTTCTCCGTTATAATTCAATTCCTTTATAAAATTCTTTCCGTCTTTGATTTTATTATGGATATCTTCCGGAAGCCTCGAGCCTTCGCCGAAAATGTTTCCGGGGATTTTCAGGGTCGAAAGGCATACCTGCCTGTTAAAAAGGGATGCAAAAACGGCTGTTTTCAGGTGATATTCGTTATAAATGGTTTCGGGTAAATAGCTGTTGTTGCTTAAGTTAATCAAGCCGAAAATCGAACCTATAGGATGACCGTCGTAAAGCAGGGGAACTACCGTTACCAAAAACATATTGGAAACGCCGTTTGATGTTTTGATATTCATTCTTAAGAGAGTAGATTTTCTCAAGATTGCGGTCTTTACGACGGGAAAACCCGTCCTGAAAGCTTTGAATATCATGCCTTTCAGCGAAGGCTTGAACCCTTTGCTTCCTCCGGTAGATGCCGCAATAAATCCTTCCTTATCCGTTATTCCTATATAGTCTGCAAAATTAAAAGCGTCTTTGTATGATTTGACTAATGAATTTTGGAAAGAAATATTGTTACGAATAACCGCATTTATGAGATAAGGGTTGTAAGAACTTATCAAAAACCCGTTTTTAAGGCGGTTCGCCTGCGAATAATAAATTCTCTGCGCACCGCTTAACGTAATACTGACCTTATTAAGGCTTTCTTTCTTGGTCTGATTCCTGAATATGTAGGTATTAGCAAGAGCTAAAAGAATTAGGGGGATTAAAACGGCTAAAGAAAAGGATAAGACTAATTTAGCCTTTATGGACATCTTAGGTCTGTATCCCGCAGAATATTTAATTTCAGACATTGCTTGTTTTTATTAAATATTAATTCAATAAATTTTATAACTTCTGGAAATTTTTGCAAGAAAAATTATTTTTCAGCATTTAATTAAACTTATAGCAAACTGCTTTGCGGTTCTTCCCGATCTTGAACCTTTAATAAGTGCATAATTCACGGCATTTTTTCTAACTGCGTCCATATCGACGGAAGATACTTTGACGCTGTATTTTTTTAAATATAACTCTACTATTTTAAGGTATGTTTCCTGATTAAAACTGTATAATCCGTACGTCAAACCGAATCTGTCGCTCAATGAAAGACTTTCTTCGGCTTCCTCTTCGGGATGTATAAAGCCGTAACCGGATTTTTCCGCAGAAAACGTTTCTTTTGTAAGATGGCGTCTATTGGAAGTCGCGTAAATAATAATATTTTCAGGAAGCTCGTCCAGCCCGCCGTCGAGAATCGATTTAAGTTTTTTATAAAACATGGAATCGGCATCGAATGCGATATCGTCAAAAATCAGTATAAAACGGTAAGGTCTGGTTTTAATAACGGTGATTAATTCATAAATCAGTTCCGCGGTATCTTCCACGATTTCTATGAATTTAATCTTGTTTAAATAAGGCGGTTCGCCGAACGATTTTGCCAGCGCCCTTATAAGCGAAGATTTGCCGGTTCCTCTGTCGCCCCATAAAAGCACGTTATTGGCAGGTTTTTCCGAAGCAAATTTCATAGTATTCTGAAAAACGTCTTTAATTATATTGTCTATCCCGATAAAATCGGAAAGCGACAGGAGATGAGCGCCGACATTTTCGTCAGCTACGGGCTTTAAAATATATTCGCCGTTTATTTTAAAAAACTTGAACGAACCAAACCTGTCTATATTGGAAGCATCGTATTTTATAATGCTGCTTTCATTGTAATTAATTTTACGGACATTTTTAAACTCATCGTAAATTTCGGAAATGATACGGCTTATGTTCCGCACTTCTTTATTCAGTTCATCCATTAATTTTTTAATTTATAAATTAATTTTATTTAAAAGAAGCGTTTAATTTAATAGAGCAGTAAGAGGAGCACATAGAACAGACTTTATCGTCTTTAAGGGGAAGGGATGCTCTCATTTTTTTTGCTCTTTCAGGGTCTAACGCACATTCGTATTGTTTATCCCAGTCCATTGCACGCCTGTTTTTACTCATTTCGATATCTAAATCCAACGCGCCTTTAATTCCTTTTGCGATATCTCCGGCGTGGGCGGCAATCTTAGAAGCTATAACTCCGTCTTTCACGTCCGAAACGGATGGAAGCCTTAAATGCTCGGCCGGCGTAACGTAACATAGAAAATCTGCGCCCGCGCCCGCGGCTATTGCGCCGCCTATAGCGCTGGTAATATGGTCGTAGCCGGGCGCTATATCGGTAACTAAAGGACCCAGCACATAAAAAGGAGCTCCGTTGCACAGGCTTTTTTCTAATTTTATATTTGCTTCGACCTGATTTAACGGAACATGTCCGGGACCTTCTATCATTACCTGCACCCCTTCTTCGAGCGCTTTTTTCTGCAATTCGCCCAGCGTAACAAGTTCGGTAATCTGCGCCCTATCGGTAGCGTCGTTAAGGCAACCCGGCCTTAATCCGTCGCCGAGGCTTAAAACTACGTCGTTTTTCTTTGCAATTTTCAAAAGCCTGCCGTAGTGTTCATACAGGGGATTTTCTTTATTTTTTCTTATCATCCATGAAGCAATCAGCGACCCGCCTCTCGAAACTATGCCCATAATCCTCGTCTGCATATTCATAGTTTTTATTGCATTTAACGTTAATCCGCAGTGGACGGTAATAAAATCGACTCCTTCTTCGCACTGCCTTTCTATAACTTCAAAGAGATATTCCGGGTCGAATTTATCTATGAAATTTGCGTCATTCGGACTGCCGTTTTCCATAGCGGGTTGAAACGCTTCGTAAAGCGGAACGGTTCCAACCGGAACCGTTGAATTTTTAAGGATATCCCGCCTGAATTCTATTATGTTTCCGCCGGTGGAAAGATCCATCACGGCATCCGCTCCGCTTTTTATTGCCGTGAATAGCTTTTCCAATTCCTCTTCAATGCTGTGGCTGTCCCCTGAAGAACCTATGTTGGCATTGACTTTTGTCTTCAAGTCTTTTCCCACGGCAAGAGGACTTATGTCCCTTAAGCGGTTCTTAGTAATAACCGTCCAGCCGTTCATTATGTCTAAACGAATTTTTTCCGTCGAAACACTTTCGGCTTCGGCGCACGATTTCATTTCATCGGTAATTATATTTTTTCTTGCGGCTTCTATCTGATTTATGTATTCCATTATATTGTTCCTTGTTTATTGAAAGGTTTATATTTAATTTATACCTTTATGTTTATGCCTTTATGCCTAATTTAACGTGCCTGCCGCAATTTACTTTGCGCCGAGTATATCGGTTAACGTTCTAACGGCTTTGCCGATATCTCTTTTTTCTAATATACCCGATTGGACAGCGATATGTTCGGCTCCGGCTTTCTTTATCTCGGAAAGATTTTCCTCGTTAATGCCTCCAAGCGCAAAAACAGGTATTTTGACGGAACGTATCGCTCTTTTCAGCATATCCGCTCCCTGATGAAATTCCTGATTTTTTGTTTTATAAACGGGGCTGAATGTAATAAAATCGGCGCCGTCTTTTTCCGCTTTTACAGCTTCTTCTATGGAGTGGGAAGAATAAAATATTTTGAGATTTTTAATCTTTTCCTTAACCGCCTTAACCGGAATACTGTTAATATTCAAATGGACGCCGTAGGCTTCAAGAGCTAATGCCGCATCTACCCTGTCGTTGACAAAAAACTTTACGTCCGGATATTTTTTTAATATCAGTTTAACTTTTTCGCCTAATTTAATAAATTCGTTAACGCTTATGTCCTTCTGCCTTAGTTGAAATGCTCCGACGCCGTTATAAAAACAGACGCCTAAAGCTTCAAGATAGCTGTTTTCGTCTTTAAAAAAATTCTTGTCCCCGATTAAATATATATTAAACCGACATCTCATTTGTTTTTATTAATACAATGATGATAAATATTATATAATTTTAGTCTTTATATTGTCAATTAAATCAACTCTGAAATTGCTTATTAAAATTAACACAACCCTAATTTGCCGATAGAAACTTAGCTAAAAACTAAAAAACTCCTTTATTTATCTGTCTTTCAGTGATATAATTATTGCTAATTATATTCACCCATCAGGTGAAAAACAAATAAAAAAGGAGGTT
>JAKAOK010000001.1 GCA_021812245.1 bacterium | reverse complement strand
TCGTTATAACCATTTCCCTTTCGAGCAGGATATTTATAAAAAAGAAGGCGTCGAATCTTATTATTTCGGCAACCCTTTATATGTTTTAAATAAAAGAGACGCCGCATTTGCGGGCGGCGGAATCAATCCGGCGGACGAAAAAACAAAAAACGGGTTGAACGGTAAATACCCCGTTATCTCATTTTTGCCTGGTTCAAGGAAAACAGAACTTAAATATCATTCAAAACGCATAATCGAATCTATTTTATTGATAAAATCAGCTTATAAAAATGCTTTTTTTATTTTTCCCTTCAGACAAGAGATTGATTCGTCTTATTTCAGGACGGCATTAAAAAATAACGGTATGATATCGGATAAATGGTATTCTTTTACCGGTTCGGTCGGTTTTGCTCTTTCGTCGAGCGATTTAATCATAGCCGCTAGCGGGACAGCCTCTTTAGAAGCCTGCTTTTACGGCAAACCCGTGATAATATTTTATTATTTAAACTATTTAACTTATATTCTTGCTAAAATTTTAATCAGAATAAAATATGCCGGACTTATAAATATACTTGCAGGCGATTTAATAGTTCCGGAACTTATAGAATCTGAATTTACCCCTCAAAACGTTTTTAAGGAAGCCGATAAATTTTTAAAGGACGACGGCTACCGAAAATCCATATTAAATAAAATATCCGGTATAATTTCCACGCTAGATGCAGGCGTTAATCCTTTCGATGGGGCGGCAGGCGTTATTTATGATAAAATATTAAAAAATGTTTAATAAAAAAAATATAAAAAAAGATTTATCGGTTTTAAAAAGACTCCTGCCTTATATACTGCCTTATAAAAAAAGGCTTACTATAGCGGTAATAAGCATGGCGGTCGTTTCCGCGCTTACCGGCGCGCTTGCCTATATAGTAAAGCCGCTGATAAATAACATATTTATCACTAAAAGCTATACCGAACTTATATTGATCCCCCTGCTTGTCGTATTAATATTTCTTGTAAAAAATATTTTTTATTATGCCGAATTTTATTACACTGGTTCAGTGGGGCAGAATATTATACGCTCCCTAAGGGACGAGGTTTATTCCGCCGTGGTAAAACTGCCTGTTTCAAGGCTGAATAAGATTCCTACAGGGGTTTTAATTGCAAGAATAACATACGACATAAACATTATCCAGAGAACCGTTTCGGATTCGGTGAGCGCAGTTATGAAAGATATTCTTACCGTAATAGTGCTTTTAGCCGTAATAATATATATGGATTTTTATCTTTCGATAGCCGTTTTGGTATTGTTTCCCATAGTAATCTTTCCAGTAACCATGCTCGGTAAAAAAGCAAGAAGAACCAGTACCGATACGCAGACGGAAATGGGAAATATAACCAAGTTTTTGGATGAAACTATTTCCAATTTAAGAATGGTTAAGGCTTATAATATGGAAGAATCTGAGATCGGCCGTTTTAAGAAATTATCGGATAATCTTTACAGGTTTTTTATGAGAATGACTAAAATAAGAGGACTGACCGTACCCTTTGTTGAATTGGTAGGAGGGATTTCCGTTGCCGCCATTATATTTATAGGCGGGCTTCAGGTAATAAAATTCGGATATACGCCCGGCAGTTTCTTCTCTTTTTTAACGGCAATTCTTTTGCTTTACGAGCCGGTTAAAAGTTTATCGCGCCTCAATAACAGTCTTCAGGAAGGCATAGCCGCAGGGACCAGAATCTTTGACATATTAGACGAAAAACCAGAAGAGGAAGGCGGAACGACGCCCGTTCCTCCGGAAATTACAACTCTGGAAATAAGCGGTCTTTATTTTAGCTACGATAAAGACAAAGACGAAAATTACGATTTAAAAAATATAAATATAAAAATTCATAAAGGAGAAATAGCAGCCTTAGCCGGTTATTCAGGGGCAGGCAAAAGCACCGTTTCGATGCTCATACCCCGTTTCTACGAACCGGATGCGGGAGAGATAAGGCTAAACGGAATCAATATAAAAGAATTTAGCGTAAAAGAGCTAAGGAATTCCATATCTTATGTATCACAGAACGTAGTGCTGTTTAACGAATCCATAAGATTTAATATAGAATACGGAACCGACGGTAAAAGCGCGGAAGACGTAATGAATGCAGCAAAATTGGCATTTGCCCATGATTTTATAATGAGCCTTCCCGGCGGGTACGATACCGTAGTGGATGAAGCAGGTTCAAGGCTGTCGGGCGGCGAGAAGCAAAGGATTTTGATTGCGAGGGCCTTTTTAAAAAATTCCCCTGTATTAATACTTGACGAGGCTACGTCGTCTTTGGACAGCGAATCAGAAAAAGAAATCCAGAATGCTTTATTCGGGTCGGACGGGAATCAAAACGGTTTATGCAGAAATAAAATCGCACTCGTTATAGCCCACAGGCTTTCTACCGTAAAACATGCCGATATTATTTATGTTTTGGAAAAGGGAGGAATAGCCGAAAGCGGAACTGACGACGAACTGATAAAGCATGACGGAATTTATAAAAATCTTATTGTCAAACAGATGGAATAGCTGTCTATATATATGGAAAAAGTCTTATTTGCCTTTTATAATATTCTTCTTTTACTTTTATTCCCGTTTTTCTTTATAGCGTTAATCATATTCAGCTTGACGAAAAATAAAAAAATCGAAGGTTTTTTTTACAAACTGTTTCCTTTTGCTTTCAAGCCGTTAAAAGATTCTGCTTCAGAAGGAGGGATATGGATTCATGCTGTATCCCTCGGGGAGCTGAGGGCGTCCGTTAATTTCATCGATCTGCTTAAGAATAAAACCGGTAAAAAAATATATCTGTCGGTTACCACAAAAACCGCCTATGATTTTGCAAAAAATCTTTACAGAAACAGCGGGGATATTTCAATATTCTATTTTCCGTACGATTTTTATTTTTCGGTTAAAAGCATTCTGCGGCTGATAAAGCCGTTATTGTTTATCGCCGTCGAAACGGAAATATGGCCTAATTTATTTAACGTATTAAGCAGAAGGAATATTCCGGTTGCCGTAATAAATGCAAGGATATCTGACAAATCTTACAAAAATTACTTAAATTTTAGTTTTTTTTTCAGATACGTTTTTGATAAAATCGACATAGTTTTATGTTTATCGGAAACTTACCGCAAAAAATTTTTGAGACTTGGAATCAAGAAGGAAAACGTTCATATAACCGGCAATATGAAATTTGATTTAAATATAGGGCTTATTACGGAAGGAATTGAAGAAAAAAGCAATAAATTGAAAAGAATCTTTAATAGCGGAAAAATTATAGCCGCCGGAAGCACGCATGAAGGAGAAGAGAATTTAATTTTTGACGCCGCAATAGAATTAAACAAAAATTTTAAAAAAGATAAATTGTTTTTATTTATAGCGCCGCGGCATCCGGAAAGATTCGGCGAAGTATATAATTTTTTTGAAAAAAGAGGAATAGAAATTTATAAACTTTCTTCCATATATTCTCCGGATTTTAAATTGGATATTTCTAAACAGGGGGGATCGGAAACGACGGTTATTTTAGTCGATATAATAGGAGAATTGCTTACAGTTTATAACATATGCAGCGTCGCTTTCGTAGGAGGGAGTATGGTGGACGCGGGAGGACATAACCTCATGGAGCCTTTAATTTTCGGAAAACCTGTAATTTTCGGCAGATATATTCAAAATTTTTCAGAAATAGCAGGTGAAATTATAAAAATAGGGGCGGGAAGATTGGTAGGTTCCCCCCGAGAATTATATGGCGCATTAGCTGAATATTTATATAACGAAAAAGCGTCGGAAGCGGCGTCTAAAAGCGGATTAGCCCTTATATCTCAAAATAAAGGCTCGTCGCTGCAAAATTTAAATTTTCTATCGGTAATTTTGAGTGCTAAAAAGAAGTTGACAATATTATAAAAACCTATTAAAATAATATATTCAAGTTTAAACATATAGTATATATTTATTTAATTATATAAAACAAAGAGGATCAGTAATGAACAATTACGCCGTTATAACTTCCGGTTCGAAACAATATGTGGTCGCGCAGGGAGATATTATAAGAATAGAAACTTTATTTAAAGAAAAAGGCGAGGAAGTAACTTTTGCGCCTATAGCATTGAAGAACGAAGGCGTTTTGCTGACGGACAAAGAAGTTTTAAAAAACAAAAGCGTTACCGGCACTGTCGTTAGAAACGGAAGGGCTAAAAAAATTATAGTATTTAAGATGAAACGCCGTAAAGACGAAAGAAAAAAAAGAGGGCACAGGCAGAACTTTACGGAAGTCAGAATAACGGGCATTGCATAAAAATTTATTATATTAAATTATATATATTAGGGTGATATTATGGCGCACAAAAAAGCCGGAGGCAGTTCAAGAAACGGAAGAGACAGTCAAGGACAGAGAAGGGGAGTTAAAAGATTTGGCGGTCAATTAGTCAAACCCGGAGAGATTATAGTCCGTCAGGTAGGGTCTTCTTTCCATCCCGGAAAATACGTCAAAGCAGGCAAGGATTACACTCTTTATTCCATAATAAAAGGCTTTGTTAAATTTCATGCCGGAAAAAATAATAGAAGATTCGTCAGCATTATCCCTGCAGAAGAACAATAAATTATTCCGGTATCGGCCGCATACAAATTAATTATATTCCCAGAGTATATCCCCCAGAAATAAATTCATATGAAATTTGTCGATAATGCCCTGATAACCATTGCTTCCGGCAACGGAGGCAGAGGCGCGGTCAGTTTTAGAAGGGAGAAATTTATTCCGAAGGGAGGACCGGACGGCGGCGACGGAGGCGGAGGCGGAGACGTCTTATTTAATGCCTCTCATAACATAACAAGCCTTCTCGATTTCAGGTATAAGCCGAGATATATTGCCGGAAACGGCGGCAACGGACAGGGAAACAATAAAAAAGGCAGAGACGGAAAAGATATCGTTATAACGGTACCGGTCGGCACGACGGTCGTTGATTTCGATTCTAACGAAATTATAGCCGACCTTGCGGCTGACGGCGAAAAAGCAGTGCTGTTAAGAGGCGGCATCGGCGGTAAGGGCAATTCTTTTTTTAAGACTTCCACAAACAGGAGACCGCGTTTCGCCCAGCCGGGAACTTCCGGTAAAACCAAGAAAGTACGGCTTATTCTGAAAAGCATAGGCGACATCGGCATAGTAGGCCTTCCAAATGCCGGAAAATCCACTCTTATTTCTAAATTAACAGGTTCCCGCCCAAAAATAGCTTCCTATCCGTTTACTACTAAAACCCCTAATCTTGGAGTTTTTTTCGATGACGGAACAGATAAGACTTTAACTTTGGTTGACATACCGGGCATAATAGAGGGTGCTTCGGAAGGAGCGGGTATGGGTTTGAAGTTCTTAAGCCATATAGAAAGGTCTAATATTCTTCTGCACTTAATAGAAATTGGAACTTTAAAAGAAATTGAGGACAGGTATAAAATCGTCGTTAAAGAAATAGCCGGATACAAAGAAGAGATACTTAAAAAAAAGCAAATAGCCGTGATAAACAAGATAGATTTAATAACCGATACGAAAAAATTAAATAAAATTATGAAAGAAGCCGAAAAATTTTTTGAAAAAGAAAATATTCCGGTATATTTTATATCTGCATATAACAATGCCGGCATAAACGAGCTTAAAAATATTTTAAATGCCTCTTTGAATAAAAAAGAGATTGCGGTATAATTGACAAATATAATTAATCTATTAATAATATAAAACAATTAAGTGGAAGAACTTAATAATTTTAAAAAATATTTAGACTCTAAGAAGAGAATTGTTATTAAAATAGGCACGCAGGTGCTTTTAAATGAAGACGGAAAACCGTCTTCATCCGCCTTTAAAAATATTTGCGACCTTTCTTTTTCGTTAATCGGTCAAAAAAAAGAGGTAATACTGGTTTCTTCCGGCGCTATTGCCGCCGGAAAAGATTTATTGAATATAAACTCGGAATTGAATAACTTTTCGATTCCGCAGAAACAGGCGTTTGCAGCCTGTGGGCAAGCTGTTTTGATGAGAAATTACGATTCCTGCTTTAAGCGCCGCGGACTTAAAACCGCTCAGATTCTTTTGACCAAAGAAGACATATCAATAAGGAGAAGATTTACAAACGCAAGAAATACCATATATGAATTGTTAAAGAACGGCGTCGTTCCCATAATAAACGAGAATGATACCGTTTCATACGAAGAAATAAAATTTTCAGATAACGACCATCTGTCCGCTCTTGTTTTAAACTTAGTATGCGCCGACCTGCTCATAATTCTTTCCAACGTGAAGGGAGTTTTCGATAAAAATCCAAACCTTTATAAAGATGCAAAACCGGTAAAAATAATAAACGATATAAAAAATTATATTAAAAATTTTAAAGAGACCTCTAAGAGCCTGCACGGTACCGGAGGAATGAAATCTAAACTTTATGCATCTTTCATTGCGTCGAGCGCCGGCATAGATACGATAATTATGTCTGGAAAAGACAAAAAAAGCCTTAATTCTTTGATAGCCGGAAATTTGAGCGGAACTTTAATAAATTCTTCTATTAATAAAATAAATAAAAAAAAGCATTGGCTTTTATTCGGCATGGAAAAAGCCGGTGAAATAGTTGCGGACGAAGGAGCTATCAGGGCGATTACTTATGAAAACAAGAGCCTTCTTGCAGGCGGCATTATTAAAATAAAAGGCGATTTTAAAAAAGGCGACGGTATATATATAGTAAACGAAGACGGCGCCTTATTTTCTAAAGGCATAGCCAATCTTGATTCCGGAGATATAAAAAAAATAAAAGGATTAAGCTCCGAAGAAATAAAATTAAAATTCGGCGAAGACAAGATATCCTCTTTAGTCGTCCATAAAGATAAAATGGTAATTTCCGTATTATAATTATTATAATATAGATAAGCGGGAGTAATAACTATGAAACAAAACGACAGAATGCCGCCCATAGAAGAAATTGCCGAAAAGGCTTACGGCGCAAGCAGTAATATTGCAAGTGCGGGTTCGGAAACAAAACTTAATATACTCAGAACCCTTAGGGGACTTTTGATTAAACATAAAAAACTGATAGAAGCCGAAAATTACAAAGACGTCGAAAACGCAAAATCGGCCGGTCTTAGCAAGCCTATGACGGACAGACTTTTTATATCCGAAAAAACTTTCGATTCCATGATTGATTCCATAGAAGACGTAATGAAAATAAAAGACCCTATAGGAGAAATAGAAAATATAACGACAAGACCAAACGGTCTTATGGTGGGCAGAATGCGGATACCTCTCGGCGTAATCGGGATAATTTACGAATCTAGACCGAACGTTACTATCGATGCCTCAATACTATGCCTGCTTTCTGGAAACGCCGTAATTTTACGCGGGGGTTCTGAAGCCATTAATTCAAACAAAATACTCGCTTCTATCGTTTCCGAAAGCCTTGAGATTAACGGACTACCTCCCGAAGCGGTTTCGATGGTTCCATATACCGACAGGTCGGCGATAAAAGAATTAATATCCCAAAAAAAATATATAGACCTGATAATACCGAGAGGCGGAGAAGGTCTTATTTCGTTCGTAACGGAAAATTCCAAAATTCCGGTGATAAAACACGATAAAGGGGTATGTCATATATACGTCGATAAATATGCGGACTTCGGAGAATCTATAGGCGTAATTATAAATTCTAAGGCGCAGAGGCCTTCCGTCTGCAATGCCTTAGAAACCCTTTTAGTCCATTCCGAAATATTGGATAAATTTATGCCCCTGATGCTTGGCGAACTTAAAAAAAACAACGTAGAAACCAGAGTTGACGGAGAAATCCTGCATATTTTCAAAGATAAGTTTAACTTTATAACTCCGGCGGCTGATGCCGACTGGGATGCCGAGTACCTCAATCTTACTCTGTCGGTAAAAGCCGTTAAGAATATGGATGAAGCTATAAAGCATATAAAACTGCACGGTTCCAATCACACCGAATCTATAATGACGGAAAATTATTCAAGGGCATTAGAATTTATTAAGAAAGTAAATTCTTCATGCGTTTTGGTTAACGCTTCTACAAGATTTAACGACGGTTTCGAGCTGGGACTCGGCGCCGAGATAGGCATATCCACCTCAAAAATTCACGCGTTTGGACCGATGGGCGCCAGAGAACTTACGACGACCAAATTTATAGTGCTGGGAAATTATCAGAAAAGATTATAGGTTATATAGATTATGAAAATAGGAATTTTCGGCGGCACATTCAATCCGGTTCATTTTGGGCATTTGAGGGCGGCCGAAGAAGTTGCGCAGACGTTTTTAAATAAGGTTGTATTTATCCCTACCAATATAACTTCTAATAAAAAAATGCCGGAGATTAATCCCGAAAAAAGAATCGAAATGATAAATATAGCAATAAAAAACCATAAAAAATTCGAGGCGTCGGATATTGAAATAAAAAGAGGAGGATTTTCTTATTCCTATGATACGATTGTTCAACTGAAAAAAATATATCCGTCAGACGAACTGTATTTTATTGCAGGAATGGATACTTATTTCGATATGAGAAATTGGAAAAACGCCGGAGAAATTTTCGATAAAATTAATTTTATCGTCGTCAACAGGTCAAATAAAAAATCCGATTTAAAAAATTTAATAAAGCTTATCGATTTTTTACCCGATAAATTAAAAGAAGGCATCAGGGTCGATTATACAGAAAACAGGCTTATTACCGATAAAAACAGGTTCATATATTTCTTTAAAATCACAAGGCTTGATATTTCTTCGACCGACATAAGAAATAATTTTAAAAATAATATTTCCAATCTCTTTTTGTTGCCAAACGAGGTTATTAATTATATAATAAATAATAAGTTATATTAAGGCGGTACAGACAATCGATACTTCTAAAAGCGGCAGAAAACCGCTTAAAAGAACAAATAAAAATATCAGATCCGTTATAAGCCTTCTCTTGGAAAAAAAGGCGCATAATATCTTAGTCCTTGACGTCAGGAAAGTGTCGGGAATAACCGATTTTATAATTATAGCCGGCGGCTCGTCGGACAGACAGCTCAATGCGATAGCGGACAATCTGCTCAAATCTTTCAGGCAGAAGCCTCTCGGACAGGAAGGTCTTTCCACCCCCGGCTCAAGATGGATTGTTATAGACTACGGCAGTATGATGATACACTTAATCCACGACGATTTAAGGTCGTATTACAATATCGAGGGGCTGTGGCCGGAGGCAAAAGAATTAACGGTTGAAGATTCTATTAATAAAAAAATTTAACTTTAACGTAAATTAATCTCCCTATGTATATAATTACTATAATTATAGCAATACTTATACTTATAGCATTCTTCGAGTATCTTTATGCGCTTAACCCGCAGAGAGTTCTTTTGCATTATGCCCCCGGACAGCATCATATACTTAACGGCTATCTTATAATTTACGTATTTTCGGCATTTTTAATAGGCATTGCGCTTATATTAATTATAAACATTTTAAAGGACTCCATCTATCAGATAAAAAATTTAATATACAAAAGAAAACAATATATAAAAACTGAATTGGACAACTCGGTTAATAAAGCGTTCGATGCGTACATTAAAGGGCAGTACGATAAAGGAATCGACCTGATTAAGAAATATCTGTTAAACTATCCTAATAATCTTAGCGCTTATCTTCTCCTTGCAAAGATATATAAACATAAAGGAAAAGTTAAAGAATCGGAAAATGCCCTTAACAAAGCCTTAGAAATAGAAAAAGAGAATATAACGGCGCTCAACGAAGCCGGAAATCTTTACAAACTTAATAAAGATTACGATAAGGCCGTTTTTTATCTGAATAAGGCGCTGGAATATTCTCCTGACAATCTTTATGCCATAACTCAGCTGAAAAATATATTTATTCAAAAAGAAGAGTGGAAGAATGCTTACAAAATGTCGAAGCTGTTTCTTTCGCAGTCAAAAGACAAAGAGATTAACAAAAAAGAAGAACAGGTTATGCTTGGGCTTAAGTACGAATTTGGAAAATATCTTCTGGAATCGGAAAACGATACCGAGAGGTCGGCAAAACGCTTTAATCAGGTGCTAAGCCAGCAGAAAAATTTCGTACCCGCTTATATATCGCTTGGAGATGTATTTATAAAAAAAGGGAAAATTAACGAAGCCTTTGAATTATGGGAGAAAGCATTCCTTAAGACCGGCAATCTTGCTCTAATTATAAAAATTGAAGATGTCTCTATAAAAACAAACCACCCCGAAAATATAATTAGATTTTATCAAGAGCTTATATACGATAATCCCGAAAGATGGGAATACAGGCTTTTTCTGGGGAAATTATATATAAGATTAGAAATGATAGACGAAGCTATTTCGAATTTATCTTTAATCCCCCAGTCGATATTTAAAGATGACTCTCTAAATATGCTGCTTGCGGAATGTTATTTTAAAAGAGGAAAATACAACGACGCATCCGTAAATTTCAGAAAAGCCCTTAAAAGCAAATATCCCGTTAAACTGCCTTTCGTGTGCTCGAACTGCGGGTTTGTTTCTTATAGTTATTCTTCAATATGCCCCTCATGTAATCTATGGAACACTTTTAATATAAAAACATCCGGAACTCTCTATGAAACCGGCGCTAAGGACGAAATCAAAAATATATCGCCTTTAATCTCCGAATAAAAACGATATGAAAAAATTTAAAAGCACCGTCTTAATTATTTTAGACGGTTTCGGAATGTCTTCGAAAATTGAAGGAAATGCAATAATTAATGCCAAGCCGGAGTTTATAAATTCACTCTTTAAAAATTATCCCTTTACCGCTTTAAAAGCCCACGGATTAGACGTCGGTCTTCCCGAAAACACTATGGGTAATTCCGAGGTCGGCCATTCCAATATAGGCGCCGGAAGATTGATAATGCAGGATTTGACAAAAATAGACCTGCTCATAAAAGACGACAAGCTTAAAGACAATAAAGTTTTATGTGAATTTCTAGAAAAAATTAAAGCAGGCGGTTCGGTCGTCCACCTTATGGGATTGCTCTCGGAAAGCGGGGTGCACTCCGAACTGTCGCATTTGTTATATTTAATCGACTTTTTTTATAACAACGGAATAAAAAAAGTTTATATCCATCCTTTTTTAGACGGCAGGGATTCTCCGCCGCAGAGCGCGCCGGTTTTTCTGGATAAACTAACCGGACATATAAAGCCTTTTGCAGGCAGAGTGTTTATTTCGACTCTTTGCGGAAGATTTTATGCAATGGACAGGGATACCCGCTGGGACAGAATTGAAACCGCTTTTAATTTACTTACGCGGTTAAAGGGAGAAAAATTTGACGACCCCGTAAGCGCAATTAAAAAATTTTACGGAGATAATATAACGGACGAATTTATGCCTGCGGTAGTTATAGATAACGGTGCGGAAAACGACGGCAGGATAAAAGATGAAGACGGCGTATTATTTTTTAATTTCAGGGCGGATAGGGCAAAACAGCTGACCGAGGCTTTTATTTTCAATAATTTCAATAAATTTTCACGAAAGGATTTTAAACCGGTTAAAAATTTCATAACGATGACTAAATACGACGATTCGTTTGAAAATAAATATATTATAGAACCTCAAAATTATTCCAATATTTTAGGGGAGGTTATATCTAATCACGGTTTTAACCAATTCAGAATTGCCGAAACGGAAAAATACGCCCACGTAACTTATTTTTTTAACTGCGGCAGAGAAGAGCCGTTTAAAAATGAGGACAGGCTTTTGATACCTTCGCCGAGAGAATTTAAAACATATGATTTGATACCGGAGATGAGCGCATTTAAAATTAAAGATGCGCTCATCGAAAGAATAAAATCAGGCAAATACGAATTAATAGTCTGCAATTTTGCAAACTGCGATATGGTCGGACATACCGGAAACTATGATGCCGCTATAAAAGCCGTTCAGGCGGTTAATTCCGCTATAAGCGAAATAATACCGGTTGCCTTAGGCTTTGACTGTGCCTGCATGATAACGGCAGACCATGGAAATGCGGAAACTATGAAAGGCGTTAACGGAGAGCCTATGACTAACCACACCTTAAATCCGGTGCCTTTAGTTATCGTATCAAACAATGCAAAAGAATTCCCGCCGCTGAAGCCCGGCAGGCTTGCGGACATTGCGCCTACTATCCTTAAACTGCTCGGTTTAGATATACCTGAGGAGATGACCGGACGCGTTTTATGGGAATAATTTCATTTGTTTATACCGGTAAAAATATAAGATTAGACCTTTTTTTGACGACAAAATTACCGGAGAAAACAAGGTCGTTTATTAAGAAACATATATTAAGCGGCGCGGTCGAAATTAACGGCGCGGTCGTAAAAAAATCCGCTCATTCATTAAAAGAAGGTAGTATAATAACTTTCAAGGAGCCGGAGATAATAAAATCAGGAATACAAGCATTTGATTACGATATCGAAATAATTTACGAAGACGATTATATTGCGGCGGTAAACAAACCGGCGGGGATTTCGGCTCACCCCGGGAAGGGAAATTATAACAATACGCTGGTAAATATCTTAGTAGGAAAGATATCCAACCTTTCAGGCATAGGCGGCGTTGAAAGGCCTGGAATAGTACACAGGTTAGACAAAGATACGTCCGGCATAATGTTAATAGCAAAAAACGATTTTTCGCATAACGCTCTTGCATCGAGTTTTAAAAACCGCGAAATTAAAAAAACTTATTTTGCCGTAACTTACGGCATTATTACGCAAGAAGGCGGATGCATCGAGGGGTTTATAAAGAGAGACCCTAAGAGCAGGATTAAAATGGAAATAAATAAAAAAGAAGACGGAAAACATTGCGTTACCCGTTTTGAAAACGTAAAATCGATAAGGGGTGCTGCAACCCTCCTTAAAGTAATGCCGGAAACGGGTAGAACCCATCAAATCAGAGTTTCTCTTTTTGAAAACGGATATCCTATTGTAGGAGATAAGCTTTACAAAAGAAAAGATATTGAAGGCAGATACAAAAGTTTAAATTTTGTTAAAAGACAGATGCTGCATGCATATATGCTTGAATTTCCGCATCCTGAAACAAAAGAAAAAATAATTTTAAAGGCAAAAGTTCCGGACGATATGCTATGGGCTTTTGGTTCGGATGATTCGGATGCCGTCTTATGATTTACCTTTGCGGAGGCATAGACAAGCTAAATATTGAAAATTCAGGCATTGTTTATGGTTTTATGGACGGTTCGCTGGATTTTAATCCCGAGAATTTAACCGCAAGAAAAGAACTTTTAAAAAAAACGGTGCATTATTCGTACGAGGTCGAACAAAGCCACGGTATCAATATAGCCGTTTTAGATGAAAAATTTAAAGAGGCGGCAAAAGATAATTATAATGTTTTTGATATAAATAATGCGGACGGAGTTTTTACTAAGGAACGCGGCATAGCGCTGTGTATAAGAACGGCTGATTGCGTTCCATTGCTTTTTGCCGATATTAATAATAACGGCCGTATTATAGGAGCGGTCCATTGCGGCTGGAAAGGCGCTTATGGCGGGATAATAAAAAATGCAAAAAATATTTTAACGGATGAATTTAAGGCTGATATCGGCGGCACCTTAATAGTGATAGGACCATCGATATGCAAGAAATGCTATGAAGTCAAAGAGGATTTTTTAAATTTATTTTTAGCAAAAGATACCTTAAATCAAAAATTTTTTGATAAAACCGTAAATGAAAATCAAATTTTTTTTGATTTAAAAGGCTTTATAAGGAACGAGTTGATTTCGAACGGATTTAGCGATAAAAATATTTACGATTTAAATATATGTAATTTTGAAAATACCGGTTTTTTTAGCTACAGACGCGATAAAGACGGTAAAAGGCAGGTTTCTTTTATAGCGGTTTTATGAATTAGAGGTGTTTTATAAAATGGTTAAAATCGGATTAACCGGTTCTATAGGTTCGGGGAAAACCGCGGTCCTTAATTTATTTAAAAATTACGATTTTTTAACCTTGAATCTTGACGAAGAAGCAAATAAAATTATAAAAAAAAATAGCGCGGAATATAAAAAAATTGTTGATTTTTTCGGCAAAAACATTTTAAATAATGATTATGAGATAGATCGAAAAATTCTTGCCGGTATAATTTTTTCCGACGTCTCAAAAAAAAGGGTTTTAGAAGATATAATCTATCCGACTTTGAGGGCAGATATAGACCGTATAATTAAAATAAGCCGGAGACCCGCCGCAATAATCGAAGGAGCGGTTATTATAGAATCCGGATATTATCTTAACTTAGATAAAACCATCCTTGTTGCCTGCGATTTTTCGAGAAGAATTAAAAGAACGTATAAAAAATTCGATTTTGAAGATTTCATTAAAAGAAATAAAAATCAGTTAAGCGAAAAAGAAAAAATTAAGAAATCCGACTTTATAATAAACAATAATTACGGATTTAAATTCTTAATTCCTCAAATTAACTCGTTTATACACTTTTTAAATAGTTTATATAAAATTAATTTTCCCGTTCCGGAATAAAAATAAATAATTCAATAATATTGGACGGGGACATACTTGAGTCTGTCCCATGATAAAAGGGGTGTTGCTTATGGAAGAGTATATAAAATGTGAAGATTTGGGCTATAAATTTATAAAAGAGTTGTTAGATTTTGCATATCAAAAAAAAACGATCGAGGAGGTTATGCATTTCGTTAATATCGCGTTTGAATTTACGTTTGGAGCAACGGCGATAATGTTTATATACAGAAAATACAACGTCGAAGAAAGCGTCGAAATATCCAGAGGCTTTTCGCACGAGTTTATTAAAAGAATCAACGAAACTCCACCTATGGCTTTGCTGCAAGAAATAGCGCCGTTAAAAAATGGACTATATATAGATTTTAAAAAAGAAAGCGATAAATACGATAAATACCGGAATTTATTCGAACATGAAAATGTTTCCGAGCTGTACGCGTATGAACTGAAAACCGCTTATACGGATTCGTATTCCGTGATAATATATTCGGTGCCGGGATTTAAGAATTGTGGAGCCGATAAAATTGAAGTTTTCGACACCATTTTTTCGGTAATCGCTTATATTTTAAACTCAAATAAATGCGTTCAGACTATGAGAGACTGTTCGCAGGTTGATTACGTGTCGGGACTCAATAATTTTAAATATTTTCATGAAAAGCTTTTTCAGGAAATGCAAAAAGTAATTAACGACAAAGGCCGGTTATCCGTTTCATTGATTTCCGTAAATCAATTAAATAAATTAAATTCTATGAACGGTCACCAAGCGGGCGATAAAAATATCGGAATCATTGCGAATATTATTAAAAAAAATATAAGAGCATTTGATACGGCTTCGAGATACGGCAATAAGTTTATAATTTTATTTCCCAATATGGGAAAAGATAAGGCAAAGGATATTCTAAATGTTATATTGTCGGAAACCGAAGGCGTATTCAAAAAAGAAAATCAGGACATATTATCTCTAAATGCCGGAGTTTCGACGTTTCCGGACGACGGCAATAATGAACGGACTATTTTGGATATAGCCGAAGGACGCCGCATCGATGCGAGAAGGATGAACAGGTGGACATGCATGTAAATAACAAATAAGAAATAAAAGCACAAAGAATAAAAGCACAAAAATAAAATTTTAAAGGAGCATTTATGAACATTAAAGAATTATCGGTAAAAAAAATTAACGAATTACTGCAAATAGCGAAGGATTACAATATAGACGGCGCATCAGGCATGCGGAAGCAGGACCTGATATATGCCCTGCTTCAGGCGGAAACCGAAAAAAGCCAGCAGGCGGAAAAAAACGGATTGATTTCGGGAGAAGGGGTGCTTGAAATCCTGCCCGACCAGTACGGATTCTTAAGGTCGCTTGAGGCGAACTATCTTCACGGTCCCGACGATATTTACGTATCGCCTTCCCAGATCAGAAAATTCGGTTTAAGAACGGGGGACACTATTCGCGGAGTCATAAGGCCGCCAAAGGACAGCGAAAGATTTTACGCCCTCTTAAAAGTCGAAAGCATAAATTTTGAAGATCCAGAAATTGCAAAGGAAAAGATTTTATTCGATAACTTAACCCCTTTATATCCTGAAGAAAAAATAAAGCTTGAATTCGACCCCAAAAATTTATCTACCCGGCTTATGGACCTGTTGATTCCTATCGGGAAAGGACAGAGGGGGTTGATAGTCGCCCCTCCGAGAACAGGAAAAACAATGCTCTTAAAAGACATCGCCCATGCTATAAATACCAATCATAAAGAGATTTTTCTTATGGTTCTTTTAATAGACGAAAGGCCGGAAGAGGTTACGGATATGCAAAGGTCGGTTAACGGCGAAGTAATCAGCTCGACATTCGACGAACCGCCCCAGAGACATATACAAATTGCCGAAATAGTTATAGAAAAAGCAAAAAGATTAGTGGAAACGGGAAAAGACGTCGTCATATTATTAGATTCGATTACCAGACTTGCGCGCGCATACAACGTCACCATTCCGTCTTCGGGAAAGGTTTTATCCGGCGGAGTGGACTCAAACGCCCTGCATAAACCCAAAAGGTTTTTCGGAGCGGCGAGGAACATCGAAGAGGGAGGCAGTCTTACCATAATTGCCACGGCCTTAATCGATACCGGTTCAAGAATGGACGAGGTAATTTTCGAAGAGTTTAAAGGAACCGGAAATCTTGAAGTCAATTTAGATAGAAAATTATCCGAAAAGAGGGTTTTTCCGGCTATAGATATTAATAAATCAGGCACCAGAAAGGAAGAACTTCTCGTAGATAAGGACCATCTGAAAAAAATTTGGATATTAAGAAAGGTTTTGTCCGGTATGGACACTACCGATGCAATGGAATTTTTAATAGATAAAATAAAAAACACTAAATCCAACGCCGATTTTTTAAATCTGATGAACCAATAGGCGGTTAAAATTTCGGAAATATGATATATTATACTCATGTCAAATGAAAATATCAATCTGCCGCTTAACGCTTCGGATATTTTAGATAATATAAGCGACGGCGTGATAGTTATAGATGAAAATTATAAAATAGTCTATGCAAATAAACGCTTTTTGGATGATGCGGGAACTCCCCCCTCTGAAGTAATAGGCGGTTATTGCTATAAAGTAAGCCATTTTAGGGACGAGCCCTGCGATCCCCTTTTGGAATCATGCTCTATAGAAGAGGTAATTAAAAAAGGCAAAACGGTTAAAGTCATACACGGACATTACGGCCCGCAGAATCGAGAAATTGCCGTAGAAATAAATTCTTCGCCTTTTTACGACGCCGAAACAGGAAAAAAATATGCCGTAGAGGTTTTAAGGTGCCTCGGGAACGGTTCAAACGCCCATCTAAAATTTAACCTTTCGCAGAGACTTTCCGAAGTCGGCCTCTTAGCCGAGGGCGTTGCGCATGAGATAAATAATCCGCTGAATAACATTCTAGCCTCTATAGACATGATAAAAATGTGCGCTGACGGTAGCGGTCTGACTCAGAATGCGGATATTGCAAATGTAATGAAAGAAGGCGGATGCGATATAAAAAAATATTTTGATTTAATGAAGCGGGAGATTGAAAGATGTAAAGATATTACAAAAAAACTTCTTATCTTATCCAGGCCCGTTTCAAATTCCACGGATATAGTAAATGTCAATAATTCACTGGAAGAAAGCCTTGTCCTGTTATACTTTACCGCAAACAAAAAAAATATTATGATAAAGAAAAACCTTGCGCCCCATATTCCCTTAATAAGTTTTTCGGAGGCGGGCTTAAGGCAGGTTTTATTGAATATAGGACTTAATGCCGTGCAGGCTGTCGAAGAAAATTCGGGGATAGTTTATTTTATAACCAAAAAAATTAAGGAATATATTTATATAATAATAATAGATAACGGCCGCGGTATTGCCCAAGAGGATATTAAAAAGATTTTCGACCCTTTTTTTTCTAAAAATAAAAATTCCGCGAGCACCGGGCTCGGTCTTTCCATATCTCTCAGTATAATTAAATCTCTCGGAGGCTCCATAGAGGTCAGATCCAAAATGGACCTCGGTACAAAATTCGTCGTAAAGGTTCCTGTTAAAAGGAACTTTTCCGAAAATAAATCAGGAAAAGAATCGCTAGCAAATCAAATTAAATAAATTTTTAATATGGATAACAATTCTATTTCTATACTTATAGTGGACGACGATATAAACTACAGGGCAATCCTTTTCGACTACTTAAAAAGCGAGGGTTATGACGTAGTTTCCGTAGGTTCTGCCGAAGAGGCTATAAATAAGTTGGAGAAAGATTTTTTCAATATTATAATATCCGACCTGAAATTACCCGGAAAATCGGGAATAGATCTGCTAAATACGGTAAAATCAAGGTCTAAAGATGCCGAAATGATTATTCTGACTGCTTTTGGAAGCGTAGATTCCGCCGTAGCGGCATTAAAAATAGGGGCATGCGATTATTTAGTCAAACCTTTAAGTCTGGAAGAACTCAGTATAACGATAAAAAGGCTTATTGAGAAAATAAATCTTAAGAATTATGCGTCTTATTTCAAGCGTGAAATTTTTAAAAGATTTTTTATAGGAAAATCGAAAGCGTCAGCCAAGGTCATAGAGGATATTACCGTTGCCGCAAAATCAAACCTGAACGTTCTTATTTCCGGAGAGTCGGGTACCGGCAAAGAACTTAGCGCAAATCTGCTCCACAGGCTTTCTTCAAGAAGGGATAATCCTTTTATTATAGTCGATTCATGCAATCTCTCGGAAAACCTTTTTGAATCCGAATTGTTCGGCCACGAGAGGGGTTCTTTTACCGGAGCCGACGTTCTTAAAAAAGGGCTTTTGGAATATGCCGATAAGGGAACGCTTTTTATAGACGAAATAGGAGAAGTGAGCGGCATAATACAAAGCAAGCTTCTAAGGATAATAGATACCAAAAGCTTCAGAAGGGTCGGTTCTTCCAAAAATCTTTTCATAGATACCAGAATTATAACGGCAACAAATAAAAATCTTAAAAATATGGTTGAAGACGGCCGTTTCAGAGGAGATTTATTTTACAGGATAAGCGGGTTTACGATAGAACTTCCGCCTTTAAGGGAAAGAAAAGAAGATATCCCCCATTTAGCGCATTATTTTATGACTAAAGAAAATAAGGTTCAATTTTCAAAGCCTATTTCGCAGTCCGCTATAGATAAGCTTATGAATTACGACTGGCCGGGAAACGTAAGGGAATTAAAAAATGTTATAGAAAGAGGTATAGTATTGTCCGAAGGGAAAGACGAAATCCCTGAGGGAGCCATACAGCTCGAAATTTCAAACGCTAAAAATTATTACGGCGGAAAAGAGTTCGAAATTTTTGAGAAAAATTTATCTTTAAAGGAAATAGAAGAAAAATATATAAATTATCTCCTTTCCAAAGGGCTTACTAAATCAGAGATTGCGCGGATTATAGGGGAAAGCGAAAGATCCGTTTATAGGAAGTTGTCGGGGATAAAAATTTAATTATTTTATTTATTTATTTAATTGATTGATTTAAAATTAATAAAAACCATTGCGATAATGCGGCGGCTTATTTTCAATTTAATGTTTAACTAATCTATAGGGGGGGGCTATATATGAACTTTTCAAAAATAAAAAAAGTTTCGATTAAGTTCAAACTACTTTCTTCGATTTTTTTCATTTTAATCGTAATGTTATCGTTTTTGACATGGTATGCAGTACTTTACCAGAACAAAATGTCCATAAAAACAACGTCGTCAGATGCCGTCGTTACGGCAAAAACGATGCTGTCCGGTATGAACGACATGATGCTTAACGGCACGATAGCCAATAAATCGGACAGGAGGCAGTTATTCGGCATATACCGGAAAATTAAAGGAATTAAGTATTTTAAAGTGGTAAGGGGAAATTTGGTCGATAAAGAATCTGGCGCAGGTTTAAAGCAGGAAGTTCCGACGTCGAACTTCGACAAAGAAATACTTGCATCTAACAAGGAGATAACAAGAGTTTACGAAAAAAACGGTCAGAAATATTTAAAGGTAGGGGTTCCTTTCATAGCGGAAAAGGCGTCTCGCGGCATAGACTGTCTTATGTGCCACGCGGTTAAGGCAGGAACCGTTCTCGGCGGAGTCGAACTTATTTATTCTCTTAAAAATTCCGTAAACTCTTCGAATATTTTTATGAAAAATATTATTATTTCCCAAATCATACTTGTTATTCTAGCCATTATAATAATATATATTGTACTTAAACAGGCTTTTATCAAACCTATAACCGTTTTTTATCACAAGGTTAGGGATATATCGAAAGGCGAAGGAGATTTAAGCAAATTAATTCCCATGGATTGTTTCGATAAGCCGGTAATTATCGTCAAACGCCATAAAAATTGCATGCTTAAAGAAGACGAACTGGGACCGAGATGCTGGGACAAGCAGATAGAGCGCTTTGGCAAAAAAGGAGAGCATGTCTGTAAAAAATGTTACGTTTATAAAAATTCTGTTTACGACGAGATAACCTCGGTCGTCGACGAATTTAATAAATTCATTATCGATATCAGGGAAATAGTAAAATCCATCATGGAAGAGGCGATGACTATCGTCGATGTCAGCACCTCCATAGAAGGACATGTGGATGAAATCAGCGGCAAAGCGCAGGAACAGGCGGAAATTGCCACTCACGTAGCCGCGGCTTCCGAAGAAATGTCCCAGACTATTAAAGAGATTGCCAAGAATACCCAGAATGTAAGTTCTATCGCAAAAGAAGCGTCGGACAGTGCCAAAGACGGTTTCGATATAGTCGAAAAATCTATTTCAGGCATTAAAAACGTCGCTGTTCTTACCAAGCAGTTAGGCGGTCTTATAAGCGGATTAGAAAAAAGCTCTTTCGAAATAGGCGAAATCATTTCGGTGATAAACGATATAGCGGACCAGACCAATCTGCTCGCCCTTAACGCCGCGATAGAAGCCGCCCGTGCGGGAGAATCCGGCAGGGGATTTGCCGTAGTAGCCGACGAAGTAAGGAAATTAGCCGAAAGAACCGTTAAAGCTACCAAAGAAATAGCATCCAAGGTTCAAACAATGCAACAGAGCACGCAGGATACTAAAACATCTATGGATAAAACGACGAGCGAGGTCGATTTGTCCGTGGGTTACGCTTCAAGGGCAGGCGAATCTTTAGACGGCATAGAAAAAAGCATACTTAGTTTAACCGACCAGATTAGTTCGATAGCCGCCGCATCGGAAGAGCAGACCGCGGCAACCAACGAGATATCCCAGAATATTGAAGCGGTATCCGGCCTTTCGGTATCTAATTCCGAAAAATCTTCGAATACCGCCAAGGAAGCGGCATCGATTTACGGAGAGCTTGAAATATTGATAGGCATATTGAAAAAGTTTAAATATTAAATTTATTAAGAAAGGAGGAAT
Organism: bacterium; assembly: GCA_021812245.1. Classification (GTDB taxonomy): domain Bacteria; phylum SZUA-79; class SZUA-79; order Acidulodesulfobacterales; family Acidulodesulfobacteraceae; genus Acidulodesulfobacterium_A. The sequence goes on along the minus strand of JAKAOK010000001.1, from coordinate 206,543 downwards.
ATTATTTGGAAAATCATGAAGCATCGGCTTCGCGCAAGTCAACTTTCGATAGTTTGGCGAATACAAAAGATATCTATGTTCCTTCAAAGGAAACGGTAAAAAACAGTTATGTGGACGACTATGACAAGCTGTATGATTATTCTATAAAAGAAAACGAGAAATTCTGGGGCGAGACGGCAAAACAGTTAGACTGGTTTAAGCTCTGGGACAAGGTTTTGGACTCGTCCGATCCGCCTTTTTATAAGTGGTTTACGGGAGGAAAAACCAATATCGTTCATAACGCCTTAGACAGGCATATAACTACATTCCGCAAAAACAAGCTTGCTATAATATGGGAAGGGGAGGACGGCAGCGAAAGAGTTTACACTTATTTTTCTTTATATAAAGAGGTCAATAAGTTTGCAAACGTTCTTAAAAGTTTCGGGATAAAAAAAGGCGATACCGTTACGATATATCTTCCGAATATACCCGAAATTGCCATAAGCATGCTTGCATGCGCAAAGATAGGGGCAATCCACAGCGTGGTATATGCCGGGTTTTCGGCTTTGGCGTTGAAGGATAGAATACTCGATGCGCAGAGCAAACTGCTTATTACCGCGGACGGCGCTTTAAGGGGAGGAAAGGTCGTAGAACTTAAAAAAATAGCGGATGAAGCGGCCACTAAAGCTCCGGTGGTTCAAACCGTCATCGTGGTAAAAAGAACCTGCAAAGAAGTTGCCATGGATACGTCCAGAGATTTTTATTATGACGAGCTTATGAAACTGCCGATAGCCAATCCGTATTTAAAAACCGAAGAACTTGATTCAGAGGATCCTCTTTTTATACTTTACACATCGGGAACTACCGGCAAACCGAAAGGAATTCTTCATGTTCACGGGGGATATTCCGTGGGTACTTATATAACCTCGAAGTATGTTTTTAATATTAAAGACAACGATACTTACTGGTGTGCCGCCGATCCCGGCTGGATAACCGGCCATTCGTACATTATATACGGGCCTTTAATTAACGGGGCGACGACGCTTATGGTCGAAGGTTCGCCTTATTATCCTTATCCAGATAGATGGTGGAGAATCGTTGAAAAACACGGGGTTAATATTTTTTATACATCCCCTACGGCGGTGAGAGGAGTTATGAGATTCGGCGAGAATTGGCCTAACAGGCATAATCTTAGCTCTCTTAAAATATTAGGAAGCGTAGGCGAGCCCATAAATCCCGAAGTCTGGCGCTGGTATTACAAGCATATCGGCAAGGAAAAATGTCCTATAATGGATACATGGTGGCAGACGGAATCGGGGATGTTTTTAATAACACCCGTTCCTACGATGTCTTTAAAGCCCGGCTCGTGCGGAAAGCCTTTTTTTGGAATAGATGCGGATATATTCGACGAAAACGGTAAAAGCGTGAAAGCAGGCAAAGGTGGCTATCTTGTAGTCAAGAAGCCATGGCCCGCAATGATGAGAACTATTTATAAAGATGAAAACAGATACAAAGAAACTTATTTTTCTAAATTTAACGGGGTATATCTTGCGGGCGATACTGCAAAGCGCGATGAGGACGGATATTTTTACGTTATGGGCAGGATAGACGACGTAATAAAAGTTTCCGGATACAGGCTGGGGACGGCAGAGATAGAAAGCGCCATAATAACCCATGAATCTGTAGCCGAATCCGCCGTTATAGGAAAGCCGCACGACATTAAAGGCAATTCCATTAAAGCCTTTGTGGTTTTAAAACCTAATGTCGAAAAAAGCGATGCCCTTTCTGACGATATTAAGGTAAATGTCGGAAAAACTTTAGGACCTATTGCAAAACCGGACGAAATAGAATTTGTGGATTCTCTTCCTAAAACCAGAAGCGGAAAGATTATGAGGAGGGTTTTAAAGGCGAGGGAAATGGGAATAGACGAAGGCGATTTATCTACGATAGAAGAAGATTAAACTGTCGAATAGGCTACTTTATATTATAAATTTAAAAATAACGGAGGATTTTAATTTGAAGTTTAAATTGTTAGATTCTATAGAAAAAACTTTAAGTGAAAAAAGAGTAAAAGAATTTGGCCGTATTTTTGTCTTTGGAGTTTTTCAAAACGAAGAAAATATTTTCCTGCAAAATAAAAATCTTAAGGAATTCGATTTTATTTATAAAAGAATAAAACAGCTGGATTTTAAGGCAAAAAAAGGAAAAAATATAATTATTGAATCTCCGTTTTATTCATTGGTGTATGGTTTGGATAAAAAAGACAAGTTTGATTACGATGCTCTGAGAAATTTTATATCCGGTTCTTCAAAAATAGCCAGAACAAATAAAATTAAAGACATAATTTTTATAATTCCCGAATTGCATAAAGAATATTATGTAAAGAGCGGCCTGTTTTATTTATCCGCATCTGTTGCGGAAGGAGTCGAACTGGGGTTATACGAATTTAAAAAATATGTTACTAACGACAAAGAAAAAAACAATAATAAAATTATCTATCCGGAAACCATAAGCATTTATTTTAACGGTTTAAAAATAACCAAAGATATAATAAATACGGTGGAAGAAGGTTTTGAATTCGGTAAAAAAACTTCCCTTGCGGCTAATTTTGCGCGGGATATAGTAAATGAACCGGGTAATGTCGTTACTCCGGAATACTTAGCCGGTATTGCGAGAGAGATATCTACCAAAAAGAATATGGATTGCGAGATATTCGGCGAAAAGGACATAGTAAAAAAAGGAATGAACGCTTTTTATGGAGTCGGCCAGGGGTCGAAAAACCCGCCGAGATTTATTCATCTGACTTATAAACCTCGAAACAAATCAAAAAATAAAAAAAATAAAAAAATTGCGATTATCGGCAAGGGGATAACATTCGACAGCGGGGGACTTTCCTTAAAACCGGCGGATTTTATGACGACTATGAAATCCGATAAATCCGGAGCATGCGCAGTTCTGGGAATAATGAAATACATTCAAGACTTTGATATAAATTTGGAAGTTCACGGCATTATAGCCGCATGCGAAAATATGCCCGACGGAGGCGCACAGAGACCGGACGATGTGGTTAAGGCGCTTAACGGAAAAACTATCGAGATAGAGAATACCGATGCGGAAGGCAGACTGACGCTGGCGGATGCTTTAACCTTTGCTTCTAACCTCGAAGCGGATGAAATAATAGACCTTGCAACGTTGACCGGCGCATGCGTGGTTGCGCTCGGGGAATATACTTCCGGCGTTATGGGGAACGATAAAGATTTGATAAATAGCATTATATCTACCGGTCAAATTTCCGGCGAAAGAATGTGGGAACTTCCTTTCGACGACAATATGAAAGAAAAACTTTCAAGTTCTATAGCAGATTTAAAAAACGTAGGAAACAGATATGGCGGGGCTATTACCGCGGGGATGTTCCTCGAAGAATTCGTATCCGATAAAATTAAATGGTGTCATATAGATATAGCCGGTCCGGCTTTTACCAAGACAGGTTTTGCCTATAACCCTAAGGGGGGTACCGGGGTCGGAACCAGAACTTTGCTTTACTATCTAAATCAGCATAAAATTTAACGACGACCCAAATCCCGATTTAGGATTTTATATTCTGGCATTTCCATCCGTATAAAAGACATGCTTTGATAAACAAGGATGGAAATATCGCTTTCGCGGGAAGACAGTATTATTCAATATTAGAACTTATAAAAAACTTTTGAATCAGGATTTTTTTTTTTGGGCGCGATATTTTTATTGATTAAGCCGGATTCATATGATATATTTCATATCATAATATAAAATTATAAAAATTGAAGGAGTTTTTTTGAATTCTTTTCTGCCTATTCTTATAATGCTTGCGGTAGCAATTTTATTTGCCGTATTTACTATTATAGCCTCTAATTTCATAGGGAAAAAAACTTTTGAATCAGGAAAGCTAAAGGCCTATGAATGCGGTATAGAGCCTGTCGGAGAACCGCATGTAAGATTTGATATTAAGTTCTATCTTATCGCCATTTTTTTTCTTCTCTTCGATATAGAAGCTCTTTTTTTATTTCCATGGGCGGTAATTTTTTCTAAATTAGGGTTTTTAGGTTTTATCGAAATGTTCTTTTTTATTATAATATTAGTTTTAGGTTTAATGTATGTCTGGCTTAAGGGGGCGCTCAAATGGGAATAGAAGAGCATTTAGGCGATAATATCATTACCGCTTCTTTAGATAAAATAGTTTCCTGGGGCAGAAAATGGTCTATATGGCCTGCAACTTTCGGCTTGGCATGTTGTGCTATTGAAATGATGACCGTTGCTTCTTCAAGATACGATTTCGACAGATTAGGATTAATATTCAGGTCAAGCCCAAGGCAGGCAGATTTAATTATCGTATCCGGCAGGGTTTCATATAAAATGGCCCCTATGGTTAAAAGGATTTACGACCAGATGCCTAATCCAAAATGGGTTATCGCAATGGGCGACTGCGCTTCATCGGGAGGACTATTTAACGTTTACAGCATAGTCCAGGGCGTCGATAGAATAATTCCCGTCGATGTTTATGTGCCGGGCTGTCCTCCAAGACCGGAAGCCCTGATTTACGGCATAGTGAAGCTTCAGGAAAAGATAGAAAAAGGGACGCTGAAACATGAAGAGCCTCCTAAAATTCTAAGGTAAATATAATAATTATAAATATGTATATTTAAACTAAATGAACTCCGACAATATGGATGTAATGTTCGCGTTAACCGTTATTAAAGAATCTATGTCTAAATCAATTATTGTTTCGGATGCTATTAACGGAGACGTGCATATACAGATTAAAAAAGAAGATTTACTAGAATTTGCGGTATTTTTAAAAACAGATTCCAGATTAGAGTTTGATATGCTGTCGGATTTATTTGCCGTAGATTATCCGAAAAAGACCGAAAGAATAGAAGTAATTTATAATTTCTATTCGATAAAAAATAATTTCAGGGTTTTTATCAAGGCCGCAAGTAAAGCCGATGAAACGGAGTACCCAAGTTTAACGTCCGTTTATAATTCTGCCGACTGGTTTGAAAGAGAGGTATATGATATGTTCGGGCTGAAATTTAAAAACCACCCTGATTTAAAAAGAATATTGAACCCGGACGACTGGGACGGACACCCGCTTCTTAAAGATTATCCTTTGAGAAAAAGACCGGAGCCCGAAGAAATTAAAATGGATGCCCCTGGATATATAGAGTTAGAAAAAATATAACAATATTAAAAACTATTTTAACGATGTTCGAATATAAAGATTTTCTCATAGAAACGGATAAGTTTGCGTTAAACATCGGCCCTTCGCACCCTGCTACCCACGGCGTTCTGAGGGTCTTAGTCCAACTGGACGGAGAAACCGTTATTAATGCCGAGCCTATAATAGGTTATCTACATACCGGGATGGAAAAGTTTGCGGAATTCAGGACATACCACCAGGCGGAAACTATTACCGACAGAATGGACTATGTTTCCGGAGCTTCCAATAATCTTGGTTATATCCTTGCGGTGGAAAAACTCTGCGGAGTTAAAGCTCCTAAAAGAGCCGAATACGTGAGGGTTATTCTTGCGGAATTTACAAGGATAAGTTCTCATCTTGTATGGCTTGCGACGCATGCCGTAGATCTCGGCGCATTGACCGAGTTTTTATATTGCTTCCGCGAAAGAGAACTTATATTAGACATAATAGAAACGGTTACGGGCGCTAGAATGACCCCTTCCTTTTACCGCGTAGGCGGTCTTGCAATGGACGTGCATAAAGATTTTTTCGACAAAACAAGGAGCTTTATTAAAATTTTTCCGGATAAAATCGCCGAGTATGAAGCTCTGCTTACAAAAAATAAAATATGGTTAGAAAGGACTAAAAATTTAGGAATAATTTCTGCCGAAGATGCTATAAATTTTGCATTAACCGGACCGTCGCTCAGAGGAAGCGGAATAAAATACGACGTCAGAAAAGCAAACCCTTATTCGCGTTATGAAGATTTCGATTTTGAAATACCGACGGGAGAAACGGGAGACGTTTACGATAGGTATTTAGTCAGAATGGAAGAAATGAGGCAGAGCCTTAAAATAATTTCGCAGGCTATAGAGAATGTTCCGGAAGGAGAATATTTAAGTTACGACGAATATCCCGAATACGTTATTCCTCCCAAGAAGAGAGCGTTAACGACTATGGAAGGGATGATTTCTCTTTTTAAATACGGAATGGAGGGCATAAAGCCTCCTAAAGGAGAGGTTTACGTTTCTATAGAAAATCCTAGAGGAGAATTAGGTTTTTATATGGTATCGGACGGTTCGGCTTTTCCGTACAGAATGAGAGTAAGGCCGCCGTCGTTTTGCAATATAAGCGCGTTGAATAAAATGGCCAAGGGGTATCTGGTGGCAGATTTGATAGCGATTATGGGAAGCGTAGATATATTGCTTGGAGAAGTGGACAGGTAACAGGTAAAATAAGACATGAAAATTATAGATAAAATTGGTTCAAAGTTAGATTTAAGTGCATTTGAGCGTTCGGGGTATAAAAAAATAACTTCCGTCCTTAACTGGAAAGGCGTTGCTTTGCTGGACGATAACGACAATAAAGTGGATATTGCAAGGTGTTATATGCAGGAACTGCAAAAGCTTTCCTGCGGAGTATGTATTCCCTGCAGAATCGGAACGTCGGTCGCAAGCGAAATACTCGAAAATATGTGCAGCGGCAAGAGCGAAGTATCTGATATAGATAGGCTTATGCATCAATGCGGATGGATTTTGTCGGCATCTAAATGCACCGTGGGCAGTATAGGTCCAAAAGCCGTTACGGAATTAATAGAAAATTTTAGAGACGAGTTCGTTAATGCTATAACGGCTAAAGAAATAATACCAAGAAGCAAATATATAGTAAAAGTAACTGCTCCGTGCATTAACGGCTGTCCGTCAAAGTTAGACATACCTAACTGGATAGAAAGGGTGAGGGACGGACGCTACGAAGACGCGCTGGAATCCGCCAGAAGGAACACCCCTCTTGCGGCTATACTAGGAAGAAGCTGTTTTCATCCATGCCAGGATAACTGCAGAAGGGCAAATGTCGATGAGCCTATTCAAATATGTCTAATAAGAAGATTTGCCGCGGATAACGAATTTTATTCCGATATAAGGCCGGTTTTTAACATAAAAGACAACGGAATTAAAGTTGCCGTAATAGGTTCGGGTCCGGCAGGCTTAAGCTGTGCATACTATCTTCGTTTGATGGGTTATAAGCCTGTTATATTCGAGGCTCTTCCAGTATTAGGCGGAATGATGACGGTAGGTATTCCGAGATACCGGCTTACGCAGGAAATATTAGATAAAGAAATAGGCTATATACTTTCAACAGGCATAGATTATGAGTTAAACAAAAGATTAGGCGTAGATTTCAACATAAACGATTTATTTAACGACGGTTTTAAAGCGGTTTATCTCGCCGTAGGCGCTCATAAAGGACAAAATATAGGATTGCCGGGAGAAAACGATAATTTAAAAGGCTTTTATGAGGGCGTAAAATTTTTGAGAGACGTTGTTCTGGGAAATAAAGTAGAAGTCGGCAAGAAAATTATTATAGAAGGCGGCGGCAACGTTGCTATGGATTGCTGCAGAACGGCGGTAAGATTAGGATATAAAGAGGTCGTAGTCGCATACAGGAGGGCAAGAGAGCAGATGCCGGCCGCGCCCTATGAAATAGATACGGCCATAAAAGAAGGGGTAAAGTTTGAATTTTTAACGAACCCGGTTTCCGTACTTCAGGAAAACGGAAAGGTAAAAGGATTAAGATGCGTTAAGATGGAGCTTGGAGTGCCGGATGCAAGCGGGAGAAGAAGCCCTATAGAAATCCCCGGAAGCGAATTCGATATGGATTGCGATTCCTTTATAATGGCGGTAGGGCAGATTTCAGAGCTTGATTTTTTAAAAGATGCGCCTGAAATTAAAACCGAAAAAGGCAAAACTATAGCCGTGGACGAATATACTCATATGACGGATATGCCCGGAGTTTTTGCAGGCGGAGATGCAATGACCGGCCCTATAAGCATAGTTGATTCCAATAGGGACGGCAAAAATGCGGCTAGAAGAATAGACGAATATATTAAAACAGGGGCATTTAATATCACCGATGAAGATATTTTTGAAAAACTGCTTATGAAAATCGGCGTGTACGATAAAAAAGAAATAATAGATTACCCTGATTTTCCTGCCGGAAATCCTGCCGCAAAGCAGGTCGAGGAGCCAGTCGAAAAACGAATCGGCAATTTTTTGGAAACGGAGAAAGGTTTTACTTCCGACGACGCCGTTTACGAAGCGGCAAGATGCATGAGGTGCTATATGCTTATGCTTGTTAAATTCGAAGATTGATAATTCAGGAAAATAAAGAATGGATATAGAGATAACTATAAACGATAAGAAGCTTATAACTAAAACCGGACTTACGATACTTGAAGCCGCTTTGCAGGCTGGCATTAAGATCCCGACGCTTTGCTATCTGAAAAGATTAAGGCCTATCGGCTCCTGCAGAATCTGTTCGGTTGAAGTTAAAGGCATAGAACGTCCGGTACCGTCCTGTGTAGCAAAGGTAAAAGAAGGATATCAAATCTACACGGATACCGAAAAAGTTTGGAATGTCAGAAAAGAGGCGTTATCGCACCTTCTTTTAGACCACCCGCTTGATTGTCCGGTATGCGATAAATCCGGTTATTGTATGCTACAGAATTTATCTTTTGAATTTGGTCTTACTAAACAAAAAAATAAAAAATTATATCCCGACAGGACAAATATATTTGAAAGCAAATATATAGAATATACGGCGACGCGATGCGTTTTATGCTCCCGTTGCATAAGGGTATGCTCGGATATGTACGGAAATCCTTTTTACGAAATTAAAGGAACCGGTTACGACAGTTATATTGGATTGAGGCATGAGGACAAAAACCAATACGGAGGGAAGCCCGCAGGCAGCTCCTTTATAGAGGATAAAGCAGAAACTAATATTTTAAAATGTTATTATTGCGGAAATTGCATAGAAGTCTGTCCTGTAGGCGCCCTTATTTCAAAATCGTCGAAATTTAAAGAAAGATACTGGCAGGAATCCCCTTTTTCATCTGTTTGCGATAAATGTTCGGCTGCCTGCAGAATAGAATATTACAGATATGCCGGCGAGGAATCGTTAGTCAGGACGGAATCTTTATTCGGCGGATATTTGTGTAAACAAGGTTTTTTTTATGAAGGCATAGGAAAAAATAATGGATATTACATTTCGTCGCCTTATATTAAAAAGAAATCTATGCCGGAGGAAGCTACTATTGAAAATGCTTTAGGCGAGTTTGCGTTAAGGATTAAAAATATCTCTGAAAAAGGCGGTATGGATAATACCGCGGTTTTAGTTTCCCCTAATGTTTCCATGGACGAGGGTTTTGTCATAGCTGGATTCGTAAAGAATATTCTTAAGCCGGCATATTTCGATATTGCGGAGCCCGAATTCTACAGAATAAATCTTAATAAATTTAAGACGGTATTTAAAAGTGAAGAATCATTTGATATTAAAGCATTACATAATTCCGAAATTATGCTTTATATTGGGAACATAGAAGATGAGATTCCATTTGTTTCATACAATATTATGAAAGCGCACCGGGAACATGGAGGCAAACTTTTACTTATTAACATAAAAAAAGACGCCGGCTTTCCGTTGTCCAGATTTGAAGATATCGCATATGTCAGGGCAGATATAGGCGTATCTTCAATCCATGATTTTTTAAACAGTTTGCGGTCAGGCCTTTATAATTACGGACACACGGAAGACGGCGATATTGTAAAAAATATTATATATAAAGCAAATTCCGTTTCCGTTATACTCGGCGACGAGCTTTTTTCCTCATACGATATGAGCGCCGATATTTTAATATTGAAAGAAATCGTAGAATTTTTAAGAGACGAACAGAAGACCTTATATGTTTATCCGCTTATAAAACCTTTTAATTACAGAGGGCTTATAAATGTAGGCGTAAATCCCGCAGGCGATTTTTCCGGTTTCGGCTCAATAAATTCGGGGTTAAAAAACGGGAAGATTAAAAACATGATATATATAGGTGATATATCTAATGATTCCGCTTCTAAAGATATAATCAAGTATGCGCAGGATATGGAATTTTTAGCCGTTTTGTCCTCTAAAAAAAGCATGCTTTCGACAATGGCGGATGTCGTTATGCCGGTTAAGGATTTTATAGAAAACAGGAATTCTTACTATGAAAATTTTGAAGGTAAATTGATAAATGTAAATAACGAGTTTAACTTAGGCATATATAGATATGATATTTTGGTTTTATTGATTGAAATTTCAAACAGACTAGGATATTCTTTTAATTATATAAAAGAAGATCTACCGCGCTTTATAGATTCATTGAAGGCAAGAGATATGATATATTATAATAAAATTAAAGCCAGAAGTAATTTTTACTATAACGATAAAACCAAAAAATTTTATTAATATGGATATATTAATGGAGATGGACTGATGTTTTGGCTTATTGCAGATATTATTAAAATTTTAATCGTTTTTGCAGGTCTGCTCATGTCCGCCGCCTATCTTACCCTTTTAGAGCGTAAGATAGCCGCCAGAATACAAAACAGGATGGGCCCGATGGAAGCCGGATTTCATGGATTTTTGCAGCCCATAGCTGACGGGATAAAGCTATTTTTTAAAGAAGATATTATTCCTGAAGGCGCAAATAAGTTCTTATTTCTTTTGGCTCCCATAATAGTCGTTATTCCCGCTTTGACCACTTTTGCCGTTATCCCTTTCGGCGCACCCATAAAAATTATGGGGCATATCGTTCCTCTTCAGGTTGCAGACGTAAATATAGGAATACTTTTTATTTTGGCGTTAACATCGCTTGGCGTTTACGGAGTGGTGCTGGGGGGGTGGGCGTCTAACAGTAAATATTCTTTGCTCGGAGCTATAAGGACTGCCGCACAGATGATAAGCTACGAAGTTGCCCTCGTTCTTTCCATTGTCGGCATAATAATGATTGCCGGGGATTTAAGCCTTGCGAAAATAGTTTCGGAACAATCGCATATGTGGTTTATAGTATATCAGCCGGTAGGATTTATAATTTATCTTATAGCATCTACCGCCGAAATGAATAGGGTTCCGTTTGATTTAGGAGAAGCCGAGGGGGAGATTGTTGCGGGATTTCATACAGAATATTCCAGTATGGAGTTTGCGTTTTATTTTATCGGCGAATATGCCCAGATGGTAGTTAACAGTGCAATAATCGTCACATTGTTTTTAGGAGGATGGCAGGGGCCTTTTCTTCCGTCCGTTTTATGGTTTTTAGCCAAAGTTTTTTTTGTAATACTCATATATCTGTGGCTAAGGTGGACTTATCCGAGGCTTAGGTACGACGAGCTTATGGATCTTGGGTGGAAAGTTTTACTGCCGCTGGCTTTGGCTAATATTATAGTTACCGGTTTTATAATGATTTTACTCAACAGGTAAAAGCTGGAAGGATATGAATACCGAAAAACAGGAAAATTCAATTATAGAAATTTTGAAAAATTTTTTAGTAGGACTTAAAACTACTATTAAAACTTTTTTTCGTAAGCCGGTAACTTTTCAATACCCAAAAGAAAGGCTTACGATAGCGGAAAGGTTCAGGGCGTTTCCGCATCTCAATGTTAACGGGGACGGCTCTTTAAGGTGCGTCGCATGTTTTTTATGCCAAACCGTATGTCCGTCTGAAGCAATTAAAATAAAATCAGGTTACGTTGATTACGGATTTGAGCATGAACTTACTGAAAGGCAAAAGCATAATCACAGTTTAGATAAACTTAAAGCGGGGACATTTAACGACGGAAGACGGCATCCGTCGTCATTCGAGATAGAACTGCTAAGATGTATTTGCTGCGGATACTGCGAAGAAATCTGCCCTGAAGAAGCTATAAGCATCGGCAGTGATTACGAAGTTGCTTTTTATACGCGCGAAGAAGGAATTTACGGGATAGAAAAATTAATAAAATCAAGGTAAATTTATGTAAAAAACATTTAAATAAAAATTAAATAAAAGAGGATAACTTTGGAAGCGCTTTTTTATGTTTTTTCGTTTATCGCAATTTTTTCGGCATTAATGGTCGTAACAATGAGAAATCCGCTGACGTCGGCACTATATTTGGTTTTATGCTTTTTTGCGCTTGCCGGTTTCTACGTAATTTTAGATATGCAGTTTCTTGCGGCTATGCAGATACTTGTCTATGCCGGCGCGATAATGGTTCTCGTGGTTTTAGTTATAATGCTGCTTAATATTTCAAGAATAAAAAATATCAAATCGGACTTGCATCAAAAAATTATCGGAGTGTTAATTTCCTTAATTTTATTTGCCGAAATAGTTCTTTATATAATTAACGGAGCGCAAAAAAGACCCTCCGGTATTTTCACCCATGCTTTAATAAAAAGAATAGGAAATACGCAGGTTATAGGGGAATTTTTATTTACCGGGTATATACTGCCTTTCGAGATTGCTTCTATTCTTTTATTTGTCGCAATAATAGGCGCTTATTTATTTGCAAAGAAGAAATTTTAATTATCGGGTAATAAACTTATGGACAACTATTTGATAGTAGCAAGTATGATTTTTTGCATCGGAGCTCTCGGAGTGATTATAAGAAAAAATTTAATAGTCATTTTCATGAGCTTAGAACTTATGTTTAATGCCGCCAATTTGGGGTTTGTCGCGGCGTCTAACCGCCTGAATCTGATTTCCGGAGATATATTTGTAATTTTCGTTATAGTCGTGGCAGCGGCCGAGGCCGCAATAGCTCTGGGTATTGCGATTGCTTTTTACAGGGAAAAGGGTACGGTCGATATAGATATGGCAAACGAATTAAAAAATTAAAATAAAAGGTAATCATACGTAATGGACTTAAAAATATTAATTACATGGCTAATACCCTTATTTCCTCTTGCAGGCTGGTTCTTATGGGGCATATTCGGAAAATATTTTAAAGGATTGTCAGGATATATTGCAAGCGGTTTCGTAGCCGCCTCTTTTATTTTATCGGTTATTCTTTTTTTTATAGTCGCCTATTCACATGGATTCACGGATACTCTATACCCGTGGGTTTATGCGGGGATATTTAAAGCTGGCGTATCGGCGGACATAGACAGGCTTTCGGTAATTATGCTTGTTATGGTTACCGGTATAAGCACGCTCGTTCATGTATATTCTATCGGATATATGAAAGGAGATAAAGGATTTTCGAGATATTTTTCGTTTTTGAACCTTTTCGTTTTTTCGATGATAATGCTAGTAATTTCTAATAATCTTTTGCTTCTGTATGTATTTTGGGAGGCTGTTGGTTTCTGTTCTTATATTTTGATAGGATTCTGGTACGAAAGGAAATCCGCTTCCGATGCGGGAAAAAAAGCATTTATCGTTAACAGGATAGGAGATTTTGGTTTTGCGGTAGGCATCTTCCTTTTATTCGTAACGACTAAAACCCTTAACTATGAAACCGTGTTTGCAGCTATTCCGTCTGTGCCGGCCTATACTACTACAATTATAGCCTTGCTTTTATTTGCCGGAGCCGTCGGAAAATCGGCGCAGTTTCCTCTATATATATGGCTGCCGGATGCTATGGAAGGCCCTACTCCGGTCAGCGCTCTTATACATGCGGCGACGATGGTTACTGCGGGAGTGTATATGATTGCAAGATTCCATGTTATATTTTCTTATTCGCCTGCCGCCTCGGAAGTCGTGCTCATAATCGGAACATTTACTGCATTTTTTGCCGCGTTTATAGCGCTCACCCAATTCGATATTAAAAGAATTATCGCATATTCTACGATAAGTCAGCTGGGATATATGTTTATGGCGGTAGGAATAGGTTCGTACACGGCCGGCATATTTCATCTGATTTCTCATGCGGTCTTTAAAGGACTGCTATTTTTAACTGCCGGAAGCGTGATGCACGGACTTTCCGGAGAGTTGGATTTGAGAAAAATGGGCGGATTATATTCAAAAATGAAAACTACGGCTGTCACGTTTATAGTAGGCGGACTTGCGTTATCGGGCATACCTCCGTTTTCCGGTTTTTTCTCAAAAGACGCCGTACTTGCGGATATTTATAATAAAGGTTTTTATTTTGCATGGATAATCGGCGAAATAACCGCATTAATGACGGCTTTTTATATTTTCAGATTAATATTTCTTGCATTTTTTGGAGAACCTAAACCGGATCAGAACAAGCATGCCCACGAATCTCCGCAAATTATGACTATTCCTATGATAATACTTGCAGTTTTTGCGGTGATAATAGGATTTCTGGGGATACCGCCTTTTAACGATTCTTTGTTTTATAATTTTTTGCATACGGATTTTAAAAACGCCTATAATTTTGCACCTTTTGTCAATAATACTCCGTGGTACATTTTAAGCCTTATATCGGTATTTGCAGGATTGCTGGGTATATACGCCGCTTATCTTTTATATATCAAAAAGGCGTTTGACCCGGAAAGAATCAAGTCTATTTTTAAGCCGGTCTATGTATTGTCTTATAATAAAGTTTATATAGACGAAATATATAATTTTTTAATCGTAAAACCGTTGCTGGTATTTTTTGATTTCTTATGGAAAGTTATAGACGTAAAAGTTATCGACGGCGCGGTTAACGGAATAGCCTTAGCATTTGCCGGTTTTTCCGCGAAAGCAAGGAGAATTCAAAACGGAATGTTGATGAGTTATATTTTAACGCTTTCAATAGGCGCGGCGGCTCTTCTTTTATATTATTTTATTAGATGAATTTATTAACTTAAGGGATATAATTATATGGATTTTTTCATAAAGTATCTGCTGTCTATATTAATTTTTTTCCCCGTCGTTTCTATTTTTTTGTTGCTTCCGGTAAATAAAAAAAACGAGGGGATATTAAGAAATTTTTCTACTTTTTTATCGTTAGTAGAATTTATTTTTTCGCTTTATCTTTTTATTTATTTTAAGCAGAATACTTATAAATTTCAGTTTGTAGAGAAGTTTAATTGGATTCCGTCCTTTGGGGCATCGTATTTCCTTGGAATTGACGGAGTTAGTCTTTTTTTAATTTTATTGACTACGCTTTTGACGTTTATTTCTTTATTGTCAAGCTATAGATACATAAAAGAGCATGTAAAAGAATTCGTTATCCTGATGCTCCTATTGGAAACTTTTATGATAGGAACTTTTGCAGCTTTAGACGTTTTGCTGTTTTATCTTTTCTGGGAATTTATGCTTATACCTATGTATTTTATTATAGGAATGTGGGGGACGGGGAAGAGGATTTATTCCGCAGTTAAATTTGTTCTTTATACGCTTTCGGGCTCATTAATAATGCTTTTCGGGCTGATTTATATATTTATAATGCACTATGACCAGACGGGCGATTTTACGTTTAATATATTAAGATTATATAATACGCATATTTCTAACGGATTCCAGTTAATTTTATTTATAGCTTTATTTTTAGGCTTTGCTATAAAAATACCGCTTTTTCCTTTTCATACCTGGCTTCCCGATGCGCATACCGAAGCTCCTACTGCCGGCAGCGTCATACTTGCCGGTGTTTTGTTGAAATTCGGCGTTTACGGATTTTTCAGGTTTGCGATCCCCCTTTTGCCTTCGGCAGCTTTTGCGCTTTCGCCTTTTGTCATCATTCTCGGGGTCATAGGAATTCTTTACGGGGCGTTTGTTTCTATAGTGCAGAAAGATTTAAAAAGATTAGTCGCGTTTTCAAGCGTTTCGCATATGGGCTTTATAATGTTAGGGTTGTTTGCAATGTCTGCGATTAGCGTAGATGGTTCTATTCTCCAGCTTCTAAACCATGGAATTACCACCGGAGCCTTGTTCCTGTTTGTCGGAATGCTTTATGAAAGAATGCACACGAGGCAGATTAAAGATTTTGGCGGTATCGCAAAAAAAGCTCCTATCCTTACGACGTTTTTTATGATATCGGTTCTTGCATCCGTCGGGCTTCCGGGGCTGAACGGGTTTATAGGAGAATTTTTAATATTAATCGGCTCGTTCCATAGTTATCCCGTCTTGACGATTATTGCCACAAGCGGCATTATTTTTGCCGCAGTTTATTTATTATGGATGTTTCAGAGAGTCATGTTTCAGGATATCACCAATCCCGCGGCAGAAAGTTTCGAAGATATGAATTTAAGAGAAATTATTACGATTTTGCCTTTGGTTGCCCTAATGTTCTTAATAGGATTTTATCCCATGCCGTTTTTGGAAAGAATAGATCCTACCGTTTTACATTTTTTATCTATGATTAATCATCATCACAAGGCTGTTTATAACGCAATTAAATTAAAGGCGGGGTTGTCAAATGCATAATATGCCTTCAATATACGGAATTAATTTCTTGGAAAAGAGTATGCTGAGCATTATACCCGAAACGGTAATTATAATATTTGCTTTTATGGTTCTTTTTCTTACCTTTTTTGAAAAACTTGCAAAAAGGAAAAATTCTTATTATCTTTCTTTGATAGGGATATGTTTTTCCATACTATACGTATTAATGCTTTCAGGCAGCAATATATACGGCTTTTACGGGTCGGTCGTATTTAATAGTTTTGACGTATTTTTATTTATAGCTATTCTTTTCTCAGGTATGTTTACAGTTTTGATGTCGAAAGACTATATGGAAAATTCCGAGATGCCAGTGCCGGAATATTACAGCCTTATTCTTTTCGGGCTTTCGGCGATGATGTTTTTAGTATCGTCCAATAATTTAATAATGGTATTTTTATCCATAGAATTTATGTCTATATGCGCCTATATACTTACGGGATATATTAAGGGCAATACGAGAAGCACCGAAGCGGCACTTAAATATTTTATACTGGGGGCTTTTGCATCGGCGTTTTTACTTTTCGGCGCGGTTTTTATTTATGCATCTACCGGACATTTAAACTTGTACGCCATACATTCATTTTTACAAAATATTTCTTATGCAGATTCGATTAGCCGTAGCGGCGGTATGGGAATTAAAGTATATATTTCGGTCGGGCTTATTCTATTTTTAGTCGGACTGGCTTTCAAAATGTCGTTATTTCCGTTTCATTCATGGACGCCCGACGCTTATGACGGCGCTCCTACCCCGATAACTAATTTTATGGCGACGGGAATAAAGATAGCCGCCTTCGCGGTTTTTTTGCGAATTTATTCGCTAATTTATAATTTTAATATTATGAATTTTAACGATATATTATGGCTTCTTGCGGTTTTTTCCATGACGTTCGGAAATATAGCCGCCCTTTTATCTTCAAATATAAAAAGGCTGCTGGCATATTCATCTATAGCCCAAGCGGGTTATATTCTCGTCGGCATTATAGGAGGCGGGTTTTACGGCTATTCGGGAACGCTGTTTTATCTGTTCTCATATATTTTTATGACGGCCGGAGCTTTTGCCGTTGTCGTTATATTTGAAAGTTCCGATATAATTTCGTTGGATATTAAAAGATATTCCGGAATAGGATATAAATATCCGTTCATCGCCGCCTCTATGGCGTTTTTTTTATTATCGTTTGCCGGAATACCCCTAACCTCTGGATTTATGGGGAAATTTTACGTATTTTCTTCCGCCGTTAAATCCGGTTATAACTGGTTAGTAGTAATTGCTCTTTTAAACAGTGCTTTTGCGGCTTTTTATTATATTAAGATAATCGTTAAAATGTATATGCCTGATGAAGAGCCTGTAAGCATTATTCGCGGTGCAATCGATGACGGATTAATGATTACAATTATAATTTGTTTAATTTTAACTCTGCTTATGGGAGTATATCCTCAAATATTTATTAATTTTGCGAATAATTCAGCCGATTCGTTATGGAGAATATAACTTATTATGCCTCGGCTAAGATTAATTTTTCTCTGAGAATAGGCAGAAAAGAGCCCTCCGGTCTTCATAAAATCCATTCCATCATGAGAAGAATCGGTATAAACGATAAAATTTCTTTCAAGATTACGGAAAACGGTTATAAAATTAAAGTCGTTCCGGGTGCGGCTTTTAAAAATAGCGCGATGAAAGCCGGTTTACTATCTATTTCAAATGAAAATAATATAGTTGTAAAGGCGGCGAAAAGTTTTTTCAATAAATTAAATATTAAGAATAAAGGAATAGACGTATTAATAGAAAAAAATATACCCTTTAATGCAGGACTGGGAGGCGGTTCAAGCGACGGGGCAGGGTTGTTGCTGAAGTTGAACGAAGCCTATAATAATATATTTAAAAAAGTTGAATTACGGAAACTGGCGTTAGAAACAGGTTCGGACATGCCGTTCTTTCTAACGGAAGGCGATGCGGTAGTATCGGGGTTCGGCGAAAATATCGAAGAAATTAAAACAGGCGCATTACCCAAGTATTATATCGTTTTAATCATACCTGATTTCGGAATAAGCACAAAAGAAGCTTATGCGGACTACGATGATTTTTTGTTGACAAAAAATATAAATTATTATAATATTCAATACTTAGGCTTTGAAGATTTGGAGTTCGAAAATGATTTTGAGAAAGTAATATTTAAAAAATATCCGGTTCTCAAAGAAATTAAAGAATCATTAATTTTAAACGGGGCTGAATTGTCTCTTTTGTCCGGAAGCGGTTCCGCTATATTCGGAGCATTTAAAACATTTATCGGCGCAAACTCGTATCTTAATAATTTAAAATCGTCTCATTTTTATCACAGGGTACACTTGAGCTATTTGACAGAAACTTTATAAACTATTACTCAATTTATTTTTTGGAGGGATTTTGTTATGCAAGTTACGGAAGTTAACGTTTTTCCTGTAAATGAAGAGAAGTTAAAAGCTTATGTTACTATTACATTCGATAACTGTTTTGTAGTCAGGGACCTCAAAATAATTAACGGAAAAGACGGGTTGTTTGTCGCAATGCCGAGTAAAAAAAGGAAGGACGGTACGTTTAAAGATACGGCACACCCTTTAAATAACGAAACCAGGGATATGATAGAATCGGCTGTCCTTGCGGCATACGAAGCCGCTCTGAGCAGCCAGGAATAAAAACAAAACCCCTTGTCTTTAGTTTGTAAATATAAATTGGGGCGTCGACAAGCGGCAAGTCACAGGATTTTGATTCCTGCATTCGGAGGTTCGAATCCTCCCGCCCCAGCCAAGCAGAATTTAGAACGAAAGCAGTAAAGTTAAAATAATAATGCTGGTCGGTAGACGATCATGAGCTGAAGCGAATGCGAAGCGAATCATCCTCCCGCCCCAGCCAAGCAGAATTTAGAACTAAAACAGAAAAATACTTCAAATATGACTAATAAATTAAAATTATTTGCGGGCAATTCCAATAAAGAACTGGCGGAAAAAATGGCCGATTATCTCGGCATAGCTTTGGGAGACGCCGAGGTTTATAATTTCAGCGACGGGGAAACTTTTATCAATATCAACGAAAATGTCAGGGGTTGCGATATTTTTCTTATGCAGTCAACGTCAAACCCGGTAGATAAAAATCTAATGGAACTGCTGATAATGATAGATGCCATGAAAAGGGCATCGGCAAACAGAATAACCGCCGTCATGCCTTATTACGGCTATGCCAGACAGGACAGGAAAACGGCATCGAGGGTGCCTATAACCGCAAAATTAGTGGCGGATATTATTACTACGGCAGGCGCGGATAGAGTGTTATCGATGGATTTGCACGCCGGGCAGATACAGGGGTTTTTTAATATTCCGGTTGACCATTTATATGCGGCGCCGGTACTGCTTGAATATATAAAAGAAAAGAATTATGAACCGGCAGATATCGTCGTGGTTTCTCCCGATGCAGGAGCGGTTGAAAGGTCAAGGTCGTTCGCTAAACATTTAGGGGCAAATCTTGCTATTATCGATAAAAGAAGGATTAAAGCAAATGTTGCGGAAATAATGAACGTTATCGGTGACGTTAAAAATAAAATAGCCATTATGTTAGACGATATGATAGATACCGCCGGCACTATTACTCAGGGGGCCGTAGCACTTTCCAACAGCGGCGCGAGAGAAGTAATAGCAATGGCGACGCACGGAGTTTTATCAGGGGAAGCAATGGGCAAAATAGGTAATTCCCCTATAAAAGAACTTATAATAACCGATACGATAAATCCGAAAAACAGGCAGGGGCTGTCAAGCAAGATTAAAATATTAAGTGTTGCGAATATTTTGGGAGAAGCGGTTAAAAGGATTCATGACGAGGATTCTGTCAGTTCGCTTTTTATTTAAATAATTTATATAATAAAATAATAATAAAAGGAGATTTTCATTGGAAATAATTAATTTGAACGTTGAGGCAAGAAATAAGGAAAACAATCTTAAAACCTTGAGGAAACAGGGCATTATACCCGGAGTATTATACGGGAAAAAAATGAGCTCGCTCGTTATTTTGCTAAACTACAAAGAATTTCTTAAAACATTTGCAAAACATTCTATATCTTCATTTATCAACATAGTAAGCAAAGAAGACAATGTAAACGGTAAAACCGTCGTTATAAAAGAAATTCAGAAGGACCCCGTGACCGATAATATTATTCATATCGATTTGCACGAAATATCTATGGACGAGAAAATAGAAATAGAAGCGGCCGTCCATTTTATCGGCAAGTCTGAAGGAGTCAAGCTCGGCGGAATCCTCGAACCTCTAATGAGGCATATCGCCATAAAGGGTTATCCTAAAGATATAATAGATACTATAAATATCGATGTTTCAGCGCTTAAAATCGGAGATATTATACATGTCAGAGATTTGAATTTAGGCGAAAACATCGAAATAATGGCTGAAGAAGATGCGGCTATAGTTACCGTCGCCGAGCCTACGGTTGAGGAAGTTTCCGCCGCAGCGCCTGCCGCCGAAGGCGAAACTGCCGCCGCAGCGCCTGCCGCTGGGCCAACGCAGCCTTCTCAGAAGGGTTAAAACTTCTATTTTATTAAAATGCCCGAGGATATATTTATTTTTGGTCTTGGAAATCCGGGACAGGAATACAGGTTTTCCAGGCACAATTTTGGTTTTACGGTAGTGGACTATTTTTTCGAAGAAAATGATTTTCCGCCGTTTATTAATAAAAAAAATTATTTGATTTCCGGTAAAATTATATCGGACAAAAGTATATTCTTGATTAAACCGCTTACTTTTATGAATTTGAGCGGGAAAGCCGTAAAAGATGTCTTAAACAAAAACGGTGTTTTTAAAATCGGGGAAAACGAAGCCGGTTCAAACATTATTTTAATTCACGATGACCTCGACCTTGCTTTTGGAAGTTATAAAATTAAGTTCGGCGGCAGCGGTGGTTCTCATAACGGCGTTAATTCCGTTATAAATTCGCTTCAGAGCAAAGATTTTGTACGCATAAAATTAGGCATTAATTCCCCTGAAAGAACTAAATTTAATACCGGCGCAGATTATGTCCTATCTAATTTTTCAAAAGACGAAATTAAAAGATTGCCCGATATATTAAAAATAATAAATGAAATTTTATTCTTGATTATAACGGACGGTCTTGCGAAAACTATGAATAACTATAATCGCATCCGGGCGTCCAAACAAAGATAAGGTATAAACAAATATGGGACTTAAATGCGGTATAGTAGGTCTTCCCAATGTGGGTAAATCCACCATATTTAACGCTATTACGTCGGGGGGAGCCGAAGCCAGCAATTATCCGTTTTGCACTATAGAACCGAATATAGGCATAAAACCGGTAAAAGATAAAAGATTGGAAAAACTGCGCGATATATTTAGTCCTGATAAATTTACCCCTACATATGTCGAATTCGTCGATATTGCGGGATTAGTAAAGGGGGCGTCGACAGGCGAAGGTCTCGGCAATAAATTTCTTTCCCACATCAGGAACGTCGATTTAATCATACAGGTTATAAGGATATTTAAAGATAACTCGGTCGTGCATGTAGAAGGCGGGATAAATCCGGCAAGAGACCTTGATATTATTAATACCGAACTTGCGTTAAGCGATATAGAAATTCTTTCCAAACATCTCCAGAAGCTTGAAAAAATAGCAAGAAGCGGAGATAAATCGGCGGCGTCAAACCTCGATTTTTTGAAAAAAATCAACGTTCAGCTCTCCGAAACAGGGTCTATAATCGGAAAAGAATTCGACGAAACTGAAAAAAGCCTGTTGAAATCCTTAGGCATAATATCGGCAAAACCCGTAGTATATGTTCTTAACGTCGATGAAGATATGCTGCCGGAAAATTTTTCCAATCAAGATATAAAAGAAATAATGAGTATAGCCGCGCCTAAAAATATACCGGTTATAAGATTGTGCGCAAAATTAGAAGAAGAACTATCCACTTTAGGAGAGGAAGACAGGGATGTTTTTCTTAAAGACTACGGACTGGAGTCTTCCGCTTTGGATTTCGTCGCATCCGTCAGCTTCAGGCTTTTAGGTTTAATTTCGTTTTTTACCGTCGGCAAACAGGAGGTCAGGGCATGGGAGATAAAAAACGGCTGGAAAGCGCCTCAAGCCGCCGGAACTATTCATACTGATTTCGAAAAAGGTTTTATAAGGGCTGAAGTTATTTCGTATGACGATTTTATTAAAGCCGGTTCGGAAGCTAATGCCGCAAAAATGGGGCTTCTAAGGCTCGAGGGAAAAGACTATATAGTCAAAGACGGCGATATAATGCATTTCAGATTTAATGTTTAATGGGCAGTATGGGCTATAATGCTTTTTATATAAACAGATGCCGTATTTATAATTCCCACCCTCATCATCATTACCGCGTATGCGGCAAGCAAAAGCGCCGCAAGTTTGCCTGCGGCGTTGGAACCTGTTTTCCCGAGATATTTTAAAATAAGCCTTGTATTTTTTAAAACAATATAAACTATCAAAAGATTTATAATGAATGCAACCGTGACGACTAAATATCCGTATATGCCGGTAATTATTAAAAGTGTAGTTAAAACTCCCGGACCGACTATCAACGGTACGCCTATAGGTACTACTCCTAAATCCGCCTTATCTGCGGATGCGTAAAGTTTGGGTTTTTCGGAGAGCAGATTATTTATAGATATTATAAGTAAAAGTATGCCGCCCGCCATTTCAAAATCATATATCGAAATACCCATAACGTCAAAAAGGGATTTGCCAAGCAGAAGAAAGCCGACTCCGACGCTAAAGGCGGTAATTAAAGAGTTTTTTCTTATCTGTTTTTCGTCTTTGAGGTTGGTATCTTTTACGAAGTCTAAATATATAGGGAGCACGCCGAATATATCTATAGCGACAAACAGCGGAATTAAAGCGAGAAATATGTCCTTAAAAAAAATTATAATAACATTTGCCATAGGTTTTTATATCCCAAATTGTTTTAAATAAATATAATATAGTATTATAATATAATTCCTATGAATAAAAAAAATAAATTTAATATACTTCATATAGACGGCTTTAAAGGCTTCGGCGGAGCGCAAAACGACATTGTTATACTGCTCAGGTTTATGAAAAAATATTATAGCGAAGACTTTAATATATGCGTTATTCATAATAATAACGAAAGACTAAAGGCGGAATTGGATAAATTCGATATTTCTAATTTTTCCGTCAGAATGACGAATTTTCTCGATATTTTTGCCGTATTCAAAATAAGGCGTTTTTTAAAGCGCCGCGATATAGGCTTAGTAAATTTTCACTCGTCTTTAGACCATTATTTAGGGGGAATCGCCGCAGTTTCAATTTTTAAAAAAAAGATAGTTAAGGTTCTAACGCGGCACGTCGCGTATAAAGTCGATTTTTTGAAAGGATTTTTAATATACAGGTTTTTAACGGATGGATTTATAGTTATATCCGATTTTATTAAAAAAAGTTTAGTAAAAGATATTAAAATAAACCCGCAAAAAATTAAAACCATTTACAGTCCGAGGATATATAGCGGATTTGATAGCGGCGATGAAAAAGAAGTATCTTTTTATGAATCGGAAAAGGCCGAAATGAGAAAAGAACTCGGCATTAAGCCTAGTGAAAAAATGATTTCCCTCATAGGAAGATTGTCGGGAGAGAAAGGTCACGAAATATTAATAAAAGCGGCGGAACTTATAGTAAAAAAAAGAAACGATTTAAAATTCGTTATCATAGGGGAAGGCGAACTTTACGGCCAAATTGTAGATTTAATAGACGGAAAAGGACTTAAAGACTATTTTATTATAAGCGGCTTTAAAGATAACATTAAAAAATTTATAGCCGCATCTGATTTAATAATAGTCCCGTCGGGTCTTGAGGGGATGGGAAGCATTATTATAGAATCCTGCGCTCTGAAGAAAGCCGTAATAGCATCTGACGTCGGAGGAATTCCCGAAATAATTGTTAATAACGAAACAGGGCTTTTATTTAAGACAGGGGATTTTGCCGAGCTTGCCGATAAAATCATTTTTTTGATAGATAAACCGGAGTTAATTGAAAAGCTAGGTTCAAATTGCTATAATGAAGTTATTAAAAAGTTTGACGCAAAAATAATCAGTTCCGAAACTGTCTCATTTTATCTGGATTTGTTAAATAAAATACCCTAAGCGGGACCCAAATTCTTTGATATCCGCATAAGGTTTATAAAATGTATGAGAATAAATGCTTATAAATTGTTAAAAAGTTTTATAGTATTTTTTATTATTTTATTTTTAGCTTATTCAATATTCTTTTCATTTAATATCACGGCTTTTTCCAGACGGACTTTAAAATTTAAACTTGTTTCTTTTTTAAGATATTCGTCTGTAAAACCCGAATTTTTAAAATTCATAGACCTGAACTTTAACGTTTTGGCTTCCGATTATTTTTGGACGCTTTTCGTTCAGGAGGTTTCGTCCTTTAGACTTGCGAAGATGCATTATCCGTATATGTATAAAATATCGTTTATAACGGTCTCCCTGAATCCAAATTTTAATTATGCTTATCAAGCGGGAGGAACGCTTCTAGGTTTGGCGGGAAAACCGAGGAGAGCGATAAGATTATTAAAGTTAGGAATGCGGCGCCTTAAAGGAAACTGGAACATACCGTTTTTGATAGCTTTTAATTATTTTTACAGTCTCGGTAATTACAAAAAAGCCTCATATTACCTAAAATATGCAGTCGATATGAAAGGCAGTCCTAAATACTTAGAATTTTTGTATGCCAAACTTCTCAACAAGTCCGGCAGTCTCAAGAAAACCCTCGGCTTTCTTGAGGATATGTATAAAAATAACAAAAATCCTTATATAAGGCAGATAATAAAATACAGGATAAACGCTGTAAAAAAAGAGATAGCGCTTAAAAAAGAACATAAAAATTATAAAATTCCTTATTCTTTAAAGCTGTTTTTGCCGCATAAGAATAACGCATGAAGGGAATTATGATTGAATTAAAAAACGTAACGAAATATTTCAGGGTCGGGTTTTTTGGAACTAAAAAAAATGCGGTAGAAAACCTTTCTTTAAGCATAGAAGAAGGAAAAGTTACTGGTTTTTTCGGCCCGAACGGCGCAGGTAAATCCACGACGATTAAAATGATTGTCGGGCTTATTAATCCGTCGGACGGAGGCATTAAAATAAACGGCTATGATGCTTCGGATTACAGGGCGAGGCTTAAATTGGGCTATTTGCCGGAAAACCCCAGTTTTCCGCGCGGGCTTAAAGGTATAGAAATTATTAATTATTATTCAAAATTGTTGGATAAAAGAATAAATAAAGATGAAATTTACGATGCGTTAAAATTAGCCGGTATTTTTTATGCAAAAAATATTCAAGCCAATAAATATTCTAAAGGAATGACCCAGAGGCTGGCGTTGGCCGTTTCTATTTTGGGCGATCCGGAAATTTTAATTTTCGACGAACCGCTGTCCGGATTAGACCCTATCGGACGAAAAGAGTTTAAGGATATAATATTTAAACTGAAAGAAAGAAAAAAAACCATATTTTTCTCCTCGCACGTGCTTGCCGATAGCAAAGAATTATGCGACAGCATAGCCGTTCTCGTAAACGGCAGATTAATAAAAAATAAAGACGTTGCGGATATCGAAAAAGAAGCGGAAGGTTATGCGGAAAAGAAAAAAGATTATCGCTTGCCGGCAGAATATAGCACTCCCTTAGAAATTTATCTGTACGATTTAATGCTTAAAAACAGGAAAAATTAGAGGATTCTTAATGAAAAAGATTTTATACGGGACGGCGTATTCTTTTAAAGAGATAAAAAATTCCAAAATTTTTTATTCGTTTTTAATATTTGCGTTGATTCTTATATCCGGCAGTTATTTCGTTTCCCAGACGAGTTTTATAAACCAAGGCAGAATTATGGTCGATTTTTCTATATTCGCCATATCCATTTTTAATATTTTTATCGGAATTTTTATCGGCGCTTCGGCAGTTTACGACGATATTGAAAAGAAAAGCATTTTCCTTACTATTACAAGACCGTTAAAAAGAACGGAATATTTAATAGGGCGTTTCTTAGGGCTTGCGGCGGCAATAATATTTTCGACTGTTATAATGATGCTGATTTTTTATGCCGTCCTTTTAATTATGCATAAGTTTATCGTACCGGTCGGATATTCTGCCGGAAACGTTAAAGATAAGTTTACCTTTTATTCCCTGCCCCAACCCCTTATCATTCAGGCTCTCTTCATAATAACGGAATCGATATTTATTGCTTCTGCGGCGCTGCTTTTTTCTTTAATAACTTCAAAAGCTTTAGCGTCCATATTTGCGATACTCGTTTTTTTCATAGGCAACGTTTCCGGCAGGATGAACGATTTAATAATGCCTGTGAAAAAGATTATAAACGGGAAAATAGTAATAGTTCATCAGGCAAACCATATCTTGGCGGCGATAGTCCATTTTATTTATACCGTTCTGCCCAACTTTTCTATATTCAATATAAGTTCCGAAGCGGCATACAAAGTAAATATTTCTGCAGGCGCAATCTTTTACAGAATTATTTACGGCCTAAGCTATACGGTCTTGCTGTTTGTTATATCGTCGCTGATATTTGCGGGGAAGGATATAAGTTGAGTATATCCTTAATTTCCCTATCTAAACTGCCGTAATGAATTATATGCTGAAAACTGCTTGAGTGTTATAACTGGCGGAGAGAGAGGGATGAGCGTCCTTAAAAGGAAGCTAAAAGCGATAAACCCCCAACGCGCTTCGCGCTTCGGGTGTTCTAATCTAATTACCTTTTAGATATTTCTTACTTATTTAGAAATTAGGTTTTTAACTGGCGGTGTTTTTGGGACGAAGTCCAAACATTTTTTGAGCAAAACCCTCAATAAGGAAGCCAGCCCCGTCACTGCTCGACAAGCTCGTCACGCCACAGAAAAATACTCTTTGCTTTTTTCATTTTGCGCACACCCAATTTTTTCTTCTAAAAGGAAAAGAAAACTTTTGTGCGGGGTTCTGCTCTAAATGAGCAGGACGGCAGGGCTGTTCACAATTTGATTTCGCGAGGGGAGGGAGGGGAGGGGGTTCCGCCACGCCATCGCGGGGAATTCTTTTTTTCGGCGGAATTTGAGGCTGTATCAATTTCATTGGAGCGCCACCCAAAATTTACGGATTTACCTTATTTTGAATGATAACAAATTTATCAATATGTGTCACCAATTCCGAAAGCGCCGATGGATTTTCTTTGTCCGCATGTAAAAGATTTGAATAATTACAGTATTTATAAATATTTGTCATTGCTTCCAGATCAGTGTCGTTTAGTTTTTGAATTTTACTTTTACTTTTGAATAAATCTTCTATTATTTTTTCAAAATTTTTTTCTTTATTCCACATCAATAATTCGTGTTTGATAAATTTTTCAACGGCAAGACGTAAAAGTTGTCCGTATTTCAAAGCAATTTCTTCTGGTTTTAAATTTCCGTTTTGGGCGTTCCGCTTTATTTCATCATTACACTTTTGCACTTCTACCGTTAAATCAAAACCGGGATCAAAGAAAATAAAGCTTCCACCAAAAGCGTCATGATTCTTTAAAACGCCAAATTTGGACGGATTAGGATTTTCGCATTTAGCTACATATTTATAAAATAAAGGATGATGAGTAAAAATAATTACTTGCGAAAATTCTCGTGTTTTTTCGTGAATCAAGTCAGCAAGTATTTTCAAATTCGGCGAATCCAAGCTGGTTATTGGATCATCAAAAATCAAAACTATATTTGATTTGTTTGGCAAACTTTCATTGATAGAGAAGAAAAAAGCCAAAGAAATTAACTGTCGCTCGCCCTCTGAAAGTCCGTCCTTAAAATCTCTCTCATGCCCTTCTTGATCTTTAATTTTAAATGAAAAAGAATAGTCCTTCGTGTTTGATGCTGGCTTGATATGTTTAAGCGTAAAATTTAAATTAAACTTTCCTAAAATGTCAATCATTTTTATAATAACGCTTTCGGGTATTCTGTTGGCGAGATGATTTTTTAAATCTTCTTGGGCTTTTTTCAATGCTTCAAGCAAATCTTTTTGTTTTAGGACAGCCGTATTTTTATTTTTGATTGACTGAATTTTGTCATTTATTAAAAACTGGGTTATTTCTTGAAGGTCTGCTTGATTTTTAGTTTTTTGCTGAATTTCGTTAGTAATTTTACTTTGATCGGAGTATTTACCTTTGAAGGCAGAAATGACCTTATTTTTATCGTCAATCAGTTTATTAAAATCATCAATTTTACTTGTTATTCCTTTTACCTCATCCGTTATTTTGTCATAAGCTTCTGAAAGTTTTATTTCTTTTCGCTCAATATTTTTCAACGCTTCTAAATTCAAAATAAGCTCGTCTATTTGAGCGATAGAAATTTTACTAAATTTTTCAGTATATTCCATTTTTTCTTCGAGTTTATAAATATCCTGAATTTCAAAATCAGTTTTTATTTTTTCTAAAGAATTAAAAACTCCAAGCACTTTTGTCGGTAAAAGATTTATTGAGGATTTTAAGATCTCCAATTCACTTTTTAAATTCTGTATGTCAGCTAAAAATTTTCTTTTCTCGTTTTCATAAGTTTGATCAAAAGCTGCTCTGTAATATTCAATAAATTTTGAAGCGTTAGCGAGAGGTTGCATGCATAGCGGACAATCGGATTTTTGATAGTCTTTCGGTATTTGTTCTTTAGCCGTTTCAATAAATCTTTTGTGTTTTTCAAAATGCGCTTTTATTTTTTCATCCGCCTGATCTTGCGCTTTTTCCTTTAGCTGTCTTAAAACTAATTCGGAGTAGATTGCTTTTGTGGATATCGAAGAGGGAAAAGAAAGCTGATTGATTATAGGCAACTGACTTATTTCCGAATATTTTTTGTTTATCTTTTGCAATGCTGATAAATCCATCTCGATTTTTTTGCTTTCTCCCTGTTTTTTTGAAATTTCATCCTTTATTTCTTGGTCGCTTTTATCTTTATAAATAGCGTAAAGCTCTTTGTCTTTATCGATAAAACTTTTTTTCAAAATTTCGGCGTTATTTTTGTCAAAATTATCAGATTCTTCCTCCTTTTCTTTTACAACGATTTTTAGTCGATTTGCTTTATCGTCCAAATCAATAATCATTTTCCCTGAATTTTGTGAATGTTTGCCTTGTTGATTTGACCGTTCGCCGTGTGTATGAACATTGGCGCTAATAAAATCGACATCAAAAAATAAAAAGGAATTTTTATTTAACTGATTTGGCGTCCAACTTCCATTTTCAAACTTATAAACTTGATTGCTTCCATTTTTTATTTCTATTTCTGCAAGATCGGGTGAGGTGTTTGGGAAATTTTGAATTTGGGAAAGATTTTTTAAGATATTGCAAATTGACGACTTCCCAGAGCCATTTTCTCCAAAGATTACACTGTAATTAGAAAGTACCTGCTCATTATTAGAACGATCTTTGCAAAATTTGACCCAAGAAAAATCCGAAAAGGATTTGTAATTTTTTATAGTTTGTATTTTACGGATTTCCATATTTCGTAGTTTATAGTTTATGCTTTTTCACAAACTACATAATGTAAATACTCGGTCGTCTTGTTCGCTGTAAAATTTCTATTTTCTGACTTATCCGCTTTAAAACGATTATATTCTTTCGTAAAATTCCCGTATTTGCCCCGCAGGCTCATTATCTCTTTGATGTCGTCCAATGTCATTAAACCCTCATTGTTATAGCTTAAAAAAATATATTTTGTTTTTGCTTTCATAATTAAGTCTTTAAAAGTTTTTTTTGCTTGTGTCCTTGAACAATAGAGGGATTTTTGATTTTGATACTCACGCAAGCCAGTTTTTCCGTATATTTTTGGATTATCATATTTAGCAATTGTTTCTAAAAGATGATAGTTTGTTGCATATTGGCGATGATTATAAGGTGGGTCTAGATACAAAATATCCCCGCTAACTTTTTTAGCGATTTCATTTATATCCATATTTAAAACTTCATGATATTGGTCGTTTATTATCAATTCAGCGGGTTTTAAAATTAAATTATTTTGGGCTGTTTTTTTTAACTTTTTCAGAAAAGCGCCGTAGACAGAGGCCGTATTTGCGTATTTATCAATTGACTCAACCAAGCTGGTTATCAAAAAATAATATTCGTCATCAGAAATTGAACTATGCTCTTTCCATTTTTCAATTTTTTGACGAATAGAGTCGCACCGCATACCGTTTTCATCGGAAAAATATTGTCGCGGCTCCTCGTTGTCTTTTGTTCCGCCAAGGCAATAATTTTTATAAATAAATCCTTTTACTCCTTTTAAATTTGACAAATAATCGCAAACAAATTTTTTACGATTTTTTACCTCAATATTTTTTAAATCAGGAATTTCTTTTGTTAATTTTAAAAACGATAATTCCTTATGATTTCCGATATAGTGTCTATTTAGAACATAACTGTAATATTGAATATCATTTGCGATTATTTTATAGCCCTTTCTTTTAAAATAACTTCCAACAATTCCAGTTCCCGCAAATAAGTCGCAAAAAGTAGCGCAGTTTTTATCAACTACTTTATTGATTGATTCTTCCAAAAATTCCAACAATGATAATTTACTGCCGATATAATTCATGATTTTAGTTATGCAATAGAATTACAAAACAAGACACTTTGTAACTTTTATCTCCATCAATTTTATGTTTAAAGCTAAATTTAATTTCAATTGGTTTAGTAAGGTCAGTACTTTTTATTGTTCCCCTAATTTTTTGGATTGAAATATCCTCATCAAGATAAACTACTAATAATCTTGGATCAGCTCCAAATCTTCCCTCGTCTTGATATTTGTATAAATATTCTGCAACTAGCATAGGATTTTTAATTGCCTCTTCTTTCCAATTATCTTTAAATTTTGTCTTAAATTGATTAGTCGGACTTTTTGCGACTTTTTGATCAAAAGAAACGCCGTCAATGAAAAAATCAACTCCTCTGCGGTGATTAAGAGTAGGTAAAATATTCTCATTTTTTTCGAAAATCAAAGTTTCGATAAAATCATTTCTAACAGTGTTTATTTCCTTAATTCTTCTGTATTTGACCGCCGCTACTTTGACTTTTTCATCCTTAACAAGCCCGCCGCTGTTTTCCGAATTTATTCTCTGGACGAAACCGTCAAAATCGCCTTGAGAGAAAGGCCATTCTATGTTGCCCAACTTCAATGATCCCCATTCTTTAACCAATAAATCCATAACATTGTTGGCGTCTTTTCCGCTTTTATATTTTTCTGTTTCCTCAAACAACTTGCGTATTGCGTTTTTGCTTAGCTCGTAATCCCAATTATTAACTACGATTTTCCATATATTTTGAGGATCAATACAAGGCATATTTTGACCCTTGTTTTTACCATGTTTACAAATTTTAAATTCTAATCCCGCTACTTTTTTATATTTATCATTGATGTGTAACAAATATTTTAAAGCATTGTCCTTACTACCTAGTATTTTTTTCGCTAAATCTTCTGATAGTTCTAATTTGATATCTTCCATAATTATTTTTTGAAAATTAAAATATATTCGTGTTTAAAAATATAATAATCGCTTGAAAGCGCCCTATATCGCCAAATCCCTTCTTTGTTTTGTTTGGCGCGATTGCCAGCCATATTCTTTATTATAACGCTTTTCAGCATCAAGCCTAACTTTTGAGCTTCATTCATACAATAAAATCCAAGAGGTATCCATTTGCCGGCAGAATATTTATCGCCGATAATAATTGCTAAATATCTGTTATTTTCTAAAACCTCGATTGTATTTTCTAAAACCTGAGAAAATTTTTCTAAAAATTCTTTTAATGATTTTGCATTTGATAAGTCATCCTTTAAATCACTGAATTTTATAATATCGGCATAGGGCGGATGTAATATTGCCATTTGCACACTTTTCTTTTTGTGATTTTTAAAAATTTCTTTTACCTTCTCAAAAGTTTCAATTTTCGTGCTATCGCCAACGATTAGCTCGGAAAAATTATTTTTTGGTTCAATATTTTTACCGACATAATCAATAAGTTCTTTCTGAATATCAATTCCGATTAAATTTCTATTTAAACTTTCTGTTTCATAAGCAGTTGTTCCGCTTCCTAAAAATGGATCAAAAACGATTTCATTTTTCTTGGTATATCTCAAAATTAACTGGTGCGGAATTTGCGGAACAAAATTTCCGTGATAAAAGCCGTTGTGCTTTCCCGTTTTATCTCTTTCAGGAATTATCCAAAGACTATCAGTCCAAATTTCCGACTCTTTCCATTTATCTAAATTTAAATCATTAAATATTGGCATTGGTTATTTTTTTATTAAAGTATCCAAGCTAACGCCTAACGCGTTGGCTATTTTTTTAACAGCGTCAATAGTCGGGCTTTTATTCCACCCGATTCAATTTTAATAATCGTGGCATGAGCCACATCCGCTAACCTTGAAAGTTTGTCTTGAGGCAATCCTTTTTCTTTCCTAAGTTTTTTAATGTTTTTAGTAATAATTGGTGTCGTGTTAGACATTGTGATACGATAATATATATACTATAATATAGGATATGCTATTACTATTGAGAAATTATCTATATCATTATGATACCGAATTTTTTAATTTACAGCAACAAAAATAAAGGAGTTTCTTGATGTCGCCCGCAAAGGGGTTGGGGTGGGAGCGTTTCTGCCATTTTGCCAAAAGCGGAATATCAAAACAGAAAAATTTTCGTTTCCTTAATTGAAAAAATTTTGGGGGCGTGCGATTAAAAAATGTAGAGAAAATTTTTCTGTTTTGCTCGCTGAAGCGAAGCAGAGACGGGCGGAAACGCTGAGCGGGATTCAATCCGTAAAATCATCCAGATTTTGCTCAAAAAAGGTTCGGATTTCGTCCAAACAGTACCGCCAATTTTCAAAATCCTAATTTTGCAAATTAGCGGAGAGAGAGGGATTGGCACTTCAGCAGGCACAAAAGCTTTGCTTTTGTAAACGCCTGCTTACGTATCTTCGGAAAGTCTAAAACCTTGCGAACTTCCCCTTGCGGGCTGCGCCCTTACCGGGGGTTCTCATCCCTCTCTAAACTGCCGTAATGAATTATATGCTGAAAACTACTTGAGTGTCATAACTGGCGGAGAGAGAGGGATTCGAACCCCCGGATGTTTTAAGCATCAACGGTTTTCAAGACCGCCGCCTTAAACCGCTCGGCCATCTCTCCATATAATCAGAATAAGAATTTATATTACTATATTATAGATATTGAACGGTTATATTTCAATATAAAAGTGTTAAATCATAATGCGGGCGAATATTTCGGACGATAAAAGCGCGCCTTTTAAAGTCAGTATAATATTTTCTTTAAAATTCTGCATAAGCCCTTCTTTTATGAATTTATCTATAACTTCCTGACCGGCTAATTCCGATAGCCTTTTTGCGTTAATTCCGGAAGCCGTTCTTAAAGTTAGGAATATTTCCTCGTTTATTTTATCTTTTTCCGTCAGTATTTCGATAAACCCCCGCCCATTTTTATTATCGCCGGTTTTTTTTGAAATATTATCCGCATATTTATCTAAATCCGATGCATTGGTTTTTCTGATTTCTTTTCCGTCTTCAAATTTTAAAAAAGATGAAGCCGAAGGGCCTATCCCTAAATATTCGCCCCTATTCCAGTAGTTTATGTTATGCCTGCTTTCGTATCCTGCTTTCGAAAAATTAGATATTTCATAGCGGATATAGCTTTTTTCAGCTAACAATCCGCATAATATTTCGTAATATTCCGCTATGTTTTCTTCCGGTGTAAATCCGGCACCGTTTTTTTCATCGTAAATTTTATAGAATTTCGTACCCTTTTCGATGCTGAGCATATAAGCCGAAATATGCGCCGGCTCTATATCCAGTATTGCCCTTGCGTCATTGTAGAAAATATCTTCGGTTTGCCCCGGCAGCCCTATTATTAAATCTAGCGAAATATTTTTAAATCCGGCTTTTTTTGCGTTGTTTGCCGCGTTATAAATATCATTTTTATTATGTATCCTGCCCGCCGTTTTTAGCGCGCCGTCGTCAAAACTTTGCGCTCCGATAGACAGTCGGTTTACTCCAAGCGATTTCAGTGCGTATAATTTTTCTAAGTCCCCGCTTTCGGGGTTTATCTCCGCGGTTATTTCGGCATCTTCCGCAATTTTAAAGCTTTTCCGTATATAATCCATCAAGTTGTCAAAAAAGTTTACGGGCATAATAGACGGAGTGCCTCCGCCGAGATATATGCTGTTTATATGAGAGCCTTCAAGAGAATATTTTTCGGACATAATTTCCGTTTCTTTTATCAAAAGTCCGGCATATTGTTCGAAATCGGCGGAATTGCCTGCCGGCTTTAATTTTGATAAAGGTATGGAATAAAAACTACAGTAATTGCATTTGCTTTTGCAGAACGGCGTATGAATGTAGATACTTAATTCTTTCATGTTTCAGCCCTTAGGTTCTTATAATTAACAATTATATATGATATAATAATAAAAAGTATATTTATTAAATTGAATTTATAAAGACTCGATCTTAAACTTAAATAGGAGGTTTAAGTCTATGGATATCGACAATAATAACTATTTATCTCAAAATGCCCTCAAGATAAAAGACGGCGTGTTTTATACCGGAGCATTCGATCCCGATTTAAGAGTATTCGATATAGTAATACCTACCGCTAACGGAACGACTTATAATTCTTATTTTATTCAGGGGAGCCAAAAAACCGCCCTGATAGACACCGTGAAACTCAATACTAAAGACCAGCTGATAAATAAATTAAGCGGCATAACGGACATATCCAAAATAGATTACATAGTTATAAACCATACCGAACCTGACCATTCGGGGGCGCTTCATCTGATTAAAGACATTGCAAAAGACGCAACATTAGTCTATTCGAAAAATGCCCATCATTTTGTAAAACATATTATTAAAAAAGATTATAATAATATTACGGTCGGCGATGGAGATTCGCTCGATCTGGGCGGAAAAACTCTGCGGTTTATAAGCGCTCCCTTTCTGCACTGGCCGGATACGATGTTTACTTATCTGAAAGAAGATAAAATCCTGTTTCCCTGCGATTTCTTCGGAGCCCATTACTGTGACCCAGATGTTTTTAACGATTTATTAGCCGATAAAGACGAGGCCTTCGAAGACTTCAAATATTATTTCACCCATATAATGAGGCCTTTCAAGAACTATTCATTAAGCGCTTTGGAAAAACTTAAAAATTATGATATAGACGTTATAGCCCCATCGCACGGTCCTATATTAAGAAAAGATTTAAAAAAATATATAGACTGGTATATAGAAGCGAGTAAAACATCCAATGCGGATTCAGCCGTTAAAAAGGTAGCCGTAATTTATGCTTCGGCTTACGGCAATACCGAAGAAATGGCAAAGCACATTGCAAAAGGCGCAAGTATAGACGGACTTACGGATGTCTCCCTGATAAACTTAGTCGAACGGAATATTGAAGACGTCGTAGATGAAATAGAAAGAGCCGATGCCGTAATGGTAGGCTCACCCACGTTAAACGCTAAACCGCCCAAACCTATATTCGATATGATATCGTCTCTTGTCATGCTTAACGTAAAGAATAAAAAAGCCGCCGTGTTCGGCTGTTACGGCTGGAGCGGGGAGGCGGTTCAGATGGTGCAGGATATTCTTAAAAGCCTTAGGTTTATTATTGTTCAGGAAGGATTAAAAATTCAAATGACGCCCTTCGAAGAAGACTTGCTTAACTGCGAAAAATTCGGAATGGATTTTGCATATAAAATAACGCAGGATTCATAAGTATTATAATACAAATTAAAAAGGAAAATTTTGTAATTTTTTTAAAACGGAGTCCTATCTGGAATGAGTTTTAAACATAAAAAAGGCAAAAAGCCGTCGGAACGCGGGTCAAATAAATTAAATTCGGGTAAAGATTCGGGGGGCGGCGCTGCGGTTTCCGGCGGGTCTTTAATCTGGGAAGATAACGATTTTAACTTTTATACGAAAATAGGCGGAAAAGAAGTTTTTATCGGCAGAGGGATAAACGTTCCTTATCCGCTTGAAGAAGGCGACTGCTGGTCTCTTCCCGGCGGCAAGACGTTTGTTTACAAAGACGGGATTATCAGTCAGGTTAAATCGTTCGGCGAAGGCAATAAAACATTAAAATTAAAGGAATGTCTCGAAGATTTATATAATAAATACGAAGAATCCTATCTTTATTCCGACCCGCTCGGTTTCGCCCATAAATTCGACGACCCGAAAGATATCGAGATTGCCGGATTTATAGCGGCGGGCTTTGCATTCGGCGGTGTGAGCCAA
This sequence comes from bacterium, assembly GCA_021812245.1. Lineage (GTDB taxonomy): Bacteria > SZUA-79 > SZUA-79 > Acidulodesulfobacterales > Acidulodesulfobacteraceae > Acidulodesulfobacterium_A. The sequence goes on along the minus strand of JAKAOK010000001.1, from coordinate 169,834 downwards.
ATTCTTAAAGTATTAAATAAAATAGATAAAATCGTTAATCATAAATTTTATGAATTTACGTTAAATTTCGATACTGCCGAAGGATTAAAATTATTTAAAGGTTTTTACTATCGCTTTATCAAAGAAAAAGACGTTACAGCCCTGTTTTTGGTTTTAAGCGAAATACTAAAAAAATACGGTTCTATAGAAAATTTTTTCCTTAAAGGCTATAATTCATCCGATTTAAATCTAAAAAACGCCTTGGTTAGTTTTTCTAAAAGAGCCATAAAACTTGTCGATTTTTCACCCGTTTACGGTAAGGATACACCGCCGGAAGATTCCATGGTGCATTTCTTTTTTACCTCTCCGGCAGACAACAGTCCGTGCAAAAGAATAAATTTATATTTAAGGTGGATGGTAAGGAATTCAGACAACCTTGATTTAGGCATATGGCAGGGCGGCATTCAGCCTTATCAGCTGATAATGCCGGTAGATACCCATATAGGCAGAATCAGCCGGTATATAGGTTTAACAGCCCGCAAAAACCCTTCTTTTAAAATGGCGGAAGAGATAACCGAAAATCTCAAAAAACTTGACTATTCCGACCCGGTAAAATATGATTTTGCAATTACAAGGTTGGGAATATTAGATTTATGCAAAAAAAACAGGAACGAAGCGGACTGTGAAAAATGTGGTATTTATGATATTTGCAATCAAACTCTAATTTCTTAAGAAGGATTCTTATTGATGAAAATCAAAAAATTAAAATCGTTATTATTTCTTGTTTTTTCGGCTTTTATTCTTATTTCGGCTCCTAATCTTATAAATCCTGCTTTTTCGCATGCCGCCGCCGTTAAGCGGGGAGGCAGTATAGAAAAAGACGGCAAAAATTTCGGGGCTTACATACTCAAAAAAGACGTTCTTCTGAAATTAAATAAAAATTACGAACTCAAAACATATATAACCGAGTCGGTAAAAATACTGTCGCAGAGAGGAATTAACAAGTATTCCGAGGTTATAGTCCCTTTTTCCGAGAAATATCAAAAAATTAAATTACTTTACGCATATACTTTGCTTAACGGGATGTTTAAAGTTCCCGTCGGCAAGCATGCAGTTAATATTGTTTCTCCAGACTTTGCGGTTAATTACCCCGATTATTCCGACATAAAATATCTTACTCTTTCGATGCCGGCGGTCGAAGACGGCTCGGTAATAAATTTTTCCTATGAGATAGACAATTTTAAGCCGTTGATTAAAAACGGCGTTTTTTATACGGGCTATTTTTCTTATACTATACCGGTTCGAAAAATTGATTTTTCGTTGATATATCCGAAAGGGATTAATCTTAATTTGTATTTGCATAAATTAAGCAAATATGCAGTTTCAAAAAAGTTCGTTTATATTAAAAATAAAAAGTTCATAAAACTCGGCGCATCCCTTAGAAATGTTGCGGCAATAAAAAAGGAATCCTATATGCCGCCTATAAAAAATTTAAGAAGCTATATCGCCTTATCTACTTATAATTCGTGGAGCAATCTCCTTAACAGAATAAATGCAATGTTTATGAAAGCGGAAAAACCTACGGGCAAGATAAAAGAATTCGTTAAATCGGCCGTTAAAACGGATAAAGACGAGAGCGGCAGACAAAAGGCGGTTTCAATTTATTACAGCTTTGTAAAATCTTTTAGATATATAGGAATAGGCTACGGTATAAACGGTTACAAACCGGAGCCGGCAGACACAACGTTTGCAAACGGTTACGGAGATTCGAAATCTTTAGCCGCTCTGCTTATAACGATGCTGAAGATTGAAGGCATCAATGCGTACCCCATTCTCATACCGTCGTTAAATACAGCGGACTTAAATATCAAAAACGTTTCTCTTAAGCAGTTCGATTCCGTTATAGTAGGTTTTACTTTAAAGGAAAAAGGTAAAAATAAAGAGTATTATTTATACCCCGACTCTTCTTCTTATAAAGCTTTTAGGATTCCTTTCGGTTTAGCAGGAAGAAAAGGTGCCGCGATTATAGGGCGCGGCAGCTTTAAATTCGTTTCTACCCCTGCTGAGAAGCCTGAACAGAACGAAAAAATTTTATTATTTAAAGGCAGGCTTGCTAAAAGCGGAACTTTAAGGGGCAGGATTTCAATAATTTATAAAGGATTGTATTCTAATTTCGAAAGAACTTCGCTTAAAAATATAAATAATTATCATAAAAAGATTAAAGCGGCAAATTTTTTATATGATTTTGTTCCGGGAGCCTATATAAAAAGTTTTAAATATAAAAATATTAAGAAAATTAATAAAAATGTAAAGCTTAATATAAAATTTATCGATAGGAATTATGGAGTATTAAAAGGAGATAAATTAGTATTTCATTCGGTAATGCCGGTAGATATGAGCCTGATACGCCTTGTTTTAAAGAGAAAAAGGCTTTATCCCTTAATAATAGGCTACCCGTTTGAGCATATCGGCAAAATTAAAATGAAAATTCCGGAAAAATCGGGTATATATTATTTGCCGCCGCCGTTAAAATTTAACAATGAAGCGGGTTCCGCTTATTCAAACTGCTCGTTTTCAAAAAATAAAGCCGAGTTAAGCTGTGTTTATAAATTTGAATCGGAAAAGCCGGCGGTATCCGTTAAGGGCTATAAAAAATACAGACAAATTATAAAAGCATATGCAGCGTATTTAAAAAATTATTTCATTGCAGTATCGAACGTATATTTTTATTAATATAATTATAGGAGGATTTAAAAATGAGAAGCATGACGGAAGAAGATTTAAAAACCGCTTTTGCCGGCGAAAGTCAGGCGCACGTAAAGTATATGATTTTTTCGGAAGAGGCGCAGAAGGAAGGCAAACCTAAATTAGCTAACGTATTCAGAGCTATAGCCAGAGCTGAGCTCATTCACGCAAAAAATCATTTAAGGGCGCTTGGAGGCATTAAAAAATCCGAAGAAAATATTGCCGCGGCATATAACGGCGAAAATTATGAAATAGAGGAGATGTATCCGGTATTTTATGAAGTAGCTAAATTTCAAGGCGAAAAGGAAGCCGTGCGTTCTACGCATTATGCGCTGGAAGCCGAAAAAATACACAGGGAGATATATAAAAAGGCAAAAGAACTCGATGCCTCCGGTAAAGATTTCGACGGAGAAACGGTCTATATATGTCCGGTCTGCGGCCATACCCATGTCGGAGCGGAAGCGCCGGATAAATGTCCCGTCTGCGGCTGCGCAAAAGATAAATATATTAAATTCAGCGCGTAAAATAAAATACGTAAAATAAAACTCAAAAAATAAAACTCAAAAAATTTGACAATATCTATTTTTGTGATATTATAAAAATAAGAAGCAGTATTAGCGTTAATAACTGTTTTAGAAGGAGGGGATTACAATGATTCAGGGAATAAACGGCAATCCTACGGCTTCCCAGCTTTTTCAAAGCAATCAAGCCGATGCCAATAAAGGCCAATATCAAAATATATCCGGTCCTAACGATGCTGCCGACAAAACTGCGGCATTGGTGTTAAATACGGTTAATACTCTTAACCAAGGTATGGTCGATGCTCTTAACCAGTCAACGGCGAATCTCAATCAGAGCGTGCAAAATCTTCAGTCTAGCGGCAATGCGGCTAACCAACAGCAGTATAATAACGGCGGACAGCCCATTACCGTAGGCGCCAACCAAAGCGGCAATTTATTAAGCAAAATAGTTTAGTTTTTGCATCCGACATTTTCAATGCTGAAAAAATTAAACGATTTGATTGAAAAGGCGGGACTTTTTTCTCCTAAAAGAGCGGCAGTGGTTGTTGCAGAGGAAAATCTTGTCATTGAGGGCATACTTAAGTCTTATAAAAACCGCTTAATAATTCCTAAATTAATAGGAAATAAAAATAAAATACTTTCACTTCTTAAAAACATCCGCTTAAACGGCTTTAATTCAAAAGATATTGAAATAATAGATGCCGAAAACGATGCAAATGCCGCCTATATCGCCGTTAAACTTGCGTCAGAGAAAAAAATAGATATAATAATAAAAGGGCATATTCATACGGATGTATTAATGCACCAGCTTCTCCATGCGGAAAACGGCTTAAGGACCAACAGGTTTGTTTCGCATATATTTTTGATGGAAATCAAAACCTATAAAAAATTAATATCCATAACCGATGCCGCAATTAACATTAATCCGGATATTACGCAAAAAGCCCAAATACTTCAAAATGCGATAGACGTATGCATAATGCTCGGCATCAAGCGACCTAAAGCCGCTATGCTATCCGCCGTAGAAACGGTAAATCCTAAAATAATTTCGACTTTAGATGCCGCAGTTATTTCTAAAATGGCGGAAAGAGGACAAATTACCGGAGGGATAGTGGACGGCCCGCTTGCCTTCGATAACGTAATCTCAAAAAAAGCGGCGGTTGAAAAGGGAATACAAAGCGAGGTATCCGGAGATGCCGATATAATCGTAGTGCCGAATATAGAATCCGGCAATATACTGTTTAAAGACCTGGAATATCTGGCCGGAGCAAAAGTAGCAGGGGTAGTCGTCGGACTTAAAATTCCGGTCGTGCTTACTTCAAGGTCGGATAACGTAGAGGCAAGATTATATTCCGCCGCTTTTGCGTCTATTGTTTCGGAGAATTATTCTAAATTTTTAGAGTACAAAGCCGGATTATAAAAAAAACTTAAACCTTACTAATTATGCCTAAAGGAATAGACGATTTTATTAAAATGAAACTAAACGGCGAAAAAATCGCAATGATAACCGCTTATGATTTTGTTCAGGCGGGTATTGCGGGAGAAGCCGGTATCGACATAGTTCTGGTCGGAGATTCTCTTGCGACTACCGTTCAGGGGAAAGATAATACTATAAGCGCTACCTTGGAAGAAATGATTTATCATGCAAAAATCGTTAAGAATGCTTTAAAAGACGTGTTTACCGTATGCGATATGCCTTTTATGTCTTATCAGGTAAATGCGGAACAGGCTTTAATGAATGCAGGCAGAATACTCAAAGAAAGCGGAGTCAACGCTGTTAAAACCGAGGGAGGAAAAGTTATCGCCGGTACAGTTAAAAGGCTGGTTGAGAACGGTATTCCAGTAATCGGGCATATAGGGCTTATGCCTCAATTTATTAACGTACTTGGCGGATATAAGGTTCAGGGCAAAATAGAACCGCAGATAGAAAAGCTTGTTGACGACGCTAAAGCCTTGGAAGATGCGGGCGCGTTTATGATAGTATTGGAAGCAATGCCGGAAGAAGCGGCGTTAAGCGTTCAGAATAATATAAAAATTCCCACAATCGGCATAGGCGCGGGGAGGTTTACCGACGGCCAGGTTCTGGTATTTTACGATGCCGTCGGAATGCTGCCTCAAAAGCCGCCTAAATTCGTCAAGAAATTTACAGATTCGCGTTCTATACTAATAGACGGATTAAAAACATATAAAGAAGAAGTTAAAAGCGGAGTGTTTCCGGCTGAAGAAAACATATACAAATAAGGGGAAAAAGGGGGCAAATAAATGGAATTAACAGAATGTATTATGAACCGTTCTTCTAAAAGGGATTTTAAAAACATACCCGTACCTAAAGATTTGCTCATTAAATTAATCGAAACTTCTTCTCATGCGCCATCGTGGGCTAATTCTCAACCTTGGAAAGTTGCGGTTTCGACCGGAAAAACATCAGAGTTTATCAAAGGAAAAATTTATAAACTGGCGCGGGACGGCAGTCAAGGAAGTCCTGATTTTCCTTTTCCGGAATTCTGGCCGGAGGAACAGTCTAAAAATATTTTCGAAACTGGAAAGCAAAGATATGAATTTCTCGGCATTTCAAGGGACGACGAAGAGAAAAGGAGAGAAATATCGCTGAATAATTATCTTTTTTTTGGTTCGGAAACCGCAATTTTCGTATATATGAACGAGAAATTGGGGCACTGGTCCACTCTGGATTGCGGAATGTTTGTTCAAAATATTCTTTTGGCCGCTCACGATCTTGGATTGGGCGCCTGTCCGCAGGCGTATTTAGTCAGATATCCGGATATTTTAAGAGAAGCTTTTAATCTCGGAAACAGCGAAAAATTTCTTTTAGGCATTACGATAGGATATTATAAAAAAGAAAGTCCTATAAATAATATAAAAACGGCAAGAACCGCGGTGGATAATATATTAAGATTTTATGAATAATTATATTTATAATTTGGGAGGTATCTATGAATTACATTTCTTATTTTAAAATTAAGGGAACCTTAAAAAATGATTCGAAATACCCTGCACTTTCCCTTATAGCATTTATTTTAAAAATTATCGCCATAATTTATCTTGCAGTGGGTTTAATAGGCACTTTAATTATGTCGTTTGTATGGGCGGATGAGGCGGGAAAAATGGCGGAGATGTTCGGGGCGGGCAGATTTAATTTCGGGTCTGCGCTTTCGTCGTTTTTCTTCTCTTTGTTCGGCGGTATTATAGTGACGATATTGGTATTTTTATTGATATGGGCTTATGCCGAACTTATTTCAGTTCTTATGGATATAGAGAGCAATACGTCACAAAAATAGAAAATTAGCATTTTCCATACTAAAAAATTGTCAAGAGAGTTTTATAACGGGAAGATTAATTCCTGCGGTTTAAGTGGTGCCCCCGACCGGAATCGAACCGATGACCAAAGGTTTAGGAAACCTCTGCTCTATCCTACTGAGCTACGGGGGCAGGTAAAAAGTGAATGATGTAAGACGGCAAAAAATGATTATTTAATTTGCGTTAAGTCAAACTATTATATATAATTAATAACATAAAATCAATCATTTAAAGTATAGTAATAACAAGCACGCTAAAGACATAACCGTCTTAACCGCAATTTTTGCTATATTGCAAATCTACAAGCGCCCATAGCTCAGCTGGATAGAGCGTCAGACTACGAATCTGCAGGCCGGGGGTTCGAATCCCTCTGGGCGCACCACACAAAACTCCATTTAAAATAAACATATGGAAATTAAATTTAATTCATTTTTAGAAGATTTTTTTAAGCGAAGAATAAGGTTTTCATGTGAAAGAAAAAGCCATATTGAAAGCACCCACTATGAGATGAATGGGGAAATGGGTAAAATTCAAGAAACTTTACAAAATCCCGATATAGTTGTAAAATCAAAAGTAGATGTAAGTGTTGAATTATTTTATAGAAACTATAAAAACACTCCAATTGGAGAAAAATATTTATGCGTTGTCGTGAAAAATAAAGAGGACGATAATTTTATTATAACTTCTTATTTTACGGACACGGTTAAAAAAGGGGAATTATTATGGCAAAAGAGATAACGGTATATTACGACAAGGAAGGGGATTATTTCGAGGTAATGTTCGAAAAGAAGAAAGGATATTTCAAGGAAACCTCGAACGATGCTGTAATGGAAAAGGTTGACGAGAACGGTGCTGTTATCGGGTTTTCCATTTTAAACATAAGCGCGCTGCAGAATAAACCCCTCGAAGTATCCCTCAATTATAACGCCGCATAAAAAACCCACAAAAATATTAAAACCGGCTATTTATTTGAATAAACAGCCGGTTTTTGTTTTCAGAAAACCCGGGAAGCGATGCCGCTTAATATTTTCCTGTTTTGTTCGGCAAAGCTCGGAGTTCTGTTTTCCTTTTGCTTTCTTTAAAGAAAAAACTCATAATTTAAAAATGCTAATATTTTTTGACAATAATGAAGCAAGATTCGATAACTCCTGAGAACTTATCTGAATCTGACCGGTGCTGGCGGATGTAGCTTCTTGAGCCCTCAGGATTAAATCGGAAGAAGCCGAGATTTCCTCGGCGGCAGTAGATTGTTCCTCGGCGGCAGTCGCTATCTGGGTAATCATATCTTTAAGTTTATTCGTCAGTTCTTTTATGGCTTCTATCCTTTCTCCTGCCTTTTTTGCGACATCGACCCCGTTTTTTACCTTATTTTTTCCTTTAAGCATCGAGTCGATAGCTTTTGCCGTGTCGTCCTGAATAAATGTTATGGTTGCGGTAATTTCTTTTGTGGCTTTCGAAGTTCTTTCAGCTAATTTCCTTACCTCGTCGGCTACTACGGCAAATCCTCTCCCCTGTTCTCCTGCTCTTGCGGCTTCTATGGCAGCGTTAAGAGCCAGCAGGTTTGTCTGGTCGGCAATTTCGTCGATGACGGCGATGATATCGCCTATTTTTTGCGAGGACGCGCCCAGTTCTTCCATTACCGAAGATGTATTATCGACGGCGGCCTCGATAGAATTTATTTCTTTGATAACGTTTTGAACGGCATCGTATCCTTCTTCGGTGGCTTTCTGGGTGCGGTCGGCTTCCTGCGCCCCAGAGTTGGAATTTTTAGCCACTTCGAGGATAGCCGACGTAATTTGTTTTATAGACGCTATTATTGAAGAACTGTTTTGCCTCATATTTTCAAGATTTTTTTCCAACTCTTTTGAGGAATGGTTAAGCTCTTCACCCTGCCCTGAAATAGAATTTGCGGCGTTATTGATAGACTTTACGTTGCCCGCAAACGATTCGATAAGCGTATTTACATGGTTAATCAATCTTCCTATTTCATTTTTTGGATTTACGTTAACTTTTATTTTTGAAGATAAATCTCCGCCCGCCACGTCTTTGACTTTTATAATAGCTATTTCAAGTTCGTCTATTAAAAATTTTTTGAAATAATAACTGACCGACAGGAGGGCTATAAGCATAAAAAACGGCACCGCAATAAACAAATCGAATAGAAAATTGATTTTTTTACTCATACCGGAAGACATTGCATACCTGTCGAAATCCAGCAATTTTATAATCTTATCGATATTGGCGTTAAAATATTCCGGCCTTGCCGTTAATCCTTCTTTCTGCGGATTTTTTAATAATTTAGTTATGTTAGGCCTATACTTGGACATAATCTGCTTAAGTTCTGCCATTTTTTCTTTAGCCGTTGGAGTTTTTAAACTACCCGGTCTTATTAGCAGACTTTTTTTTATTCCAAAAAGTTTTTTAAAATGCTCCCTTTGAAACCCGGAATAAAAACCGTTTATAGCAATTATATTATTTTTTCTTGCAGATTTGATTTTATCGGCTAAATCATTTATTTTTTTATCTATAGATGCGGTATCGTATGTTTTTTTAGTAAGTTTGGCAATTTTAAGATTAGATTCTCTAAGTTTAGCCAGATATATTAAATTAGAGGCATCTCTGTCAACCCTTAGCAGTGAAATAGAGGTAGAGCCTAAAACAGCTTGTATATACGAACGGTTTTTTATTTTACCTATAAAGCCTAAAAGGAAAAAATTTAAAATTAAAAAAATAATAAACATTGCAAGCGCCGCGATATATAATCTTAATTTAAATGTTGAAAGCATAAATTCTCCTGAAAAATAATTATAAATTTTATTATTAAATTTTAATAACTTGCTTCAAGCAATTTTAAAACTTCTTTTTCGCCGGCTTCCGCCGGATTGTTCTGAACGGCAAAGCCCATCGTAGTAAAAGCTTCTCCGGCAATCTTAGCAAGTTTGCTTTTTTCCACGCCTAGGCCTTTCAACCCGATATTTAAATTTAAAGCCGCTAATATTTCCTGTATTTTTTCTATCAAAGACGCAGCATATTCGTCGTCGCTTTTCCCCGCTCTTTTAATGCCGAAATGGTGCGCTGTAAGCATATAGTCCCTTTTGCATGCTCCAAGGTTGTATTTCATGGATTCTACCGTCAACGCGGCAAGACCGGCTCCGTGGGCTACGTTCGCATAATTTCCAGATACTGGATGCTCCATAGCGTGTATTATGCCTACGCCGGAAATATCTATCGCAAGTCCGGCAAGAGCCGATGCCAGGGCCATATTCCCCCTTGCTTCGATATTATCCGGCTCTTTATATGCCTTAATCAGATTGTTTTTTAAAAGATAAAATGCCTGCATGCAGTATGCCGAAGAAAAAGCGTTTTTCGCCCTTCCCGTAAAAGCTTCAAAGGCGTGGACGAACACGTCGAAGCCGGTCGCCGCCGTAACATAAGGCGGCATTGAGAGCATAATTTCAGGGTCGATTATCGCCTCTTTCGGATACATACATTCATAGCCGAATCCAGGTTTTTCGGCGGTCTCAGTGTTCGTAATTACCGAGTATCTGTTTACCTCGCTGCCGGTTCCAGAGGTCGAAACTATCGTTATAACCGGTAGTGCTTCCTCCGCCGTAGTTTTCAGATAGTTCCATACCGGAATATTGCCTTTTGCCGCAACTGCAACGGCCTTTGCGGAATCAAGAGGGCTTCCGCCGCCCAAACCTATAATAAGTCCGACGTCTTTTTCCCTTGCGATGACCGCCGCCGAATCTATTTCAGAGGTTGTAGGGTTAGGCGTGATTCCGTCGAATATTATCGGGGCAACCCCCGCATCTTTTAGGATATTTACAAGCCTGTCTAAAGTTCCCGATTTTTGCATAGAGTTTTTTCCGGTAACTATTAAAGCGGTATTAGAATATTTTTTGGCTATTTTTCCGGCTTCGCCGATTAAGCCGCCGCCGAAATGTATTTTTACAGGATTATAAATGTTAAATGCTTTCATATTGTCCCCTTTTAAAAACTTTGATAGTTATATTATTTTACCGTAATCATTATATCACAGCCGTTTTGTATTAAAAATAAATTATTACAAAAATTTAACATAAATGTAATAAAATTGTAACAATAATCTGTTAATATGATTAAAGCGTAAAAAGTAGATAATTTTGGCTGCTAATTTTAATTTAATTTACGGAGGAGATTTTATGAACAAAAGCAGTATGAAAAAAATGCTAGGAGGATTAACGGTTGCTTCTGCCGTTTTTGCCTTGTCCCTTTTTGCCGCGGGCTGCACCAAGTCTAAAGCACCGGCAACAAGCTCTAAAGTTCCGGCGGGAACGATTACTATTTCCGGTTCCAGCATGCTTTATCCATTAAACTCGGTCTGGGCGGTTAAATATCATAAGCTTAATCCGGGAGTTACGGTTTCCGTTGCGAGTACGGGTTCCGGTTTCGGTATATCAAACGCCGCGGACGGCAATATTACCATAGGGGCATCTGACGCTTATCTTACAAAAAGTTTTAAAAAGAGGTATCCTAATTTAGTAAACGTACCTGTCGCCCTTGACGATGCCCAGGTCATTTATAACATCCCGGGCATACATGACAACGTAAATCTCAAAATGACGCCGAAATTGGTTGCGGAAATTTATATGGGTAAGATTACAAACTGGGACAACCCCGTCTTTAAAAAATTAAACCCGCAGTATAAATTTCCAAATCTTCGTATTTTTGTGACACACAGGGCGGATGCGAGCGGAACTACATTTGATTTTACAAGCCTTTTAACCGATACGTCTAAAGCATGGGCAAGCAAAGTGGGAAGAAGCTTATCCCCGTCTTGGCCGGCGGGAAGCGGTTATCTTGGAAGCGATGCAGTCGTCGCCGCCGTTAAAAGCACGTCCGGAGGCATAGGTTACGTAGGACTCGGCTGGGTTATGGAATATCATCTTGCAAGCGCCGCGCTGCTTAATAAAGCTGGTAATTACGTCGTAGGTTCGGTTAAAACTATTGCCGCCGCCGCGAACTCTGCTTTAAAACAGGGAGATTTTCCGGCTGATTTCGATAAATCTATAGTATGGAACGTTTCGGCTAAGAACGCTTATCCCGATTCAAACTTTGAATTCTGGATGATAAAGAGAACCCAGCCGAGTCCAGCCACTACAAAATCGATTAAGGATTTGGTAAAATGGGCTCTTGGTCCGGGACAGGCGGCTAAATACACCGTTAAAACCGGTTTCGCTCCGCTTCCGAAATCCGTTATGCCTAACGTTAAAAAACTTCTGGCCCAGGTAAAATAGTCCGATGATTTTTTTTAGAAAAATTAAAAGGAATATGCTATAATTAGAAAAATTTGCAAATTAACAAATAACATAAGGGGGGCAGATTTAAATCTACCCCCCTTAATACAAACATAAGCTTGTCCCTTTTTAAACAAATTAATGTTTACCTTAAAATACAAAGACGACCTGTTTAAATTCATTCTTTCCGTTTTTGTTCTGTCTGTAGTTCTGATTTTTTTAATTTCCGTCATAATTATACTCTATTACAGCTATCCTTCCGTTATCAGGTACGGCATTTCTTTTTTATGGACAAAAGAATGGAATCCTCCCAAAGAGGTCTTCGGCGCTTTGACTTTTATTGCAGGAACTTTTATCGTTACTTTTCTTGCGTTATTATTTGCGATACCTTTCAGTTTCGGTATAGGGATATTTTTACAGGAATACTGCCCGTATTTTTTAAGGGGGATTTTTACGGTAATAGTCGAAATGCTGGCGGGGATACCAAGCGTCGTTTTCGGCGTATGGGGAGTATTAACAATAGTTCCTTGGCTGAGAGAATCTGTAGAGCCGTTTTTTGACGCCCATTTTTCAAGCATCCCATTTTTAAAAGTAGAGGAAAATATCGGGTACGGAATTCTTGCTGCAAGCATTATAGTCGCATTTATGATTTTGCCTATAATATCTTCTATTACCAAAGATTCTTTGGCTTCGGTTCCAAAGCTTGCCAAAGACGGGGCGCTGGCTATGGGAGCCACAAAATTAGACGTCATAAAAGACGTTTCCCTGCCTTATGCCTTGAACGGCATATACGGGGGGATAATTTTAGGCTTCGGAAGGGCGATAGGAGAAACTATAGCCGTAGTGCTTTTAATAGGCAATCAGGCAGTCGTGCCAAAATCTTTATTCAGCGTAGGCTATACTATATCTTCATTGCTTGCAAACACGTTTACGTTTGCCGTGATAAGCCCCATATACGCTTCTGCGGAAGTAGAACTTGCGCTTGTGCTTTTATTGACAAGCCTTATAGTTAACATAATAGGAAGAAATATTTTAAACAGGGTTATAGGCGGAAGATTCAGCAGGTCTCAGTTCGGCGGCGGCTGATTTAAAGAAACAGTCGATAATCATAATAAATATAATTTATAAAAGTAAATGGAACAGCAATCGCATGAGCCGGTATTTCCGGCAAACAGAGGATACCTTAAAAGGAAGAAATTTTATAATAACGTTGCCGTATTTTTTGCGATAACCGCGTTTATTATAGGCTCTTTTCCGGTTTTTCACATTATTTATAAGGCTGTTTCGATAGGATATAAATATCTTAACTGGCATTTTATTTCGACGCTTCCGACCGGATTTCCGATAGGCGCCGAAGGCGGAATATTAAACGCCGTTATTGGAGACCTTTATCTTATAGTAATCGCCTCTATTCTTGCCGTTCCTATCGGAATAGGAACCGGATTATATCTGTCGCTTTTTGGCAAAAAAAGGGTAAACGGTTTTTTGAGGCTGTTAAATGAACTCATGATAGGGATTCCGTCCATCGTTTGGGGTATTGTCGGCTTTTATGTTTTTTCTACTAATGCGGGACCAGGTTTTCATTTTGGATTTTCGGCCCTTGCCGGCGGCCTTACGCTCGGTTTTATTATGACCCCGATTATTACGCTTCTAACGGAGCAGGCGGTTAATCAGATTCCCGCAAGCTATATAGAAGGCGCCCTCGCTCTTGGGGCTACCAAATGGCAGGCTACGCGGGCGGTCATATTAAAAGCCGCGCTCGGAGGCATATTTACAGGAATATTGCTGGGAGTAATGAATATAATCGGACAGACGGCGCCGCTCTTATTTACGAACTATTATAATACCGGCATGCCAACAGGCGTTACCGGTCCCGGCGGGGCCGTGGGGGATTTGGCGATGCTTATATTTATATATATTCATGAACCGTCCAAAATACTGCATTACAAGGCGGAAGCGGCATCCGTGGTTTTATTGTTCTTTATATTTGCATTGGATTTAGGGTTAAGATTAATAAATTATTTAGCCAAAAGATTTATTTTATAGGGGGAATTAAAATTTTATGCCCGAAAATATAAAAAAAGACAATGCCGATAATATAATAGTCGACGTTAAAGACCTGAATTTTTATTACGGGAAATACCATCTTTTAAAATCGGTAAATCTTTATTTCAAAAAAAATTCGGTATGCACGCTTTTAGGTCCTTCGGGGTGTGGAAAATCTACATTTTTAAGGACGCTTAACAGGATGAACGATTACACGGAAGGTGCAAAACTGACCGGCGAAGTTTTGATTAACGGGAAAAATATATACGATAAGTCGGTAGATGTAGTGGAATTAAGGAGAGATATAGGTATGGTATTTCAAAATCCTAATCCGTTCCCAAAATCTATTTTCGATAATATAGCTTTCGGATTAAAAATACACGGCATAAAAAATAAGGATTTTATAGTGGAACGCGTAGAAAAATGTTTGAAATATTCAGGACTTTACGACGAAGTCAAAGATAAGTTGAATAAGTCCGCGCTTTCTCTTTCCGGCGGGCAACAGCAGAGACTTTGCATAGCAAGGGCGATAGCGACCAATCCGTCAATACTCTTAATGGACGAACCGACCGCTTATCTTGACCCTGTTTCGACAAGCATTATACTAGATTTGATAAATTCGTTTAAGAAGTATTATACTATAATAGTTGTAAGCCATAACGTTCAGCAGTCCGGCAGAATTTCCGATTACAGCGGATTTTTTCTGGACGGAGAACTTATAGAATTCGATGAAGCAGGAAATTTCTTTACGAGACCTAAAGACAAAAGAACAGAAAATTTTATAACGAGCAGATATTAAAAATAAAACGGTAAATGGACAGACTAAAGTCTACCCCTTACCTAAAACATATAAAAGAGAGGGATTTCCGGTGAATATATTAGATAGCGAGCTTATGAAATTAAAGAAAAACGTCGTAGAAATGAGCGAGATTGTCAACAGCCAGCTCAACAGCGCAACCAGATTTTTATTCGAGAGGGATAAAAATCTTGCCGAAGAGACCGTTAAGAACGACCTTAAAGTTAATTCGCTGGAAGTAAGCATTAATGAAAGCTGTATAAAACTTCTGGCGTTATATCAGCCCGAAGCGGCGGATTTAATGTTTATAACGACCACGATGAAAATAATAACCGACCTTGAAAGAATGGGAGATTTATGCGCTTCCGTGTGTCAGATAGGGCTTAAGCTTACGGACGGAACATCGAACTCGGAGGAGTTTAAGTGCGTATATTCGTATCTGGAAGACGTCGCCGCAAGGGATGGCGAAATGCTTAAAATGGCGATGAAAATGTATGCGGACGGCGCAAAAGAAAATATCGGGTTGAAAGATGTCATAATAAAAGACGAAAACGTTATAGATATGCTGTCCCATAAAATTGTCGTAGATATTATAAACGCTTCCATAAGAAACTTAACTACTCTTGAAAACAATATAACTTATATATTTATTGCCCGAAAATACGAAAGGTTTGCCGACCATGCCCAGAAAATTATGGAACTGCTTCTCTATATGGAATTAGGCAAGGATTTAAGAAATCTGCCTGAATATTAATTATTTTTTAGTCCCATACCGAGGGCATTATAAACGCCTATGACGTTTTCCTGCAAAAGCAGGTTTTGATTTATCAGGTTGTATTCCGCATTAAGCATATTTAATTTGTAAGTCAGATATGTTATCTGGCTTGAAATCCCCGCCTTATATTGAATTTTATAAATATGGAACAGTTTTTTAGAATAGTTAAAATTATTTTTATAGCTTTTTAAAATTCTATAATCTCTTTTATAAGCGGCAAGAGCGCTGTCGGTTTCGCTGAAAGCGTTTATTATAGCGTTTCTGTAGTTTAGTACTGCCTGCTGATACTGCAGTTTCGATCTTTTGTATATGCTTATGTTTGTTTTATAATTAAATATAGGCGCCAAAATATCCAATCCGAAGTTCCATACGCTGTTTGTGTCGGTAATAAAATTGTTTAAGCCCGGACTTGCGTAACCGTAATTTCCCGTCAGGCTGAATACCGGAAAAAAATTAGCAAGGCTTTCTTTTTTGGCGTAAGCATATGAGAGTACGTTATATTCGGCTTCTTTGACATCCGGTCTTTGAATTAAAATTTCCGAAGGAATATTCGGCGGTATCAGTTTGGAATAATTTATATCGTTATAGCCTTTAATATCTCTTGTTTTTGGATTAGCGTTGAATTTAAATTTTTCGGGGAATTTTCCGAGATAATAAGCTAACGTGTTTTTAGTTATATCTTGAAGTTTTATTGAATCGTTTAATTCGGTTTTTAAAATTTCCAGATTTGTTTTTGCGGCCTCTACAGGTTCGGCATCTATAAGCCCGTCTTTATATTGAATTACGTTAAGATTTAAAATTTTTTTTTCGGCAGTATATTGTTTTTTGAGATTATCCGCCGACTTTTCTAAAGCTGATATCTGAAAATAAGCCTGGGCGACATTGCTTATAAGAGTCAATTTTACTACGCAGGCATCCTCCTTAGAAACGGCAGCGTTTACTCTGGCCTGTTTTACGGCGTTGCTTACCTGATTCCAGACGTCCAATTCGTAAGAAGCATTCAGCCCCGCCTGATTCAAATTATAAATTACGGTGGAAGGGGCGCCCGAAGACCCGTTGCCTGAAAATATCGAAGTTTCATAGCCCGGAAGTTTGTTTCTCGTAGCGCTGAAACTGAAATTAACGACGGGAAATAAATTAGATTCGTTCTGGGAAACGTAGGTTTCGGCGACCTGAATGTTTTTTACGGCGATGAGATAATTTAAATTGTTTTTAACCGCTTCATCGACTAAAATATCGAGCTGTTTATCCCTAAAGTTTTTCCACCAGTCATTTTTTACGGGAATATTTTCGGCTTTAACGGCATATTTGAACTTTTTAGGGATTTTTACCGCAATTTTTTTGGGACGGCTGAACATACTGCAGCCGCTCAGAATAAAAACGGAGCTGAAGCCCGCGCAAAATAACAAGAGCAAAATTTTATTTATTTTCATAGTATTAAAAATTTATTGACTGGATTTTAAATTTATTATATTCTAATTATACTGACTATAAAGTCATATTGTCAATCGGTTTTTTTTAATTTAACAGTAAATTTATTAATTCCGTAAATTGAAATATAAACTGAAATAATTAAATAAAAGGTAATTTTATGATTAAAAGATTTGTAATAGCGTTTCTTGTTTTAGCCGTTATATTCGGCGGAATATTCGGATATAAGGCATACAAAGGCTATGAAAACGGGCAGATGATGAAAATGATGAAATACCCCTCCGCATCGGTATCGGTCGCCGTTTCCAAAATAGGAGACTGGCAGCCCTATATGCATACGATAGGCAACGTAACTGCGATAAATTCGGTTAACGTAACGACCCAGGTTGCGGGACAGGTTAACGGCATATATTTCAAATCCGGCGAGTTTGTTAGAAAGAATCAGATTCTCGTTAAATTGGACGATTCTCTCCAACTTGCCCAGCTCAGGCAGTATAAGTCGCAGTTAATAGTCAACAAATTTAATTACTTGCAGTATAAAAAAGCCTATAAGAAAAATGCTGTTTCGAAAGCGTCTTATATTCAAATGCTGTCGACTTTAAAACAAAATGAAGCCTTAATAAAGCAAACCGAGGTCGTTATAAACGACATGACCGTTAGAGCTCCTTTTTCGGGTATAGTAGGAATAAGAAATTCAAACTCGGTAAATCTGGGGCAGTATATTCAGCCGGGGGCCAATATTATTCCGCTTTATTCCGTCAATCCCATTTATATAGATTTTACGATGCCGCAAAACGATTTGCACAGTTTAAAAATAAATCAGAAGGTCAAAGTAGAACTGGATTCTTACCATAAGGCTTTTACGGGCAGAATAAAAACTATAGGCATAGACGTTAATACTGTTTCCCGGAATGTAACCGTAAGAGTCGTAATAGATAACGGCGCTCTGGTTTTAAGGCCGGGAATGTTCGTGACGGGAAGGATCTTTCTTCCGGTCATACATAACGTCATTACCGTTCCGGCTACTGCGGTAACATATAACCCGTACGGAGATTTTGTTTACACCGCCGTTAAGAAGAACGGCCAATATATAGCAAATACCGATTACGTTACCGTAGGACAGCAGAGAAACGATACGGTAGTAATATCTAAAGGCTTAAAAGCCGGAGCAATTGTTGTGACGGCCGGACAGGTCAAACTCAGAAACGGCGCACCGGTTATAATCGAAAACGGCTTAAAAAATGCCGGAAAGGCGGTCGGTCATAACAATATTATTAAGAATAATAAAGCAGGCGGCGGTAAAAATAAAAGCAAGGGGAATTCTAAATGAGTTTTACCGATATATTCATAAAAAAACCGGTTCTTGCAATAGTCTTGAGCCTTATTATTTTAATTTTAGGCGCAAGGTCTTTGTCCGAGCTTGCCGTCAGAGAATACCCAAAAGTTAAAGATACTCTAATAACGGTTCAAACCGCTTATCCGGGCGCCAGCGCAAACGTGGTGCAGGGTTTTATTACAATGCCTCTCGAAAGAGCTATAGCTTCTTCGGAAGGCATTGATTATATTACGTCTTCGAGTGCCGAAGGCGTGAGCACCATTATGGTATTCATGAAACTTAATTATAATCCTAATGCTGCTCTAGCAGAGGTGCTTTCTCAGGTAAATTCCGTTCTGAACCAGCTTCCCAAACAGTCCCAGCTTCCCGTAATTACAAAAACAAGCGTAACGAACCTGGCATATCTGTATCTGGCTTTTACGTCTAATTCGTTAAGCAGTTCGCAGATGACGGACTATCTGACTAGGGCCGTTCAACCCAAAGTTCAGACAATAAGCGGCGTAGGGCAGGTAATGATTTACGGAAACAAACAGTTCGGAATGAGGATATGGCTTAATCCCCAAAAAATGGCGGAGTTTAACGTGACGCCGGTGGAAGTTTCTCAGGCGCTTGCAAATAATAACTATATATCCTCGAACGGATATACTAAAGGAAACTATATACAGGTCAATATATCGGCGGATACTCTTTTAAACGGCGTAAAACAGTTTAAAAATTTAGTCGTGGCAAACGACGGCGGAACTTTAATAAGAATCAAAGACATAGGCACGGTTGAAATGGGTTCCGTCAGTTACGATGCCGGCAATATAATGAACGGAAAAAAAGCCGTAGTTATGGGTATATTTACGACGCCGACCGCCAATCCTCTGACAGTAGTTAAAAACATAAGAAAAATACTTCCGTCGCTAAAACAACAGTTGCCTGCGCATATGAAACTCAGAGTGGCGTTCGACAGGACGGTTTTTATAAGCAGTTCCATTAACGAAGTCGTAAAAGCCGTTGTAGAAACTTTAATAATCGTTATTATAGTCATATTTTTGTTTATCGGTTCTGCAAGAAGCGTCATAATTCCCGTAATTGCGATACCTCTTTCTATAATCGGCGACCTGTTTATAATGTATTATCTGCACTATTCGATAAATCTGCTGACCCTGCTCGCTATGGTTCTGGCTATCGGACTCGTCGTGGACGACGCAATTATCGTGGTCGAAAACGTCAGCAGGCACATAGAAGAAGGTAGAAAACCCGTGGAAGCTGCGCTTATAGGGGCAAGAGAACTCGGCATACCGGTTATAGCTATGTCTATTACGCTTGTAGCCGTTTTCCTGCCTATAGGTTTTATGGGCGGACTGACAGGAGCGTTGTTTACCGAATTTGCTTTCTCGCTGGCTGGGGCAGTGCTGATATCCGGCATTATAGCTTTAACGCTTTCCCCTATGATGTCTTCCAAGTTCCTTAAAGAAGATATGGGCAAAAAAGGATTTACGCACTTTTTAGATACTTCGTTCGATAAAATCAGGTCGGTTTACTCGAAAATATTACATAGCGTTCTTGATTATAAGCCGGTCGTAGCTTTAGTCATAATAGTCGTTTTAGTCAGCGCGTATTTCCTTTTCGTAACGGCAAAGAGCGAACTGGCGCCCACCGAAGACCAGGGAGTCATATTCGTTATGGGGATGGCTTCGCCTACTTCCACCTTTAAAAATCTTAATTTATATGCAAAACAAATAGGAAGCATATATTATTCTATTCCCGAAATGGACCGTTATTTTATGGCGCTGGGGGTTTCCGGCAATAACAGCGTGATATCCGGTTTAATACTTAAGCCTTGGAACGAGAGAAAAAAAACGCAGATGCAGCTTACGCCGGTTCTTCAGCAGAAATTAAATTCGGTTACGGGCATAAAATTAGTTGCGTTTGCCCTGCCTAGCCTTCCCGGTTCACAGGGTCTGCCGGTAGAGTTTGTCGTTAACTCGACGTCGGGTTATGCCGAATTAATGAGCGTTACCAACAGCCTAATGGGAAAGGCCATGGAAAGCGGCTTGTTTTTATATATAGACAGCGACCTCAAATACGACGAGCCCCAGTTAAAAATTTCCATAGACAAGAGCAAAGCGCAGAGCATAGGGGTGAATATGCAGGAAATAGGAGATACTCTTTCGACTATGCTTAGCGAAAACTATGTCAACTGGTTCGAAATGAACGGCTACAGCTATAAAGTCATACCGCAGGTTTTACAGAAATACAGATTTACTCCGAATATGCTTAAAAACTATTACGTTCAGGCTTCAAACGGAAATATGGTGCCGCTTTCAAGTTTTATAAAGATTAAAACGGTAGTCGTGCCGGAATCTTTAAACCAGTTTAACCAGTTAAATTCGGTTACGGTGTCCGCCGTTACCAAACCCGGCGTGACCGTCGGTCAGGCGTTGAGCTATCTGGAGAATACTTCGAAGAACATATTCCCTAAAGGATTTTCATATAATTTTGCGGGACAGTCCCGCCAGTACATGGAGGAAGGCTCCGCCATGATAGTAACTTTTTTCTTCTCGCTGATAATCATATATCTTATTCTGGCCGCCCTATTCGACAGTTTCGTCGACCCGGTTATTATTCTCATAAGCGTTCCGATGTCTTTAACCGGAGCTTTGATATTTTTAAGCCTCGGCTTTGCTACGATAAATATTTATACGGAAGTGGGGCTTGTTACCCTTATCGGGCTTGTCAGCAAGCACGGGATACTCATTACGAAGTTTGCAAACGATTTACAGAAAGAAGGAATAGATAAGCGTTCGGCTATCGAGCGGGCTTCCGCAATAAGGCTTAGGCCGATTCTAATGACTACTGCGGCAATGGTTTTCGGAGTCGTGCCTCTTTTAATTGCCACCGGCGCTGGAGCGGTCAGCAGATTCGATATAGGCCTCGTCATAGCCGCCGGACTTGGGATAGGCACGTTTCTAACCATATTTATAGTCCCTACGGTATATATGTTCATAGGTAAAGATTTAAATAAAGGCAGGGAAAATGCAAACTAGTCATAATGAATTTATTTTCTTAACCTTGGGTCAACTAAGGCATAAGCTATATCGGCTAAAAGGTTGCCGATAAGCGTAAGCGCCGCCCCTATTACCAATATTCCCATAATAGTGGGATAGTCGCGGGCGAGGACGCTCTGGTAAAAAAGCCTTCCCATTCCGTTTATGTCGAATATAGTTTCTATTATTACACTTCCGCCTATCAGCCCCGGAATGCTTAAGCCCAGTATCGTTATAAAAGGTATTAAAGCATTTTTCATTGCATGCTTATAAACGACCGTCCGCTCCTTTAATCCTTTTGCCCTTGCGGTAATAATATAATCCTGCCTGTAAACTTCCAGCATATTTCCCTTTAAATATCTGGAAAGACCTGCTATTCCGCCGAATCCTGCGACAAACACCGGCATTATAAGATGTTTAGCGATATCGGTTATTTTTTCGAGCGGCGAGAGAAAATTATAGCCCATGGAAGTTATTCCGCCTATAGGCAAAATATGCAAGTCTATTCCAAAAAATATAATAAGCAGAAGGGCGACCCAGAAAGAAGGTGCCGCAAAGCCTATGAATACCAAAACGGTAGTAATTTTATCAAAAAGAGAATCGTGTTTTACCGCGGACAGCACGCCAAGTGGAATGGAAAATAAAAATATGAATATCATAGCAAAAGAATTAATAATAATCGTGATGCCTATAGTCCTTCTAATTTCAGTTATTACGGGCTCATGATTTGCCGTAAACGAAATACCGAAGTTTAGCGTGATTATTCTTTTAAGCCAGTCAAAATACTGGGTTAAAAGAGGCTTGTTTAAGCCGTACAGCTTTGTAAGCATCAGCCTCGAAGATGCAGACACTCTCGGATTTAAGCCTAACTGCTCCGTCAAAGGGTTTCCCGGGGCAAGATGGATGACAAAAAAAGATATTAACGTGATGCCTATTAAAATAGGTATCATAAATAAAATTCTTTTGGCTATGTATATTCCCATACGGCGTCTATTTTACCAAAGTTTTAAATAAATTATTTTATAAAAATATATTATATATTATAATATCCTTGAATTAATATTAAAATTTTTATGTGCATCTAAAATCTATGAACGAAATTATTAATGCTTTTAAAAAAAATAAACTTGCCCTAATTTCTTTGATTTTTATATTGCTCGTCATAATCTCGGCTTTATTCGCCCCGTATATATCGCCGTATAATCCCGATAAAATAGACGTAAACGCAATTTTACAGCCGCCTAATCCGGCTCATATGCTTGGAACCGACCAGCTCGGAAGGGACATCCTGTCTAGGCTTATTTACGGCGGCAGGATTTCGATAGAAGTGGGTTTTATCGCCGTTTCGCTGTCTTTGTTCATCGGAATTTTTATGGGAGCTTATGCAGGTTATTACGGGGGCGTAACGGACAGTATTTTGATGAGATTTGTGGATATTATGCTGACGTTTCCCTCTTTTTTCTTGATTCTTGCTATAAGCGCAATACTAAAACCTTCGATTATTAATATAATGATAATTATAGGCTTGACGTCTTGGATGGGAATTGCAAGGATTATAAGGGCGGAATTTACGCAGAACAGGGAAAAAGACTATGTTCTTGCGGCAAAGGCGGCAGGCGCGTCAGATTCCTATATTATGTTTTTTGAAATTCTGCCTAATACTATAGCTCCGATTTTAGTTTCGGCGACGCTGGGAGTTGCAGGAGCGATTCTTATACAGGCGTCCCTTGCCTTTCTCGGAATTGGCATAATGCCGCCTACGGCAAGCTGGGGCGGAATGCTGTCCAGAGGAAAAACATATATAATGGTAGCATGGTGGCTTACGCTTTTCCCCGGAATTGCGATATTGTTGACGGTGCTTAGCTTTAACCTTATAGGGGAAGCAGTAAGAAATGCATTAGACCCTAGATATTCGGGCGAAAGATGAAGCGGAACCCAAATCCCGATTTAGAAATTTTTATATATGAATTACCTGAATTACTTAATAACGTCATTGCGAGCGCACTATGTCGTCATTGCGAGCGTAGCGAAGCAATCTCGTTTTAGATTGGTTAGCTACGCTGGAGTTAGCTACGCTGGACTTCGTCCGTCCGCTACGCTCGCAATGACTGGTTCTCGCAATGACGGAATATTAGAATTTATTAAATATTTTCTAAATCGGGGGCGGAAATTAAAGCTTTAAAATATGCGGAAATTGTGCTAAAATATAAAAATTATAAAGTCTAATTTTAAAAAATAGAGGATGGTCCGTATGAACATTAAATCAGCCAAAATATTTTTTTTAGTCTTATCTACTATTATGCTTTCCGGTTTTGCGCTGACCGGATGCGCGACTACTAGAAATATGCAGGGTAAGCCCATTATGTCCGCAAACGTCGGTAAAATAATAAACGGAACTACTACAGAACCGCAAATCGTTTCTATGTTCGGTCCGCCTTATTCTATAGAAAAAAACCCGTTAACGCCGGGTACGGTTACCTATAAATATAGATTTAAATACCGAAAATACGTGCATCTAGGAAACGAAATTCTTACCGCATCTACCAAAAAATATAAAGAAAAACTCGACGTCGTCATAAAAAACGGAATAGTAATAAGCCATAGTTTTACGACTACGGGAAATACGTCGTTAAAAAAAATATTAAAAAAGCATAATAACTATTAATCGTCGCAATTTTTAGGGAACAGACTTAATTTAGCCCTCCCCCATAGGGGCGGCTGGTTAAGAAAAATAATTATGAACATAAAATTTACTAAACTTCAGGGCGCCGGCAACGACTATCTTTATTTGGATGCGATAAACGATTTGCCTTATTGCGTTTCGGAGGATTCGGATTTCTATAACAGGCTTGCCGTAAAAATCAGCGACAGGCATTTCGGAGTAGGGTCTGACGGCATTATAATAATCTTGCCGCCTTCGAGCGGCGGTATGGAAAAAATCGGCGATGCCGCCGTTAAAGCGGACTTCCGTATGCGGATGTTTAATGCCGACGGTTCCGAAGGAGAAATGTGCGGAAACGGCATAAGATGTTTTGCGAAGTATGTATATGACCGGCATCTTACGGATAAAAAAATTATAAATATAGAAACCCTTGCGGGAATAAAGACGGTAGAAGTATTTTTATACGGTGGTACGGGGACGGTAAAAGAAGCTATGGTATTTATGGGTTTTCCAGAATTTGAAACCGAAAAAGTTCCGGCAAATTTTGGAAAATCGGAAATTATTAACGAAAAAATAGACGCTGGCGGAAAAGAATTTGAAATATCCTGCGTTTCCATGGGAAATCCGCATTGCGCGGTGTTCGTCGAAGACGTTAAAAACTTTGACGTGCATTACTATGGTCCGTTAATAGAAAATAATAAAATGTTTCCTAAAAGAATAAACGTGGAATTCGTTCAGGTTATAGACGATAAAAATGTGCTTGTAAGGACATGGGAAAGAGGTTCCGGCGAAACTTTGGCATGCGGGACGGGTGCATGCGCCGTATATTCTATTATGAGAAAGACCGGAAAAATTAAGGAAAACGGTCTTAACGTAAATTTATACGGCGGGATTTTAAATATATCCGGCGGGCTAAACGAAGGCGTTTATATGGTCGGTCCTGCGGAAGAGGTTTTTACGGGCTATTTTGATTTTAAAGAATAAGAAATAAATAAATATTATATGCGCAATATTTTTCTAACCGTTCCTCTCGTTATAGCCCTTTTATTTTATTCTTCAGCCTATTCCCACGCCAATTTTTTAAGCAAAAATACATACCCTTATTTAAATTACTCAAACGAGATTATTTTCAAAAAAGCCTACGATAATTATATGAGCGGAAGATATAAATCGGCTGCTGGGCAATTCTGGTTTTATGCGTTAAAAGGCAAACTATTAAAAAATTATGCCCTGTATTATCAAGGTTTATCCTTATTTAAGCTCAAAGAATATCATAAAGCCGATTATGTTTTTTTAAAGCTTGCAAATACATATCCAAAATTTGTTTTTTATAAAAACGCCGTTTTTTATCTTGCCGTTTCCGAAGAAAAAAACGGTTATTATTCCTCGGAAGTTTCGCATCTTCGATATATTATCGAACATTCCAAAAAATCTGCGGTCCGTTCTTACGCTATGTTTAAGGTATATAAGGCGTATATGAAGCTGAAGAATTACAGGCCGGCGGATAAATATTTACTGCGGGTCTATATAGACTATCCTAATTTTTCTAAAATTCATAACATCAGTTTCAAGGATTACGCTCTTAACAAATCCGAAAAAATAAAGCGGGGACTTGATTTATACTATGATGCTTATTATTCCGGGTCGCTTGCTCTTTTAAAAAATATTCCGGGCAAAAGCAAAAAAGCGAGGTTTATAATTTTAAAAGATTTAATGAAACTTAAAAGCCCGCTTTTTTTAAAAAAAGCGAATGAACGCTACTATAAATATTACGGGGTTAGAAAATTAAGTCTTTTAAATCTTAAGGTGCGTTACTATTATTATATTTTGCATAATCCGAAAGAAACTATGCTGCTTATCGGCCATATAGGCGATAAGTACGGATTTTTGTCTCAAAATACGATGAGAATATACAGAGAAATTATATGGAACGGCGTATTAAAAGATTTGCGAAGCGGAAAACCGGCCTCAGCCGCAAACAGCCTTAAATCTTTTTTAGCCGTAAACGACAAAGTTGATGCGGATAACGTAAAATTTCTTTTCTGGTACGGCGTTGCTCTAGAAAAACTCGGGTATAAAAGCAGAGCCTCTTTTTATTTTAATATAATAAAAGGCTCAAGGATTCTTAGGTATTCTTATTACGGCATAATGTCGGAAATTATGATAAATAAAATAGACGGCGTAAGAGGAATGAACGCAAAAAAGCTGAATGTCGGTTATATAGAAAATTCTTCGGGTAGAAGCGGCAGGGCTGACTATTCCGGATATTCTAGCATATTCAAAAAAGAGTTGGCGGCAGACCCCGTTTTAGATTTAACTTTCAAAAGATTGAAGGTTTTTTTAAATTTAAAATTATTTTCTCTTTCGAATATCGAAATTGAAAGATTTTATACACTTATGCGTAATAAAAAAAACGTCGCTTTTTTCGCATATATGCTTTATAAAAACGGGTACTATACTGCCGCGATTAATTTAGCTTCTAATTTAATTTATAATTACGGATATAAGTCTTTGCTTTTAAACAGGCGGTTTCTGAAAATACTTTATCCGCGCCCTTATTACTCCTATGTTGGAAAGTATTCATCCCGTTACGGCATTCCGGTAAATTTAATATACGGGGTAATGAGACAGGAAAGCCGTTATAATCCAGTGTGTTATTCAAGCGCGAACGCGATAGGGCTTATGCAGATAATACCGTCAACCGGCTATTATATAGCAAGGCAGACGGGATGCTATAATTTTAATCCTTCCATGCTTTATAGAAAAAATATAAATATAGGTTTCGGTTCGTATTATTTAAAAACATTGCTTAACCGGTTTAATTACAGGAAATATCTGGCAATAGCCTCATACAACGCCGGTCCGGGAGCAGTCGCGTACTGGAGAAACAGCCTTATGAAGAACTATGCAATGCCCTTATTTATCGAGCTTATCCCGTTTAATCAGACAAGAAACTATGTAAAAAAAGTTCTTGCAAATTATTATGTTTATAATTCGCTTTATAAATATTGATTATAAATTTTAATGTAAATATGAAAGAAGATTCAGCTGCCCAGAGCGCAAAAAAAAGGATAGACGAGCTGACCGATGCCGTAAACTACCATAATTACCGCTATTATATGCTGGAAGACCCCGTTATTTCCGATTTCGAGTTTGATAAATCGGTTAAGGAGTTGGCGGCTCTTGAAGCTGTTTATCCCCAATACGTCAGGGTAGATTCCCCTTCAAAAAGAGTCGGCGGAGCCGTAAGCGAAAAATTCGGTCAGGTTAAGCACAATATTCCTATGCTTTCCCTTGATAATACTTATTCTCGCGGTGAAGTGGCAGAGTTTGATGCAAAGATTAAAAGATTTTTGGGATACGGTGCTGCAGAGGAAATTGAATACGAGTGCGAACTTAAGTTCGACGGGCTTGCGATAGAACTTATATATAAAAACGGCATTTTTGTCCAGGGTTCGACTAGGGGCGACGGCGTAACGGGAGAAGACGTAACCGTAAATTTAAGGACTATAAATACCGTGCCGTTAAAACTGCAAAAAGATATAAGCTATATCGAGGTGCGGGGAGAGGTTTTAATGGACAAAGAAGGTTTTAAGAGGCTTAACGAGGAAAAGCTTGAAGAAGGTTTAAGCCTCTTTGCCAACCCCAGAAACGCCGCTTCGGGCAGCATAAGACAGCTTGACCCCGAAATTACCTCGAAGCGCAATCTTGTAATGTTTGCTTACGGGGTCGGCGATTATTCAAAAGAAAATAGTTTTAATACTCAATTTGAATTGATGAATTTTTTAAAATCTCTTGGAATAAATGTAAATAAAAACATAAAAGTCGTTAAAGGCATATCGGGCGCAGTAGATTTTTTTGATTATATAGCAAAAAAAAGAGAATCCCTGCCGTTTGAAATCGACGGCATAGTTATAAAAGTAAACGACCTGAAACTCCAAGAAAGGCTCGGCGAAATATCAAAAAGTCCAAGATGGGCGACCGCTTACAAATTTTCTGCAAAACAGGAAGTATCGGATATAACCGGAATAGAAGTTTCGGTAGGCAGAACTGGAATATTGACGCCGGTGGCAATATTAAATCCGGTAAATATCGGCGGGGTCGTCGTCAAAAGGGCGACGCTTCATAATCAGGACGAGATCGACAAAAAAAATATAAATATAGGAGACAGAGTTTTAGTAGAAAGGTCTGGCGACGTCATTCCCGAAGTTGTTAAAGTAATGTCTAAAGGGGAAAAGGGCGGCGCTTTCAAACTGCCGGCCGTCTGTCCGTGCTGCGGCTCTCCCGTTGTAATCGACGGCGCTGCGCACAGATGCATGAACGAACTTTCCTGTCCGTGCCAGATTAAAGGGGCGATAGTTCATTTCGCGTCCAAGAGGGCTATGGACATAGAAGGGCTGGGCGAAAAAATAGTCGATAAACTTGTGGAAAACGGCTTAATAAAAAACGTTGCGGATATTTATTATTTAAAGCGCGGGGACCTTAGGGAGCTGGAGGGTTTAGGGGAAAAATCCGAAGAAAATCTTTTTAATTCTATTGAAAAATCTAAAAATATATCATATGATAGATTTATTTATGCATTGGGAATAAGACACGTCGGAGAGCATATTGCGGATTTGCTCGTAAAATATTTTGGCGGCATAGACGGCATTAAAAATGCCGACGTAGAAGAACTCTCTTCCAAGTTCGGCATTGGGGAAGAAATAGGGAAATCGATTTTCAATTTTTTCAGGCTTAATTCAAATATTGCCGTCATAGAAAGACTTTTTAGAGCAGGGATTTCCCCCTATATTATAAATGTTTCCGCATCTGCCGAAAACAGCAGAATCCCCGGAAAAAGTTTTATTTTTACGGGAGGGCTTAAGGATTTTACCAGAGACGAAGCGGAAAATATCGTAAAAGAAATGGGCGGCATTATAGAAAAAACCGTTAAAAAGAAATTAGATTACGTCGTCGCAGGAGGCGAACCCGGCTCTAAATACGGCAAAGCGGTAAAACTTAAACTCAATATAATAGATGAGGATGAATTTAAAGAATTAATTAAACAAAAATAATTTAAACATTTAAAATAAACGGGTGTATTTATGTCGAAGTCAAAGTTTTTTGCAAATCTTAACAGCAGTGCGTTCATGACTTTCTTTTTATTTATCGTTTCTTTTTTGATTATTTCAGGCATATTTTCTTTTATGCCTAAATATGAAGAGTCGGCCTACGCATTACTTACTCCAAGGCTTACGAGGAATATTCCAGTGGGCAGCTTTCCGTTCGGCGTAGCTTTTTCGCCTAACGGTAATTACGCTCTTGTTTCTAATTCCGATAACGATACGGTTTCGGTTGTAAGCATGGCTACCAAAGGCACGGTAGCGTCCATTAAAGTCGGGTCGCATCCCACCGGAGTAGCTATAGCGCCTTCCCTGACCTTTGCTTACGTATGCAATACCGCTTCCGGAAACGTCAGTCTTTTAAATATGTCTACCCTTACCAAAGCCTTAAATATAAACACGGGCGGAAGTCCGGTAAACGTGGTTTTTTCCCCCGATTCGAGATATGCCTTTGTTGCCAATATCCATAACAACGAGGTCGATGTAATTAATACTATGCAAAATGCCGTAATTAAAAGAATAAGGGTAGGTAAGAAGCCGCAAGGCATAGCTGTTTCACCAAACGGGGAAATTATTATCGTGGCAAACGCGGGTGGGTCATCCGTTTCTATAATTAACGCATCTACGCTTTCCGTTATAAGAAATATACGTACGGGTAAAAACCCTACTTCGGTCGCATTTTCCCCCGATTCTTCCCCGGTTCGCTACATTTACGTATCTTCCGGCAAAGAAAACAAAATATATGTTTACAGCGAGAAAAATTTTGCTCTTGTTAGAAAATTCAAAACTTTATCCGACCCGTCTTCATTAGGTTTAACTCCCGACGGGATGATGCTTTTCGTGGTAAACTATCAGAATATGGCGCTGTCTATTTATAATGCCGTACATTTTAACCGCATAAAGACGATAAATTTACCGGCCGGCCCTATAAACGTCGCCGTCTCTCCAGACGGGAGCGTTGCTCTCGTAACGGTAACTTCCGCATCGAGCGCCGCATTTATAAGGATTAAAAAGACGAGTACCTCATATGCTTCTATTGCCCCTGCTTCTCCGGTAGTAGCAGAAACGCCGGCAACATCGGTCACTTCTCCCGTACAGGCTTCCGCTGCCGCCCCGAAGATAACGCCTTATACATATGCTCCGGCGTACGTTCCGCCTTCAAACTACGTGCCTCAGCCTTTCGGCAAGGTAGCCACCGTTTATACGGGCAAGGGTCCGACCGCCGCTGCCGTTACTCCGGACGGGAAATATCTTTACGTTATAAATACTCAAGGGGCAACGTTAAGCATAATCGACATAGCCAAAGCCGAAGTGGTTAAAACGATTAAAGTAGGTAGTTATCCGTCTGCGGTAAGAATTTCACCGGACGGCCATTACTGTTTTATCGTTAATTCCGGCACGGACACCGTAACTATAATTTCTACAGGCAATTACTATTGATAAAAAGAAATCTTTTTATATTTTTTAAAGCACTGCCGTTTATTTTATTTATACTTTTTACCCAAAAAAGGTTTGTGATTTTCGGAGCCAGGCAGACTTTGAGCGAAAAATATCACTCTAAGTCTGCAAAATGGCTCACCCGCATAATCGCCGCACTCGGACCTACTTTTATAAAACTGGCGCAGGTTATTTCCACGAGGGCCGATTTTTTGCCCGCGGCTTATTTAGATGCCCTTTCCACATTACAGGATGAAGTCCCCCCCGTTTCATTTTCCAAAATTAAGCCTATTATAGAAAAAGATTCCGGTAAAAGTATAAACGATATTTTCGAGGAATTTAATGAAGAGCCGTTGGCCGCCGCCTCCGTCGCTCAGGTTTACAGGGCTGTTTATAAGAGCAAAGACGTTATAATCAAGGTTATTAGGCCGGATATCGAAAAAAACGTCGCCATCGACATAAAGACGTTAAAAAGCGTTTTAAATATATTAAAAATTTTCTTTCCCCAAAATAAATCTATTCAGTCTATTTCGGTAGTATTAAGAGAATTCAGTATTACTATCTACGAGGAAATGGACTTAATCCATGAAACTAAAAATATAAAAGAATTTAGAAAAATTGCTAAAGAACTCGATTTTATTGTAATTCCTGAAACCTATCCCGAATTAACTTCAAAAAATATTCTGGTTATGGATTTTTATAAAGGGGTTAAAATTACGCATTTTAAACAAATCAGGGAAATGGGGTTCGAGCCGAAAAAAATTATCGATAAGCTTATAGAATTCTATATTTACCAGTCTTTAGTCACAGGAATAGTTCATGCCGACCCCCATCCCGGAAATATTTTAGTTAACGGGGAAGGCAGAATTATTATGCTTGATTTCGGACTTGTAGTTCATATATCCGAAGACACAAAACAGAATCTGATTAAAGCCGTTCTTGCGGGCATAAAAGAAGATATTCCGGGAATAATAGACGCTTATTACGCCCTCGGCATAATCAACAAAGAAGTTTCCAGACAGCTATTGGAGAATATGGCCGGAAAATTATATAAGGTTTTAAGCCAGAAAGACATTTCAAGCAAAAGAATACAGGTGATTATCACCGAAATTATGAAAAGTTTTTATGCTTTTCCTTTCGAGCTTCCACAGAACCTCGTATATATATTTAAAACGGCGGCGCTTCTGGAAGGTATAGGCACCGCATATAATCCGTCTTATAATCTAGTTAAAGACATTATTCCCGTTGCAAAAAGATATATAAGGCAGACGGAATTAGGAAAAGGCTTTTCCCCGTTAAATTTTATTAAAAACGGGTTTAATCAGCTCAAAGAATTTATTAACGATACTAGAAGATTAATGCACGTGGCATATTCGGAAGATTTCAGGGTAAAAAT
This sequence comes from bacterium, assembly GCA_021812245.1. Lineage (GTDB taxonomy): Bacteria > SZUA-79 > SZUA-79 > Acidulodesulfobacterales > Acidulodesulfobacteraceae > Acidulodesulfobacterium_A. The sequence continues at coordinate 137,979 of JAKAOK010000001.1, read as the reverse complement.
ACATCCGACTAATATATCGGGACTGGAAAACTTTTTAATACACGTCATAAAAAGGCTTATAGCCTCGGTAATAGGTGGATTTATAGGAATAGTATCCGCCCTGATATTTATCGAATACAAAAACGTCTATATGCTTATCGCCGGCCTTGCTATTTCCGTATTTACGGTATTTCTCTCGGTCGCGTTCCCGATAAAAACGACTTATGGTTATTCTACGCTACTAGATGTTTTCAGGCACAGGAACGACGGCTGATATCCAAAAAATTAATGAAATAATTAGTGAGTGTTGCGGGATAATTTTGTATAATATTAACGTATATGAAATCGAATAAAAAAATAAAAAACATCGGAGCGGTTCTGCTTGCGGGAGGCCTCGGGACGAGAATGAAATCCGAAGACCCAAAGGCGCTTTCCGGTTTATTGGAAAACCCTCTCATATTTTATACTATTAAATCATTAATCGATGCCGGAAAAGAATTTAACGTCCGCCGCGGGATAAGCAAATACAGGGTTTTTTTAGATAAAATCGGCACGGTAATAGGGCATAAAGGGGAACTTGTCAAGAATTACGTTTCGAAAGAAAAAAGGTTTAAAAGAAAAGGACTGTCTTTAGACTTTTCCGTTCAGGAAAGATATCTTGGCACGGGAGACGCTGCAAAAAAAGCGCTCGATATGTTTCCCGAAGGCGCAAAAGAAACAGATATAATAATTTTGCCGTGCGATATGCCTTTGATAAAACCGGAAACTTTTATAGAAACTATGAAGTTTCATTTAGATAACGACAATGATTTAACGGTTTTGTCGGTAGAAGTCGAAAATCCGTATTCTTACGGTAGAATTTTAACCGATAAAAAGGGGTATGCGGAGAAAATAGTCGAAGAAAAAGAGTTATGCGATTATCCGTCTGATACCGCTTTAATAAAAGAAATTAATTCCGGTGTCTATATAATCAAATTAAATCTTTTAAGAAAATTTATCGGCCGGATTAAGCCGAATAATAGAAAAAAAGAATATTATCTAACCGATATAGTCGATATTTTTTATAAAGCAGGATTAAAAACCGTCTGCTATAAATCCTGCAATGCGGAGGAATTTACCGGAGTAAATTCGAAAATAGATTTAATGAATGCCCAAAAAATATTGCAAAAAAGATTAATCAAAGATTTTATGGAAAAAGGCGTTAATTTTATATCGTACGACAATGTTTATATAGGTTATAACGTTGAAATAGGCGAAAATTCGGTTATATATCCTGGTGTTTTTTTATCGGGGAAAACTTTTATAATGAAGGGGGTAGTTATCGAAAACGGCTGCGTAATAAAAGATTCGTCTATTCTGGATAATACAAGAATAAAACCTTACAGCGTTATCGAAAATTCTCTTATAATGAACGATGTTCAGATAGGGCCTTTTTCAAGGTTAAGACCTGAAACATATATACTGGAAGGCAGCAGGATAGGAAATTTTGTCGAGGTTAAAAAATCTTTTATCGGCAAAAATACAAAAGCGTCGCATTTAAGCTACATAGGGGATACACGCATCGGGGACGGCGTCAATATAGGAGCTGGAGTTATAACGTGCAACTATGACGGAAAAAAGAAACATAAAACTATAATAGAAGACGGATGTTTTATTGGTTCCGATTCCCAGTTCGTAGCTCCCGTTAAGGTTGGGAAGAATTCGTATGTTGGTTCCGGAACTACAGTAACTAAAGACGTCCCTGAGGGCGCGCTCGCCGTATCGAGAGTGCCGCAGAGAAATATAGAAGGATGGGCGTTAAAAAAAATGAAAACCGGAAAAAAGAGAAGTAAAGAGTAGAAAAGGCTCTATAACTAGACATCGTCATTGCGAGCGCATAAGATTGCTTCCCTGCGCTGAACTTTATCCCATCTTTGCCTGCATAAAACCATTGGTTTTATAAACGCAGTCAAAGATATGCTCGCAATGACACCGTTACGTCATTGCGAGTGGCCGAAGGCCACGAAGCAATCTCATAAAATTATAAAGTATAGGAGATAATCAAGAATGTGCGGTATCATGGGATATTCGGGGGAATACTCAGGAAGTATTTCCGGAAATTTAAAGAAGGGAAGCTCCGTGGATATAGTTTTAAACGGTCTTAAAAGCCTTGAATATAGAGGATACGATTCTTCGGGCATCGCTTATTACGACCGGAGCGGAAAGAATATAAAATGTATCAAGAAGTCGGGGAAACTCGTTAATCTTTCGACGGAATTCAGCTGTATCAAGCCGGTAAAATCAAATATCGCCATAGGGCATATCCGGTGGGCTACCCACGGAAAACCTACGGACGATAACGCTCATCCACATATGGACTGTTCCGGAAACATTGCTATTGTCCATAACGGAATAATAGAAAATTATACCTCTTTAAAAAACAGGCTCATAAAAAAAGGACATAAATTTATTACCCCTACAGATTCGGAGGTTATCGCCCATTTAATTGAAGATAATATTAACGAGGGCAAATCTTTTCACGAAGCCGTGAGGCTTTCCGCTCTGGAGCTTTCCGGCGCCTTTGCCGTCTTAGCTTTAAATGCGCCCGAAAAAAGCATCGCGGCGGTAAAATACGGACCTCCGTTAGTTATGGTTCATAAGGGCAATGAAATTTATTTTGCAAGCGACGTCTCTCCGCTTATAGAATATTCCGACGAGGTTATATATTTAAACAATTCCGAAATAGCTTATTTTCACGGCGGAACATTAGATATAACTAATTTTAAAGGTAAAAAAATCGGCAAAACCGTTACAAAAATAGACTGGGATGCATCAAGGTCGGTAAAGACCGGTTTTTCCCATTTTATGCAGAAAGAGATATTCGAACAGCCGTCGTGTCTTCTGGACGCATTTTCATCAAGAGTGATATCCGTAAACGGTAAAAACGTGAGTGGAGGCGGAAGCCGTCTTAAAAATAAAACAAAGGATTCGTTTTCTGATTTCAATATTTTGCTTGAAAACGTAAAGCTTACTAAAAAAGACGTAGCAAGCGCATCAAGAATAGTAATAACGGCCTGCGGTTCTTCTTATTATGCGGGTCTTGCTATTAAGTATATGGTCGAAACGATTTGCGGCATGCCGGTTATAGTCGAATACGGTTCGGAATTTAGGTACGAAAACTTTCCTATCTTGAAGGATGATATATTTATAGGCATTTCGCAGTCTGGAGAAACCGCCGATACAAACAGCGCGCTCGAGCTTGCAAAAGCCGGGCATGCCGGCATACTGTCTATCACTAACGTTCCGGGTTCGCAGATAACGGCTATGTCTAATAAAGGCGTCATATATACCCATGCCGGTCCGGAAATAGGAGTCGCATCTACCAAGGCTTTTACCACCCAGCTTTTATGCGGTCTGCTTCTGGCATTGCATATCAGGGAAATTAAAGGATATATTCCTTCCGGCGAAGGCATTAACGGTCTTAAAATTTTTAAGGATATGGTCGAACTTCCTAAAAAAGTAGAACAGATTCTTTTTATGAATGAAGCGGTTAAAGAGATAGCAAAAAAATATTATAAAAATTCAAATTTTTTATATCTGGGAAGAGGAATATTATATCCTATAGCTCTTGAAGGAGCTTTAAAATTAAAAGAAATTTCATATATTCACGCCGAAGGTTATCCCGCCGGAGAAATGAAGCACGGCCCTATCGCTCTCGTGGATGAAAATATGCCGGTTTTATTTTTATTATCTAATAATATGCTTGCCCCTAAGACCATATCGAACATTGAAGAGATAAAGGCAAGAGGCGGCAGGATTATTGCCGTTTCCGATTACGAGCCGGAAATAGACGGCATTTCGGATTTAATAAAAATACCCGAAACCTCGGAAGTTCTTAGCCCCGTACTTTATACCGTTCCGCTTCAGCTTCTGGCTTACCATATCGCCGCCCTGAAAGGAACGGACATAGACCAGCCCCGTAATCTTGCAAAAAGCGTAACGGTAGAGTAAAATAACTATAATGCTTTCGCGGTAACCCAGAAAATTAAATTTCTCGAGAAAATAAAATTTTGGAAAATTCAAAATATCTTAAAGGCTTGAACGACGAACAGCTTAAAGCCGTTCTTCATGAAGACGGGCCGCTTTTAATACTGGCTGGAGCCGGTTCCGGCAAGACGAGGGTAATAACTTTACGCGCCGTCCATCTTATAAAAACCGGCAGGGCAAAATCTTATAATATTCTTGGCGTGACGTTTACGAATAAAGCGGCGCGCGAAATGAAAGAAAGAATTAAAAAAGCGCTGGAATATGAAGAAGGCGGACATATGGAATACGGCTCCGGACTGCCCGAATTCTCGACTTTTCACTCATTCTGCCTTAAACTTCTGCGCAGGCATGCCGATTTAGCAGGTTATGAAAGGTCGTTTGTAGTCTTCGACGAAGACGATTCTTCAAAGGTTATTACAAAAATTATCAAATCCCTTAACCTGAACGAAAAAATCATTACCCCTTCAAAGGCAAAATACTTTATCGAAAAGAATAAAAATTCTTTCATTAACGCCGAGGAATCTTTTGGGACGGTGAAGGCTTGGGAAAAGGATTATGCCGTCATATATTCCGAGTATTCAAAAAAACTCAAAGAAAGCAATGCGATGGATTTTAACGACCTTTTGTTTAACGCCGTTAGGCTTTTCCAAAATAACCCTCAGATTCTCGAACGGTATTCCAATATTTACAAATACATTATGGTGGATGAATTTCAGGATACCAATTATATACAGGACAAACTTATTAAACTTCTTGCGGACAAGCATAAAAATATCTGCGTCGTAGGAGACGACGACCAGTCTATTTACAGTTTCAGGGGCGCAACTATAGACAATATTTTAAGTTTCGAAAAAACTTACCCGGGCTGTTCCGTTATAAAATTAGAAAGAAATTACCGTTCCACGAAAAATATTCTTAATGCCGCCTCCGCCCTCGTCAAGGGAAATAAAATCAGGAAGGATAAAACGCTTAAAACCGACAAAAAGAGCGGCGGAAGCATAATAACCGTTTATCAGGCAAATAACGATTATTCGGAGAGCTATTATATAGCCAAAGAAATAAGGCGGCTCATCAGGGAGGACGGATATTCCAACAAAGACATAGCGATACTTTACAGGGCAAATTCGCAGTCGAGGGTCATAGAAGACAGGCTCATTAAAGAAAGCATCAGATATAACATTTACGGCGGATTAAAATTTTATCAGAGAAAAGAGATAAAAGATATTTTATCGTTTTTAAGATTTGCCCTTAATCCTAAAGATGCAGTGAGCTTTGAAAGAAGTATCCAGTGCGTTCCTACCGGCGCAGGCGAAAAAACGATAAAAAATATGCAGGATATCGCCTTTAAAAACGGAGTCGATATTTTGACGGCATTAAAAACGGGATTATTTTCCTCGATAAGAGGATTAAACAATATGCAGGCTCAAACGATTTATATTGCCCGGGCGTCTTTTCCGGCAGCCGTCCCTGATTCTTCGGTTTCAGGCATTGCAAATTATTTTGACGTAATATTAAAAATAAAATCTGAAATAGAATCTGCAATATTAAGTAAACATGAAGAGGCGGTTAAAATAGGCAATTCAGATATCGCAGCTGAATCAGAATCAGGTTCAGTATCTAATTCCGGCGATAGATTGGCGGATATAATAAATTTCGCGTATAAAGCTTCCGGTTACGAATCTATGCTTAAAGCGGGGGTATCGAAAGCAAACGAACTGGACGGGAACAGGATAGAAAATATAGAAGAACTAATAAACGCTTCGCATGATTTTGGCGATATTACCGAGTTTTTAGACCAGAGCGCTATTAACGACACTAAGGAAGAACCGAACGCGAGAGACGGCTCGGACATTACAAAAGTGTCGCTTATGACCCTTCACAGCTCAAAAGGGCTTGAGTTTCCGGTTGTTTTTATAGCGGGGCTCGAAGAGCATCTTTTTCCGCACATAAGGTCTTTAGACAACGAGTCGTCCTTAGAAGAAGAAAGAAGACTGTGTTATGTGGGGATAACGAGGGCTAAAGAAAAACTTTATCTTACATGGTCTAAAAAAAGAAGGTCAGGCAAAGATTACAAATATAATATGCCTTCGAGATTTTTAAGGGAGATACCGGAAGAACTGATCGAAGAAATTGTAGATACTTACGAATATTATTAAAAAGGGGCGGTTTAATGGAACAGGATAAAAAGGGAAACATAATCGACATACACCACGTTATGAAACTAGCAAAGCTGGATTTGAGCGGAAAAGATCTCGAACATTTCGGCGCGGAACTCAACAAAATACTGGAATATATCAATATGATAGGAGAGGCGGACATTTCGCCTTTGGGCGGCATCGAAGGAGAACTGGAATACGATAGATTAGTAGGATTGGAAGATTTAAACGAAAAATTTTATAAAGACTGCCGCATCGACGAATGCAAAATCGACGAAAGTTACGATTTCGGTATAGTAAAAATCGACGCGCCGAGTTTCGAAACCCAAAACGCCGGCTCCGAAAGCGGCTTTTTCGTCGTTCCGCAGATTATAGAATAATATTATAACTGAATAATAAAACAACGGAGTAATAAAGAAAATTATGGACGGTTTATATAAATTAACCATCGGAGAACTTTCCGATTTGTTGTCTAAAAGAGAAATAAAAAGCGTCGATATTTTAAATTCGTATATTCAGAGGATCAAAGAAAAAGACCCTCAAATTTCGGCTTATCTATATAACGACTTTGAAGAAGCCTTGCAAAATGCGGAGGCTGCCGACAAAATCATCGCTTCGGGAGACGATTTCCCGTCTCTCACCGGTATTCCGCTTTCAATAAAAGATATTTTTTTAATAAAAGGCAAAAAAACGACATGCGCATCAAAAATATTGGATAATTTTATAAGCCCTTACGATTCGACCGTCGTAAAGAAGCTGAAAGAAAATAATTACGTTTTTTTGGGAAAGACAAATTTGGATGAATTTGCCATGGGTTCTTCGACCGAGAACAGTGCATATAAAATAACGAAAAATCCTTACGATTTAAACAGGGTTCCGGGGGGCTCGAGCGGAGGCTCCGCAGCATCGGTTGCCGCCGATTTATGCGCCGGTTCTTTCGGAACGGATACGGGCGGTTCGGTCAGACAACCTGCCGCCCTTTGCGGCGTCGTGGGATTGAAGCCGACATATGGTTTAATTTCAAGATACGGAATTATAGCATTCAGTTCTTCGCTGGACCAGGCAGGCGTCCTTTCCAAAGACGTAACGGACGCCGCCATTATGCTTGGGGCGGTTGCGGGATTCGACGAGAAAGACCAGACTACCAGAAGATTTGAAGTTAAAAACTATGCCGAAATAGTGAAAAAAGCCGATAAATCGTTAATGAAAGGATTAAGGGTCGGAATTCCGGCCGAATTTTTTTCGGACGGCTTGGACCCTGAAATAGGTTCTAAAATTTCGGAAATAAAGGCTTTATTGAAAGAACTCGGGGCGACCATAGTAGATATATCCCTGCCGGATACTAAATATTCTGTAGCCACATACTATATAATAGCCACGAGCGAGGCAAGTTCAAACTTGGAAAGATACGACGGCATAAGATACGGCCGCAGACATAAGGAAGAAGACGGAAAAGAGATACAAAGTTTGGACGGTCTTTACAGAAAATCGAGGGAAGCGGGATTCGGAAACGAGGTAAAAAGACGTATAATTTTAGGGACTTTTGCTTTATCCGCAGGTTATTACGATGCTTATTATAAAAAAGCATCTTTAGTCAGAAAGCTTATCATAAAAAATTATAAAGACGCATTCGGCAAAGCCGACGTAATAATCGGTCCGACTTCACCCACGCCGGCGTTTTTAATAGGCGAAAAGACGGCAGATCCTTTAAGTATGTATCTGTCCGATATTTACACTATTTCCGTTAATCTTGCTTATCTACCCGGGTTGAGTATGCCGGTCGGCGTAGTAAAAAACCCGACTAAAGACGGCGGCGTTCTTCCGGTAGGTTTGCAGATTATCTCGCCTTGGGCTATGGAAGACAGACTGCTTTCGGTTGCAAAAATTATAGAGGATGAAGTAGGAAAATATATACGAAAATAGATTGGATTATTTAAATGAGGATTAAAATATGAATAATAACGATTTATTTGAGGCGGTAATAGGGCTTGAGGTTCACTCCCAGCTTTTAACGAAGACAAAAATGTTTTGCTCGTGTCCTAACATTTTCGGTTTAGAGCCTAATTCCGCCGTTTGTCCGGTCTGCCTTGCGCTTCCGGGGGCTTTGCCCGTCATTAATTTCGAAGGGGTAAAACTTGCGGTGAAGGCGGCGCTGGCTTTAAATATCAATATAAACAAAAAAAGCCTTTTTGCAAGAAAGAACTATTTTTATCCGGATTTGCCGAAAGGTTATCAAATATCGCAGTATTTAGACCCCGTTTCTTCAGACGGCTATTTGAACATCAAAACCGACGGCGGCGGAAAGAAAATAAGGATAAACCGGCTTCATATCGAAGAAGATGCAGGGAAATTAATTCATATAGGAAACCGGTCTTACGTAGATTTAAATAGAGCCGGCACGCCCCTTGTGGAAATAGTTTCCGAACCTGATATAAGCTCAGCCGCGGAAGCTGCGGCTTATTTAAAAGCGCTTAGAGAGATACTCGTCTATCTCGGCGTTTCCGACGGCAATATGGAGGAAGGCAGTTTCAGGTGCGACGCTAACGTTTCCGTCAGGCGGAAAGGCGATTCAAAACTTGGAACGAGAGCCGAAGTTAAAAACGTAAATTCGTTTAAATTTGTGGAAAAGGCCATAGAATACGAAATAGAAAGGCAGATAGATATTGTTTTAAGCGGCGGGAGCGTGATTCAAGAAACACGGCTCTACGACTCCAAAGAAAATACGACAAGGTCGATGAGGGGCAAGGAAGAAGCCCACGACTATAGATATTTCGAAGAACCGGATTTACCGCCGTTAATTTTATCGGAAGAGTTTATATCTGAAATTAGAAATTCCATTATAGAACTGCCTGAGGCAAAAAGAGGCAGATACGTTTCGGAATATAAGCTGACGGAATACGACGCGGAAGTGCTTACTCAGGATAAAGACATAGCCCGTTACTTTGAAGATTTAATAAAGGAAAATAACGGCAGGGTCGAAATTAAGAAATTGGCGAACTGGGTTATAAACGAACTTCTTTCGGAATTGAAAGTAAGGGAGGGCGAAGGAAGAAGCCTTATTAAAGCTCAGGATTTCCTTGAGCTGATAACGGCGGTGGAATCCGGTAGCATTAACAGAAACACCGGCAAAATCGTACTGGCGGAAATGCTTTCATCCGGCAAAAAAGCAGGAGAAGTCATAAAAGAAAATAATTTAGCCCAGGTTTCCGACGACAAAGGAATCGAAGACATAGTAAAACAGGTGCTTGATGAAAATCAAAAAGAACTTGCCGATTTAATCGGCGGAAAAGACAAATTATTCGGCTTTTTCGTCGGAGAGGCGATGAAAAAAACAAAAGGCAAAGCCAATCCTAAGAAAGTGAACGAGATATTGCATAGATATATCGAAAATTATAAAAGCGGGAGGAGTTGACGATGTCCTATAAAGTTATTATCATTATCGAAAAAGACGAATGCGGTTATTATGCATATTGCCCGGAACTTAAAGGATGCCAGACGCAGGGAGATTCTTATGAGGAAGTAATAGACAATATTAAAGAAGCTATCGAATTATATTTGGAAACATTATCCGAAGCGGAAAGAAAAAAATATTTAAACAAAGAGATTCTCACTGCTTCTATAGAGGTGAATGTTGCCTAAACTTCCAAAATTAACGCCTAACGAAGCAGAATCCTTATTGCTAAAAGCAGGATTCGAATTAGCCAGAAGCAAGGGCAGTCACAGGATATATATTAAGAAAAATATAAGAGTCGTAATTCCGTTTCATTCAAATAAAATATTACATCCTAAAATAGTAAAACAGATGGTTGAAGCTGTCGATATAGATTTTTAGGTTTTTAATACGGAGGCTTTAAAAATGGCTTTTTATACTTTAAAACTAAGGGACGACGACGTCGTCGAAATGCTCGACCAGAGAAAACTTCCTCTTGAAATAATTTACGTCGAATTAAAAACTTACAAAGAAGTTTATGACGCTATAAAAGATATGATTGTCAGGGGCGCTCCCGCAATCGGTGTTTCTGCGGCTTTCGGTTTGTATCTCGGCGCTAAATCCCTGCTTGATTTGCCGGAAGTAAACGGTTACGAAACGTTTAAAAAGAAGTTTTTTGATATAGCTGATTTTATGTTCTCGGCTAGACCTACCGCGGTAAATCTCGGCTGGGCGATAGGCAGAATTAAAGAGCTTGTAGAAACCGAAGGGAAAAACGTAGCTCAAAACAATGCCGGTCTAAAAAAAATAGTAAGCCGCATAAGAGTCGAATCCATCAAAATCTATGATGAAGATATAGAAATAAACAAAAATATGGGACGATATGGAGCATCCCTTTTAAAAGACGGTTTTAACGTTCTTACCCACTGCAACGCCGGCGCGCTTGCTACCGCCGGCTACGGCACCGCGCTGGGAGTCATAAGGGCGGCGGTTTCCGAAAATAAAAAAATATCGGTAATATCCGACGAAACAAGGCCGTTTCTTCAGGGGGCAAGACTTACGACATGGGAACTGATGGAAGACGGAATACCGGTGACTCTTATCGCCGACAATTCCGCAGGGCTTTTAATGAGAAAAGGCAAAATCGACGCCGTAATAGTAGGCGCCGACAGAATAGCGTCCAACGGCGACGTCGCAAATAAAATAGGCACTTATCAGGTTGCAGTTCTCGCTAAGGAAAACAATATTCCGTTTTACGTAGCCGCCCCGCTTTCCACAATAGATATAAACCTTGAATCCGGCGATGGGATTCCTATTGAGGAACGAGATATAAACGAGGTTGTCATGGTATTCGGCAAAAGGATTGCGCCTGAAAACGCAAAGGCGTTAAATTACGCTTTCGACGTAACTCCAAATAGATACGTATCTGCCATAATAACCGAAAAAGGAATTCTTTATCCCGATTATAAAAAATCTATTGCGGACGTTTTCGGCAAATGATAATATAATAAAGCACATATGATAATATATAATTATAAATATAATGCGTTAAGATAAAAATTAAATTAAATTTTTAAAGAGAGAAAATTATGAAAGGCAAAAAAACAGCCGGCAAGAAAAGCGGCAGTCCCTTTGAAGGCTCAAAAGTATGGATGGACGGGAAATTCGTCGATTATAAAGACGCAAAGGTTTCCGTTAACAGCCATTCTCTTCATTACGGTCTCGGCGCGTTTGAAGGCATAAGGTGCTACGAAACTAAAAAAGGAGGTTCGGCTGTTTTCAGGCTCGACGAACATATCGACAGGCTTTATAACTCCTGCCATATTCTGCAAATTCCGGTATCTTACGAAAAGAAGGAAATTAAAAATGCAATAGTTAAAACCGTTAAAATAAATAAATTTAAAGAGTGCTACATAAGGCCTATCGTCTTCATAGGCGACGGGGGCGGACTCGGTATATTCTTAAAAAATTACGATACCAGAGTGGCTATTTCGGCATGGTATTGGGGGGCTTATCTCGGCGAAGAAGCCCTTAAAAACGGCATAAGGGCGAAAGTTTCTTCATATGCGAGGTTTCACGTCAATACCTTTATGGGTATGTCTAAATCTACGGGGCAGTATATAAATTCTATTCTTGCCAAAAAAGAGGCTGTCAATGCCGGTTGTGACGAGGCGATAATGCTAGATACTTCCGGTTTTGTCTGCGAGGCGAGCGGCGAAAATATTTTTGTTTATTCGGGGGGTTATATTAAAACTCCGCCGCTGTCGTCGGTTCTGCCGGGTATTACAAGGAACAGCGTTATCGAAGTTATGGAAAAAGAAATGGGTTTAACGATTAAGGAAGAAAGAGTAACGAGAGACGAACTTTATATCGCCGACGAGGTTTTTTTAACCGGAACCGCCGCCGAAGTCACTCCCGTGAGGGAAATAGACGACAGAAAAATCGGCATTGGAAAAGCCGGCAAAATTGCCCTTGAACTTCAGAAAACTTTTTTTAACATAGTGAAAGGCGGAAGTAAAAAATACGAAAAATGGCTAACATATGTCGGCTAAAAAATAGAGGACAATAGAGGATAGTATATTGAAAATACTTTTAACCGGCGGGGCGGGATTTATCGGAAGCCATGTTGCGGACGAACTTATAGCAAAAGGAAACCGCATCGTTATAATCGACAATCTTTCGACCGGGTTTGAGCAAAATATTAATCCCGAATCAAAATTCATTAAAGCCGATATTACCGATTTTAAAAAAATAGAAAAGATATTTGCGGAAGAATTGCCGGAAATAGTATATCATTTTGCGGCACAGATAGACGTCAGGAAATCTGTTTCGGACCCGTTGTTTGATGCGCAGACCAATATTATGGGGACGTTAAATCTGATTAAACTTTCCAATGATATCAAGGTAAAAAAATTTATTTTTTCTTCTACCGGCGGCGCTATTTACGGCGATACCGACGTCAGGCCTACTCCAGAAAACCATCCGGAATGGCCGCTGTCCCCTTACGGAATAGCAAAACTTGCAACGGATAAATTCTTAAATTATTATAACGAAATATTCGGGCTTAAATATGTATCCCTTCGCTACGGAAACGTTTACGGTCCAAGGCAGAATCCTTACGGCGAGGCTGGAGTCGTAGCGATATTTTTAAATAAGATGTTTAAAGGCGGACAGCCCGTTATTAACGGAGACGGAAATCAAACCCGCGATTACGTTTATGTTGAAGATGTCGCAAGGGCAAATATTTTAGCATTGGAAAATATGGATAAAATCGGAATATATAATGTCGGAACTTCTATTGAGACCAGCGTGAACGATTTATTTAAAGAAATTAATAAAAATTTCGATAATAAATATAAACAGGTTCACGGACCCGCTAAACTCGGCGAACAGAAAACAAGCTGTTTAAATTACGAGAAAATTAAGAAAGATATGAATTTTATGCCGGAAACTGATTTTAGCGAAGGAATTAGAGAAACATATAAATGGTTCCTACTCAATAACCGGAGGTGAAAACAAATGGCAAATAAGCCGATTAAAAAAGAAACAAAGAAACCATCGACAAAAAAGAAATAACTTTTATTCAGGATTTTATTTATTTTATTTTGGGTCGTGGTTTCTTTGTTTCTTTACCGCGGCCCAAAATATATAAATTCTGATTTTATCTGCTTACCCATTTATTTCCTTTTATTTTAAACCTATACGGCAGCAAAGCATGTTCTGCGGCGTAGCCTACGCCTACTCTCGGCGTTTCGACGATGTCTTTCTCTATTATATTTATATTTCTATCTTCCAGCCATATATTGAGTTTTTCAAGTTCTTTGCCTTTTTTGGCTTTTTTATCATCGGTATCTTCACAGACTGGAATACCGTTATGTATTAAATTTATGCCAAGTGCAATAGTTAAAAGACCGGGACCGGATGTTATCTTGTTAATTCCGCCGTTAGTGCCCCTCCCTCCCCTTTTCGCTTTCCCTTTTCTCCCCAGCATTATATCTAAGCCTATTTCAGGTTCAATTGCCCTGATTAAAACGGCATCGGCCTTATTTTCTTTGCCAGTTACTACGTTAAATAGATAATACATGCCGTATATAAAATAAACGTAAGCATATCCGCCGGCTTTATATAAATTTTTATTTCTTTCGGTTTTGCGGTTGCCGTACCCATGGGATGCCTTATCTATTGCCCCGAGGTATGCTTCCGTCTCGACTATTTTACCTCCGGCAATCCCCTCCCCGTCGATATCGGTCAATAAATATTTTCCTATCAGTTCCTTTGCGATTTTTACCGTATCTTCTCTTGTGTAGAAAGATTTACCGAGTTTCTGGTATTCCATAACGGATTAACGTTTAAAATTATAAGATTGCTTCGCTTACGGTCCAATGACTACAATAAAATGTATTTGTTTTTGTTTAAAAATATTTCTATGAGTTCTATCAGCATAGGTATGGAATCGGCAATTAAATTTACGTGGCCTCCCGGCTTATGATGCCAGTTGACGCTCTCTTCTTTTACTTTTATACCGTTCAGAAGCGCGATATAAAGTATTTCGACGTCAAACGAGAAACCTTTTATTTCCGATTTTGCAAAAATATTTTTTGCCGTCTGCATTCTGAATGCTTTGAATCCGCACTGCGAATCGAAGAAATTTATTCCGAGAAGTTTTGATTTAATCAGGCTGAATGTTCTGCCGACAAGATTTCTGAACGGAGGCTGGACTATAACGGCGCCTTCCGGCAGATAGCGCGAGCCTATTATAATGCCGGTCTCCGGTTCGTTTTTAAATATGTCTATAAAAGTTCCGATTTCGGAGGCGTCGGTTGATAAATCCGCGTCCATAAAAAAAACGTATTCGTTTTCTTTGTCCGCAGATATAATACCTTCTTTAACCGCCGTGCCTTTACCGCTTTTAGTAATCGTGACGACTCTTAAATCGGTCGAAAGAGTATCCTTGAGTACGTTTAGCGTTCCATCCGTGCTTCCGTCGTTCACTACTATAATTTCGTAAATATATTTTTTAGACTTTAGATACGACCTTAACGCAATTATAGTCTGTTTAATTCTTTTTTCTTCGTTATAAGCCGGAATTATTATCGATAAAGAAGTTTTGGCGATAGTCATATATTTTTTATTCCTTATAAATATATTATAATGTTTTGAAGCAATATACAATTTAAAAAATTTATATTTATAGTATAATATATACTTAATATGGCTAAAAATCCAAAATTCACAATTCTTTTATATCACAAAATAGGAAAATATCCTCAAAACGCAAAATTTCCCGGACTTTATGTCGCCGAGGAGGATTTTGACAGACAGATCAAATATTTAAAAAACACCGGATATATTTTTTTGACGCTTTCGGAACTAAAAACCGTATATGATGCCGGTTCGTTAAATTTGACTAGTCCAACCTTAGGCGGCGGAAAGAAAAAATATGCCGCAATTACATTCGACGACGGTTCAAAATCTGTTTATTCCGGCGGATTAAAAATCATGCGGAATAACGGGGTCAAGGCCACGGTTTTTATGGTTTCCGGACTTGTAGGAGGAGTCAACGAGTGGGATATGAAAAACGGGGAAAACATGGACAAAATGCTTGACTTATCCGAGCTTGAAGAAATGGCCGGATATGGAATAGAAATAGGCGCCCACACTATGACCCATCCGCATCTTACGCAGATTTTGCCTGAAGAAGCCTTTAATGAAATTTCCCTTTCCAAAAAAAATCTTGAAAATTTACTGGGCGTGAGCGTAAATTTTTTTGCCTATCCGTACGGAGATTATAACAGAGAAACGGAAAAGCTGGTCGAAAAAGCCGGTTTTTACGGCGCATGTATTACTAAAACCGGCATAGTAAAAAAGGGGTCGGATTTTTTTGCGTTAAAAAGGGTTGCGGTAAGGCATAATACCGGGTTTTTAAAATTCAAAAGAAAAATCTGCAAGGTCAGGCTCTTTTATTAGCCTGGCCGTAATTAAAAATATGAATATATTAATCATAAAGTTAAGCTCTATAGGCGACTGTCTTCTTGCTACTCCGGCGATAGAATCGATAAGAAAGGGGTACCCCGACAGCTTTATTACGTGGCTTATAGAAGATAAAGCCAGAGATATTGCGCTTTTAAATCCCAATGTAGATGAAGTCGTAGTTATCGATAAAAAAAAATTCAAAATCAAGAACTATTTATCGTTGATTAAGAAATTAAGAAGCCGTCGTTATGATTTATCGATAGATTTGCAGGGAGTGGACAGAACGTCTATTTTTGCATTTTTAAGCGGTGCGCCAGTGAGATACGTAGAAGAATATGCTAATCTAGGTTTTTTAAGCAATAAAAAGATTGCAAGGGAAGGAAGACCGCTCGAACATGCCGTTAAGTTCTATCTTTTTTTAGCCTCTAATGTCGGCGGTAAAAAGATAGAGGAGCCTGAACCTACGCTTGTTACATCAGCAGAAGATAAAAAATTCGCTTCGGATTTTTTGGAGAACAATTTTGCAAAATCGGTAAAAAAAGAAATATTTATAGGAATAAATCCTACCGGAGCATGGAAGACTAAAAGATGGCCGATTAAACATTTTATAGAAATTTCCAAAAGATTGATAAATTATTTTAATGCTAATATCGTAATATTCGGAGGCAAAGGGGAAGATTATTTAGCCGATGAAATATTAAACGCTTTAAATAGCCCGAAGGTTGTAAGCGCAGTTGGTAAAACGACGTTGAAGCAGGCAAAAGAACTCCTTGCCGAAATGGATTATTTTGTAACGCCTGATTCGGGACTTATGCATATAGCATCTTCGATAAGCCGGCTTAAAACCATAGCGCTGTTCGGACCTACCGACCCGGAACTCACGGGTCCTGTCGGAAAAAATTTTACGGTCTTAAGGGACAACCTTATATGTATTCCCTGTTTTAAAAAAGAATGTCCGCTTAATAAGATAGAGAATAATAATTTGACGGAATGCGTTTTGTGCATGAAAAGAATTACGCCGGATATCGTTTTTGAAATAATAAAACAGGATTTGGGCGGAAATAAATAAAATTAAAATCACCATATGAAGGATTTAAAAAATATAAAAGATTTTTTAATATTCGGACATAACTATGTAGGCGACGTTTTAACGCTGACTCCTGCGATTAGGGCATTAAAGCTAAAGTTTCCGGAAAGCAGGATCACATTAGTCGCCTCCAAGAACGCCTCGCATGTTTTACGAAGAAATCCCGACATATGCAGGATTGTAGAAACGGATAAAATTAACGGAATCGGGGGCGTTATCGGCGTTTTTAAACTGTTAGGAACGCTTAACGGCATTAAAAAAAAGAACGGACATAAATTTTACGCCTGCATTAATTTTTTAACGTCTTTTAAATTTTCGCTTTTAGGATTTTTGCTTGCGGAAAAACAGGTCGGGCAGGAAAAGCTTTTAAACAATTTTTTTTTGCATAACCGTATAATATTCGATAAAGATTTAAATAATATAGATAAATCGTTAAAATTTATCGAACCGTTTTATATAAACGGCGGCGAAAAATATTTCGATAGAAATTGCATTTATAACGTCGAAGATGCCGATATTAAAAATGCCGAAAATATTTTAAAGAATTCATTTAACGGTTATGGAATAAATATAGATGCGGAAAATTTTAAATTTGTTTTATTTTCTCCAGGTTCCACAAGAAAATCTAAAGAAGCGGACCCGGATTTGTTTTCTCTTTTTGCGGACTATTTAAATAAAAAAGGTTTTTATACGGTTATTACGGGAAGCAGGAATGATAAGCAGACTTCTAAAGAAATTTACGATAAAATAGAAAACAAACATTTAAATGCAGATTTAACCGGTTTAACCGATATTTATACTCTCGGCGGGTTAATTAAAAAATCGTTTCTGGTAGTCAGCGTGGATAACGGAACAATGCATTTGTCGTCGGCGATAAAGACTCCCGTAATCGCTCTTTTCGGCTCTACCGACCCTGCCGTCTGCGGTCCGGCGTCCGATAATGTCTATATAATAGATAAAAAAACAGGCTGCTATCACTGTTTTGAACGAGATTGTCCGAAAGACGGCTTTTATATTCACGGTTATTCCGACTGTATGGGACATATTATGCTTGAAGACTTAATAACCGGATTTAAATATATAAATAAATTATAAAAATGAAAATTTCAGGTTTTACTTTTATCAGAAACGGCAATTTAATGGGATATCCTTTTAAGGAGTCTATAGGGTCGGCTCTTCCTTTAGTTGACGAGTTTGTAGCCGTTGTATGCGATAGTGCCGACGACACTAAAAGGGAGCTCGAAAAATTGAGAGATGAAAATCCAAAAATTAAATTAATCGATTCCGATTGGAATATTACGAAAAAGAGCGGCAGTATCCTGTCCGAAAAGACGAATATCGCTATAAAAGAAATTACAGGAGATTACGGACTTTACGTACAGTGCGACGAGGGTATTCATGAAAAAGATTACGAGAAAATAACCCGAGTTCTTGAGGAAAATATTAATAATAAAGATATAAAAGGGTTCGTCTTCGATTATATACATTTTTTCGGGGGATATTTTTCCTATGCGAAAAAGTCGGAAAAAAAGTTTTTTTACGACAAGGAAGTCAGGATTATAAGAAACGACGGAACAGTTTTTTCGTGGGGGGACGCTATGGGTTTTAAGGATACTAACGGGGTCAAGATAAATATCGAAAACAAAAATGCCGTGCCTATTAACGCAAATATGTTTCATTACGGCAGGGCAAAAAATCCCGCAGATATGTATAAAAAAGATAAGGAAATGGAGAGGCTTTATAATTTTCGGATAATAAACAGGTTAAAAAACTGGGTTTCCAATTACGACCCGCGGGTCGATAAATATATATATTCAGATTTCAGCTGGCTTGAAAGGGTTGACAGAAACAATCTCGATTTTCACCCTGCTCCTTTCAGGGAGCTTGCCTCAAAACAGGACTGGGATATAAACGATTTTAAGACCTTTATGAAAGAAAAAAAAGGGGCGGTGCAGTTTTTTAAAATGCTCATATACAGGATAGTCAAAGATTTAATAAACGAAACGTCGAATGCGGTAAAAAAAATAAAGGCTTTTTTAAAAATCAAGATAAATTAATTAACGAAAACAAAACTATTAATATTTGTCATTGCGAGCGTTAGCGAAGCAATCTCGTTTATATAATATAATTAATATAATATAGCACAGTTAATGAAGATTTTAGAATTTATAACCACTTCAAATATAGGTGGAGCCGAAAATTACGTCGTTAATTTATCTAAAAAATTTGCGGAGAAGGGACACGAAATTTTTATCTTATCGTCTGCAGGCGAAAAGGGCAAAAATTCGGAATTATCCGTTTTTAAATTTTTACAAAACAGCGGAGCGCCTTTTAAAATAATGGCTATGGGTTTTAAATATAATCCGCTGACGATATTAAGAATTGCCTATTTTATAAAAAAAAACAAATTCGATATAATTCATACGCATCTATCGAAGGCAAATTTTGTCGGAGCATTGGCGGCTAAGCTCGCCGGAATAAAATCTGTTTCGACCGCCCACGGGCTTAATAAAAAGTCTCAGTATAAATACAGCGATTATGTAATATGCATTTCTAATGCGGTAAGGGAGAACCTTATTGTGCAGGGAATGAACGGCGGAAAGCTCGGCGTTATTTATAATGGAATAGATACGGAAAAATTTAATCCGGAAGCGGAAGGGCTTCCTAAAAAAAAAGACGCCTCGGCATCCGGCTCGGAGGCGGGCGGCGGCAAATCGTTTAGCGTCGGAATGCTCGCAAGGCTTTCCCGTGAAAAAGGGGTGGAACTTCTTTTAGATGCCGCAAAATTTGTTCTCCTTGAAATACCGGAAGCTAAGTTTTTTATTGCAGGAGCCGGACTCCTGAAAGATGAGCTTATTAAAAAAGCTAAAGATTTAGATATTTATAATTCGGTTTATTTTGTCGGATTTGTCGGCAGTAATCTTGTTTCTTTTCTTAAAGAATTAGACGCGGTCGTTTTTCCGTCTTTAAAGGAAGGGCTTTCTCTTGCCCTGCTGGAATCTATGGCTATGGAAAATATCGTAATAGTTTCCGATGTTGGAGGTATGCCGGAAGTCGTGGCGGACGGCAAAAACGGTTTTATAATAAAGAGCGGCGATATAAATGCTGTTTATCAAAAGCTGGTTTTCGTGTATAATAACAGAGATGCCTTAAAGGAGATAGCTAAGGAAGCCAGAAAAACTATTATAGAAAAATTTAATATAAAGGATTGCGCGGATAAAACGCTCGATTTGTTTTCAAAATATGTATAAAAATCTGCTTGATATAATAAAAAAATTCGACAGGGCAAGGATACTTGTAGTCGGGGATATTATGGTGGACCATTTCGTTTACGGAACGGTAAGCAGAATATCTCCGGAAGCCCCGGTTCCGGTTGTTAACGTAAGGTCAGAAAAGCTGATGCCCGGCGGAGCGGCAAACGTAGTGAGCAATGCGGTTAAACTAGGCGCTAAAGTTTACGTTGCCGGAGTAGTGGGGGACGATTATAACGGGGACATATTAAAGCGGTTAGTCGGCAAAGATAAAGGCAACGGCAGAGTAGATTCCTCATATATTTTGACTTTAAAAAACTTTCAAACTATTATTAAAACGAGGGTTATTGCGCATAACCAGCAAATCGTAAGATTCGACAGGGAAGATAACGGAAAATTTACGGATAAAGTTTACAAACAGTTGATGTACGGAATTAAAAAAATAGCGGACGATATAGATGCCGTTATAATTTCGGATTACGGCAAGGGTCTTATAGAAAGGAAATTTTTTTCTTCCCTCGTAAGTTTTCTAAGGGAAAAAAACAAATTTATCGCCCTTGACCCTAAGGTCGAAAACTTTAAATTTTATAAAAATGTTTCTATTTTAACGCCTAATATTAATGAAACTTCAGGCGGTTCCGGAGTTAAAATTAACGACGAGAAGACTCTTGAAAGGGCCGGCAGGGTGATTATTAAAAAAGTCAAGCCGGATTATCTGCTTATAACCCGCGGCGAAGGGGGTATGTCTCTTTTTAGCGGCGGTGCCGTAAATAACGATAATAAGCCTTTGCATTTACATGCGCGTGCTAAAGAGGTCTATGACGTTACCGGAGCGGGGGATACGGTTATTTCTACGCTTGCGGTTGCCAGAAGCGTCGGCGCAAGCATTGCCGATGCCTGTTATATCGCAAATGCCGCCGCGAGCATTGCCGTATCGCAACTCGGCACATATGCCGTCGGAGCGGACGAACTTTCGGCGCTTTTAAGTTCGGATTAAGAAGCTCGACCTTTTAAACTGAAAAATATAATAAATTATTTAATATTATCAAATGCAGAAACTTATTAACGTAGGATTCGGAAACGTTGTATTGCAGAGCAGGGTGGTGGCGGTTGTTTCCCCGGGCTCTTCGCCGATGAAAAGACTCAGGGATACGGCGAAAGACGGCAACAATTTAGTAGATGCGACGGAAGGAAGAAAGACGAGGTCGGTGATAATTACCGATTCCGGGCATATTATACTTTCGGCGCTTAATACTTCAACTATTATCGCAAGATTGAAAGATAAGGATTAGTGTACACGTTAATCCTGCAATAGAAAATATTTTGTTTTTCAATTATTTATATAATTCCTGGATTCCCCCAAAAGCGGGAATCCAGGAATAAAATCTCTATTGCAAAATTAAGGTATATATAATTATTATATATTATATACGATATATATGATGGACGAAAAAGATATAGAATTTGAAGGTAAAGGACTGCACCTCGACGGAAAACCTAAGGGTTTAATTTTTGCGGTGTCCGCCCCTTCGGGTACCGGCAAAACTACCTTATGCAACATGCTCTTGCAGGAATTTAAAGACATAAAACCGAGCGTCTCCTTTACGACGAGAACAAAAAGGCCGGGAGAAGAAAACGGAATAAGTTATCATTTCATTAATGATTCGGAATTTGATAGAATGATAAAAGAGGATGAATTTATAGAATGGGCTAACGTTTTTGGCAAAAGATACGGAACGGCATATAAATCGGTTTTTAATCCTGACCGTTTGTCAGATATTTTATTAGAGATAGACGTCCAGGGAGTCGATAAACTTATTAAAACATATAACACAAATAATAAAATTGCCGCAAACCGACCGGTTACGATATTTATAATGCCGCCGTCGTACGAAGACCTTTGCGAAAGGCTTAAAAAAAGAGGCGGTATGGATCCGGCGGAATTGGATAAGAGATTAAATGCCGCTTACGAAGAAATTAAAAAAAGCGTTTTCTACGATTACATCGTTACAAACGATGATTTAAACGAGGCATACTTAAAACTAAAATCTATCGTCATTGCGGAAAGATGTAAAAATTTGCAAAAAGTTTAAAAATATAATAATTCGGAGGGATATTTAAATGGCAAGAGTAACTATCGAAGATTGTTTAGTTAATGTGGAAAACAGGTTCGCACTTGTAATAATAGCGGCAAAAAGAGCGAGACGGCTTATGGAAGGAGCCCAAACCAAAATAGTTTCCAAAAATAAACCTATAGTCGTTGCGCTAAGGGAAATAGCAAAAGGTTATATCGGAGTGAAACAGAAATAATGCCGCGGCATTATGTTTTTGTGCTTTATTTGGATAAACTATGAGTTCTTCAAACGAAAATCTTGTTACCGTCAATCCTTCAGGCGATTTTAGTTCCCTAAATAATCTTATAGAACTATTTAGAAACAATATAAACAGCATTGACGACGTGGGTATGGAAGAAATACACGGCGAAAAGTTCAAACTGTTTAAAAAAGCCTATAACTTTTCTAAAAGGGTTCATCAAGGTCAAAAAAGAGTATCCGGAGAACCTTATCTTACGCATCCTATAGAGGTTGCGGCTATCGTTGCCGGATTAAGGATGGATTGCGCCTCGGTCGTTGCGGCGCTTCTTCACGATACCGTAGAAGATACTTTAACTACTACCACCGACTTAAAACAGGAATTCGGAGAAGAAGTAGCTTTTATAGTCGAAGGCTTAACCAAACTCGGAAAACTATCTTTTAAGAGTTCGGAAGAGCTTGAAGCCGAAAACATAAGAAAGATGATAGTCGCAATGGCCAAAGATATAAGGGTAATAATTATAAAATTAGCCGATAGACTCCACAATCTGCGGACGCTTGACGTTCTCCCTAAAGAAAAACAAATCAAAATAGCGCAAGAAACATTAGATATTTATGCCCCCCTTGCCAACAGGCTCGGAATATTTTTTATAAAAAGCGAGCTTGAAGACCTGTCTTTTAAATATTTGAATTCCGAAAGCTATAAGGACCTGTCCTTCAGGATAAATAAAAAAAAGACCGAAAGAGAAAAATATATAGAAAAGGTTACGGAAGTTCTTAAAGAAAATTTAGAGAAGCATAACCTGAAAGCGGAAATTTACGGAAGACCCAAGCATTTTTACAGCATCTATAGAAAAATGATTGAACAGCATGTAAGTTTTGAAGATATTTATGATTTACTCGCTCTAAGAATCATAGTCGATACGGAAACGGAATGTTACGAAGCTTTGGGCATAGTCCACTCGATATGGAAGCCTATTTCCGGCAGAATCAAAGATTACATAGCTATGCCCAAGGCCAATTTATACCGCTCTCTGCATACGACGGTAATTGGTCCAGAAGGCATGAGGGTCGAGATACAGATAAGGACCAAACAGATGCACTTTATAGATGAATTCGGTATTGCCGCCCACTGGAAATATAAAGAGAATATGCCCGCCGAAAAAGAAGATGTCGAGCAGTTTAACTGGCTGAGACAGCTTGTCGAATATCAAAGGGACCTTAAAGACCCGCACGAGTTTTTAGACAGCGTAAAAATAGACCTTTTTCAGGAAGAAGTTTATGTGTTTACCCCGAAAGGAAAAGTTATAGCTCTCCCCAAAGATTCCACCCCTATAGATTTTGCTTATTATATACATACCGAGGTAGGCGACAAGTCCACCGGGGCAATCGTCAACGGCGTGATTGTTCCGCTAAGGCAAAAACTTTCCAACGGAGATATAGTGGAAATTATCGCAAAAGAAGGGCATCATCCTTCAAAAGACTGGTTAAGGTATACTAAATCATCAAAAGCTATTTCTAAAATAAGAAATTATATAAGACAGACCGAAAGAGACGAAAGCATCGAAACGGGAAGAGAAACATTAGAAAAGGAATTTAAAAAAATAGAAAACAAAACCGTCGATTTTAAAGAATTAGTCGTCCAGTCGGTGCAAAAGCTTTCCCTTAAGAGCGAGGATGACCTTTTTGCCGGAATAGGCTACGGCAAATATTCGCCGCCGTATTTATTCTCGTTGGTCATGCCGGGTCATAAAAAAACGGACAAGTTGTCTTTAATAACAAAAACTACCGGCAGCGTAATCAGTAAAATTCTCCAAAAAATTAAGCCCGGTTCCGGAAAAAGCGAGGCCATCGTATCCCCTTTCGGCGGAGACCTGCTTTATAAGCTTGCGGGATGCTGCCACCCTATACCCGGCGACGATATAGTCGGGTTTATCTCAAGGGGAAGGGGGGTAATAGTCCATAAATCGGATTGCAAGAATATAATAGGCATAGATAAAAGCAGACTTATAAACGTGAGCTGGAAAGAGGGGACGGGCAGGCAGAATTTATCCGAAGGAGAGTTTTTCGAAACAAAGATAAGGATTATCACGGATGATAAAAAAGGCATTTTAGGCGACATAGCTTCTTTGATTTCTGCGAAAGGGGCGAACATATCCAAAGCTCAAGTCAGAACTATTAAAGACGGTAGAGCCGTGCACTTATTCGATATCGAAGTCAGAGACAACAAACAGGCCGATTCCATTATCGACGGCATAAAATCGGTTAAAGGCGTAATAAAAGTGAACAGGGTGATTCAATAAAAAGGCGTCCGATTTTATCATAAAATAAATCAACGCCTTTTTATTACGCCTTTTTATTTTTCTATTTCTTGCAGTCGGTACAAGTAGATATTCCTAAGAGCGCGTATAGTAAACAAAATCCCGTTATCGCCGTTATAATGAGCACGGCTCCTATAATTATCAATATTATGCCTAAAACAGCTAAAGACTTAACCTCATAAATGCCGATGGCCAATATAACTATACCTGCTATAGCCCTGATAATTCTGTCAACGGCGCTCTCGTTTTTTTTAAACATTGTAACCCCCTTTTTAAGTTAGTTTAGTATTAAATTTATTTTAAATAGTTTTTATAGAATAAAGATATATATAAATATTGCAATATATGAATATAACTTTTAGTTTAATTCTACCATATTTTTTTTTTAAATCAATATTAAAAATTTCAAACGGCTTTGGGTGTTGACAATTTAATAATTAAATAATATAATCGTTAAACTAACGTAGGCAATAGCATTTAATAAAAGATTAAAAAAGAGGAAAACTAAAATGTCGAGAGTTTGCAGTGTTTGCGGAAAAGGCATTCAATACGGGAACAAAGTATCGCATGCCAATAACAAAACAAAAAAAGTATCGCTTCCAAATTTACATACCGTTAAGGCGGTTGTTTCTTCCGGCGGCAATAAAAAGATTAAGGTTTGCGCAAAGTGTCTTAAGGCTGGCAAAGTCGTTAAAGCCGTCCGCTAAAAGAAAGGATACAGACTTAAGTCCGTCTCTAAACCGCCTAAATTATTTTCTTAAAAACGCTATATGCTCCATATGATAGGTTCTGGGAAACATATCCGTTAAATTTACCCGTTCAATCTTATAGCCCGTTTCCGCAAAAACTTTTAAATCCCTCAAAAGCGTCATAGTGTCGCATGAGATATATATAATGCATTCAGCGTTTATCGAGGCTATTTTAGCCGCAAGCCCTTTAACGCCTGCTCTCGGCGGGTCTAAAACTATTAAATCGCATGTTTTTTTATTTTTCCATGCACCCGCTTTGTCAAGGTAGCCTGCTACGTCGGACTCGATGAATTTAATGTTTTTAATATCGTTTAATATCAGATTTTTTTCCCCGAGTTTTACGGAGAAACCGCTTGATTCAACCCCGGTAATATTATCCGCAAACGGCGCTAAAAAAAGAGTGATATTTCCATACCCGCAATATAAATCAAGAGCATTAATAAAATTACGTCCCCTTTCCGCCGTAATGTTTTCCAAATATCCCGTAACGGCGGTTATAATGTTTTCATTCTGTTTTTTGTTGACCTGAATAAAAGTAGGAAGGTCATACGAAAATTTTTTATCTTTTACCGTAAAATAATCGTCGCGGCTATTGCCGGTATTTTGCGCGGTATCTATTTCCTCTGCCCGTTTATATTTAAAGGTTTTTTTGCCGCGAAGTTCAAAAAAAATA
Source organism: bacterium (assembly GCA_021812245.1). Taxonomy (GTDB): domain Bacteria; phylum SZUA-79; class SZUA-79; order Acidulodesulfobacterales; family Acidulodesulfobacteraceae; genus Acidulodesulfobacterium_A. The sequence continues at coordinate 112,022 of JAKAOK010000001.1, read as the reverse complement.
TTATCAGCCCCGGTATTTTTTATCGCATCTTCCGCAAAACGTTTTAATATCGGACCGTGATTTTTAAATCCAAAGATTATATTTTTTATTCCGGCATCTGCCAGCGTTACCTTTGTAATCCTGTCCAAAATAGTATCTTTATAAGTTTTGTCCGATAATAAATTCCTTACGTTTTTTAACATTTCATTTATGCTTTCTTGCGCAAGAAAGCAATATTCCACGTCTATTACATGATGAGTTAATTTTTTATAAAATCCTATATAAGGCGGATATATTTTTAATCCGATTTTTTGCCTGTAATTAAGATAATTTTTATATGCCGGATTGCTTGTTATATAGACATCGTCGATATTAACCGTATTTTTTAAAGTTTTTTTAAATTCGGTTTTAAAAATTTCCGTTTTCCAATAAATCTCTTCTTCATAAGGCATATTAAGATAACCGCATCCGCCGCAGATGCCAAAATGCTTACATACCGGTTCGATTCTTTTCGGGGACGGCGTAATAATTCCGACTATTCTGCCGAACGCATAACTTTTATGTTCGTCAAATATTTCTATTTTGAGGGCGTCCCCCGGAACAGCATAACCGACGAATATAACTTTAGAATTAATTCTTCCTACGCCCCAGCCTCCGTATGCCAGAGAATCTATATGTATTGTTTTCAGCCTTTTTGCCCCCTTGTTTTTTTAATTATTATATTATATTATTTATAAGGTTTTAAGTGGAGAAATAATATGAAAGGCATTATTCTTGCGGGCGGAAGCGGAACGAGGCTTTATCCTATAACCCTAAGCGTCTGCAAACAGCTCCTGCCGGTTTACGATAAGCCTATGATTTACTATCCTCTGTCGAGTCTTATGCTTGCCGGTATTAGGGATATTCTTATAATAACGACGCCCTCCGATTTAGATAAATTTAGAGCTATATTCGGCAACGGAAACGACTTAGGACTTAACATCGACTATAAAGAGCAACCCTTGCCCGGCGGATTGGCGGAGGCATTTATAATAGGCAAGGATTTCATAGGTGCGGACGACGTCTGCTTAATTCTTGGCGACAATATCTTCTACGGACACGGCATTCCGGAAAAGTTTAATTATGCAAAGGATATTATAAAGCGGAACGGAGGCGGGGTAATTTTTACGTATTACGTAGAAGACCCTCAGAGATACGGGGTTATCGAAATAGGCGGCGGAAAAGTTTTGTCTATAGAGGAAAAACCTCAGAATCCAAAATCAAACTACGCGGTCACCGGAGTTTATTTTTACGATAACGAAGTCGTTAATATTGCAGGTGGGTTAAAGCCGTCCGAAAGAGGAGAGCTTGAAATAACCGACGTAAACAATGTATATTTAAAAAGCGAAAAACTTAATGCTGTAACGCTCGGCAGAGGTTACGCATGGCTTGACACTGGAACGCCGGAAAGCCTGCTTGATGCTTCAAAATTTATCGAAATGATGGAAAAAAGGCAGGGACTCAAAATCGGATGCATAGAAGAAATCGCTTATAAAATGAACTATATTTCGGAAGAAGGGCTGATAAATCTCTCAAAAAAGTATATTAAAAGCGGTTACGGACAGTATATTTTGAAAATAATAAATGAGAATAAAGATAAGGATATAATTTAAAAGGTAAAAAATACATGAAAATAAGAAAGGTCGTTATGGCGGTCTTGCTGACGGTCGCATTAGGGTCAGGGTCGGGTTTCCTGCTTTCAGGGTGTTCGGGATTCAATAATTCGTTAGAAAAAGAGCATATTATGAACGGCGGCTGTTTCATAACATGTTATAATAAGATAGGTAAACATACTTCCGCCGGAAAATATGCCGATTATAATACCGGCAATAAAACAGGCGGCGTAAAAAATAACGCCTATTTTAAAAAGATAGACGGCTGATTTATGCAAATAGACCTCAGTTTTTGGAGTATAACGGATTGGTCTGCGTTTGCATTGACGCTGGCGGGAGTCTGGCAGTTAAGCTCCCATAAAAAATCCGGTTTTGCCATAAACATTTTTGCTTCGATAGTATGGGTCGCCATAGGAATCCATTCCGGCTTATCCGGTCTTACGGCATTAAACATAATTTTAATACTTATATATCTCAGAGGTTATATAAGAAAGTAATTTTAGTTTAAATCCTTTTAAATTTTACTAAATTTATAGTATAATAAGTATAATTTTCAAAAAGGCCCCATAGTCTAGCGGTTAGGACGTTGCCCTCTCACGGCAGTAACACGGGTTCGAATCCCGTTGGGGCTGCCATTTTTTTATTAATATTCCTCTTAATTTCATTTAATTTCAACGGGGTAATTGAAAAATTATGAAATGTGCTCTTTATTACGGTAATAAAGATATAAGGCTCATAGAAAAGGATATTCCAAAAATAAGCGGCGGCGAAGTTCTTATGAAAGTCGAAGCAAGCGGGATTTGCGGCAGCGACGTTATAGAATGGTACAGAAGAGACAAGGTTCCGCTTGTTTTAGGACATGAGGTTTCTGGCTTAATAATCGAAACCGGAAAAAACGTTAAGCAATATAAAGCCGGCGACAGGATTTGCGCGGCGCACCATGTTCCATGCAATATATGCAAATATTGTCTAAGCGGGCATCAGACCGTCTGCGAAACTATAAGAACGACCAACTTTGACCCGGGTGGATTTTCCGAGTATTTGAGGCTTCCCGAAATAAACGTAAAAAACGGAATATATATATTGCCGGATTCGGTCAGTTTTGAAGAGGGGACGTTTATCGAACCTCTTGCATGTGTCATAAGGGGGCAGAGGCTTGCGGGAGTAAAACCTGCCGATACGGCAATAGTTTTCGGCAGCGGGCTTTCGGGTCTTCTGCATATAAGTCTTTTAAGGGCTGCGGGTGCAAGCAGGATTATAGCGGTAGATATTAACGATAAACGGCTTGAATACGCAAAAAAATTCGGAGCGGATTATACGTTTAATGCGAAAGACTTTAGTGCGGACGGCAGGCTCAATTTGTCCGAGGCTGTTAAAGATATTAACGAAGGATTTTTAGCGGATATAGTAATTTTATCGACCGGCGCAGATAGCGCAATCTTGCAGGGACTTAAATCCGTAAGGCGGGGCGGGACGGTTTTGTTTTTCGGGGCGGCGGACGAAGGGGCAAGGCTTCCGCTTTCGATTAACGAGATATTCTGGAGAACCGAAATCACGCTGTTAAGCTCTTACGCAGGCTCAATTCTTGACCACAGGACGGCTCTCGAACTTATAAGGTCGGGCAGGGTGAACGTTAAAGATATGATAACCGATAGATTTCCCCTCGAAGATATCGCAAAAGGGTTTGAACTTACTGCAAAAGCGCAGGATTCGTTAAAGGTAATAATAAATCCGTAATAAGCCTTCTCTATATTTTATATATCGCAGATGCCTTCTTTTTCTTTTTCCATATAGCACATTATAATGCCCGTTAAATATAAGTCGGTTACGTACTCGGAAACCATTCTGTGGGTATTGAAATGAGGCGCGATAGAAGAAACAGCCATTTTCATTATTTTTATATAATCGGAATAATTCTTGTAGTATAAATCCAGAATGTTAAATTCCAATTTTCCGTATATATCGTTTAAGTCATGCATATCGTCCGAATAACTAAGGTCTGTCCATGCGGGTTTCGGTCCTATCCCCCATCCGTTAATTCCTTCCATGCAAGCTTCAAGCCACCAGCCGTCTAAGACGCTTAAATTGGGAACGCCGTTAAGAGAAGCTTTCATTCCACTTGTACCGGAAGCCTCAAGAGGTCTTGTCGGATTATTGAGCCACAAATCGACGCCGGAAAGTATTATATTTGCTTTATGGATATTGTAATTTTCCAAGAAAGCTATTTTGACTTTTTTTGTTTTAGATGAAATATACCGCGATACGTCATAAATTGATTTTACGATTGCCAGCCCGTCGGTATCTGCAGGATGAGCTTTTCCGGCAAAAACGATCTGAATATTGCCCTTTTTTTCGGCTATTTCGATTAGTTTATCCGGATTTGAAAGAATAAGATTGTTTCTTTTATAATGCGTGATTCTTTTAGCCATGGCAATAGTAAAATCCGAAGTCACGAATGAAGAGTCCGTTTCGGAGTTAATCATTTCGATAAGAGTTTCTTTGCATAAAATATGGGCTTGAAGAAAATCGCCGTCGGGTATGCACGATGCTCCTCTAAGCAGGTCGGGATCTTCTTCCCACCCCGCGATAAATTTAGTAAACAACATTTTATGATGCGGAGAAGCCCATTTTACGTGATGGATGCCGTTGGTGACATATTTAAGCTTATATCCTTCAAATATGTGTTCAGAAACAAACTTGTGTTTTCTGGAAACGGCGACGACGTTTTTTGCATTTTTTATTGCAAGCCATGATAGATTTAATTCGTCTTTCTCTTCTAAATCTTCCCGGTATATATCGTTAAAAACTTTTTCTTCGCAGTATCTGGAAAGCATATCTTTGACGTCTTTCATTTCAAATTTATCGAATGCGGCGGGAATAGGCGTATGAGTAGTGAAAACTACCCTTGATTTTACCCTGTTTAAATCATCCATATCTTTCATGAGACCCGCGATTAAAAAAGCGGAATGGCTTTCGTTTATATGATAAAGAAACGGCCGGTAATTTAATGCTTTTAACATTTCGTACCCGCCTATTCCTAAAATTATTTCCTGTTTAAGGCGGGTTAAACCTCCCGCGATATACAGTCTGTCGCAAATTTTTCTTGTTTCGGGGTCGTTTTCCAGAGTATCGGGGGTTAAAAAATATACATCTATTTCATTGTCGCCTTTAATGGACTCTACGATATATTTAAAAGCCGTTATCGTAACGTCTTTACCGCCGAGCGGAATTTTTATTTTAATGTTGGTAGGCTGCATATATTTTTCTATATCCCATTCCTGCGCCGAATCAATCTGGGACCCGTCGTTGGATAATTTTTGATTGGTAAAGCCGTTTTTCCAGAGCAAAGTTATGCATACGGCGGGAACTTCCAAGTCCGCAAAACTCTGCAGGGTATCTCCGGCAAGAATTCCGAGTCCTCCGCTGTATGTGGGAATCCTGCTGTCCACGGCGCATTCCATAACAAAATAGGCTATCATAAAGTGATTTCTCCTTGCATAAATAGAAAAATGATTTTGATTTATATTATTACAATTCTCCGCATAAATCAATAACCCTAATCCCGATTTAGGAATTTATTTTCTGGATTCCCGCGAAAGCGGGAATGACAATATGGGGATTTAAGATTTCACCCAACGGGTGTCATTCCCGCGAAAGCGGGAATCCAGTGTTATTCAGTATTAGAAAATATTTAATGCTGCGCTCGCAATGGCATTAATTCTTTATTTCTTAATATTTTTTACGGTGAGAGCGGCTATGCCGCCTATGATGCAAAGATAGCCCAATGCGGCAAAAACGTCGCCGTATGCGCCTATTAACGAAAATTCGTTGATTACGTAGTCGAAAACCTTAACGGAATTAGACGGATAAAGTATTGCCCTGACGAAAGAGCCGCCGTTTTTTATCAAATCGCTATGCAAAAAATTAATAACGCTGTTAAAACTGTAAAAATTATATTTTATATCTCTCGAATACTGGCTTAAATGATAAACCTGCCTTACCGCCAGCTCTTCTCCTGACCATGCTATCCCGAAAGATGCTCCTATCTGGAATAAAACATTGTATAGCGCAGAGGCATCCGGTATCTGTTCGAACTTGGCGGAATTGATTACCGTCATCATAACGGGAGCGTTTATTAGTCCTACCCCTATGCCTCTTAGGAACTGGTTATATACTAAAAACGGGATAGACGTTTGCAAAGAAATGCTCCCAAGCGAAAAATTAGATATTGCAAATATGAACATACCGGACAGCATAAGATATTTAGGGCCGTATTTATCGGAAATTTTTCCTGCAGCCGGCGATGCGACGGCAACCGCGATGGCAAACGGCGCCATTAAATATCCTGCGTGCATTGCGTTATAATTCAGTATATCCTCTATGAATATCGGCAATAAAAATAAAGTGCTGAAAATTGCCCCCGCCCTTATCATATTGACTAAATTTCCTGCGACGAAGTTTCTTGTTTTAAAAAGCGAGTAATCCATTAAATGCCTTTTAGAAAATATTTCTACTATCAGGAAAAGCATAAAAGATGAGGCGCAAATAAGTTCATTCAGGCGGATTACGGCGGAATCCCATTCTAATGTCTGTCCTTCGTTGAGGACATACAGCAATGTTGCCAGACATATTGCTATAAGAATAAACCCGGCGAAGTCGAACTTTTTTACAAAAGGTTTTGCAGGTATATCATTTTCGAGCAAGATTAAAGTGCCTAAAAATAGTATTATGCCTATCGGGACGTTAAAATAAAATATCATTCTCCAATCGACATAATCGACAAAATATCCTCCTATTATAGGGCCGAGAGCCGGAGCTACCATTATGCCGATAGTCCAGACGCCCATGGCAGTTCCTCTTTCGTTGGCTTTAAAATATTTCGCAATGAGATTAACCGAAATTGGAATTAATCCGGCACCCCCTACTGCCTGAATTATCCTGAATATTATCATTATCTTGTAAGTCGGGGCAAAACCGCAGAATGCGGAGCCTATTAGAAAAAATACTATCGATACCGCAAAAGGAATCTTAAGTCCGTATTTTTTGCTCGCAAAACTCGTAAGAAGAATAATAATAGAGTAGGTTATAGTGTAGGCGATAATTACCCAGTCTATAGTTATAACGTTGACTCCGAAGTGCGACATCATCTTAGGAAGTGCGACTATGACGATATTTATGTCTAATATCGCCATAAAAGAGGCGGTAACGGCTATTGCCAGAACAAGCCATTTGTAAAGTCTGTGTTCCGATATTTTATCTTTCATAGCGATGCTTGCAATGATGGAATCTATAAGACAGATTGTTTTATATTTTTATTCGACGAAGTTTTTTAGCTTTCCGATATTTTCTATTTCTATCTCGAAAATATCGCCTTTATTTAAACTGCCTATCCCCGAAGGGGTTCCGGTAGAAATTATATCGCCTGGAAAAAGAGTCATAATTCCTGAAATAAATTCTACTAATTCGTAAGGGTTAAAAATTAAGTTTGAAGTATTTGAAGATTGTTTTAATTCTCCGTTAAGCCGGCCTTTAATTTGGAGATTGGAGGGATTTTCTATTTCCGTTTCTATAAAAGGACCTATCGGCGCAAAGGTATCGAATCCTTTGGCTCTGGTATATTGAATATCTTTTATCTGCAAATCTCTTGCCGTTACGTCGTTTAAACAGGTATAGCCGAATATATAATCCGCCGCTTCTTCCTTCTTAACGTTTTTTGCGGTTTTTCCTATGACGGCCGCCAGTTCCGATTCGTAATCAACCCTTTTTGAAGCGTCAGGTTTGACGATAGTTCCAAGATGTGGAATAATGCTCGAGTTTGGTTTTATAAAAATCAGAGGCTCTTCCGGCAGTTTTTTCTGCATTTCGGCGGCATGGTTTTTATAATTTAATCCCACGGCAACGATTTTAGTAGGGCGGATAGGAGGCAAAAATTGAAGTTCGTCCAGCTCGTACTGTCTTCCGGTATATTTGTATTTAATGTCGGTAAAGTCGAAATCTTCAATTATATTGATGAACGTTTTATCTTTATCAGTGGAAAGCGTCCCGTAATATTCTCTCATTTCTCCGGTTTTGTGCCTGAACCTTCCAAATTTCATTGATAGCGCCCCCTGCGGAAATATGAAATATATATGCGTTATCGGCGTAAGCCGGTTTTATCTTTACTTTATTATACACCATATTACCCTTTGTTACAAAAATTTAACGGAAACTTAACGCAATTGTAATATTTAATGCATTATAATAATTTCATACTGTAAGCTGAAGTACCTCCGTCTCACGCTTTCCAATACCTTCGGTTGTCTTAAAATATGATGCCGGGGGTATTTTTATTGACATTTTGCTTTAATCGTATTAAATTAATTAATCAAATTATGTAAAAAAAATCAGCCGGAGGCGCGATATGATGCATCTTTCCTTTTTTCATGCCCTTATTCTTGCAGTTATTCAGGGGGTTACGGAGCTTTTCCCCGTTTCGAGCTTAGCCCACGGTGTTATAATTCCCGCCATTTTGGGGTGGAAAATAAACCGGCAGGCTGAAGGTTTTCTGCCTTTTTTGGTAGTTCTTCATCTCGGAACGGCTCTTGCGCTGCTTATATATTTTTATAAAGACTGGATTAATTTATTTAAGGGATTTTTTACCGGCTTAAAAAATAAAAACCTCAATGCGAACGAAGATTCCAAAACTTTATACCTGCTTGCGCTTGCGACCGTTCCGGCGGGATTAATCGGACTTTTGTTCGTTCATAAGCTAAAAAAACTATTCGGTATTACGTCTATAGCGGGAGTTTTTCTTATGGTAAACGGCGTCATATTATATCTCGGCGAGAAGCGTAGAAGAAAACAGGGCATAGCAAAGATTTCCGATATGACTATTACCGCCGCCCTTATTATAGGGGTATTTCAGTCGTTTGCGTTGATTCCGGGAATATCCCGCTCCGCGATAACCATGGTTGCCGCACTTTATTTAGGCTTTAAGCATGAATATGCCGCAAAATTTTCTTTTCTTCTGGCAACGCCTATTATTCTTGCCGCCGGACTTTTAGAAGTACCGAAGATGCTCAAACTGCATATGTTTCATTTTACGGCAGTTTCTATAACAAGCGGCTTGGTCGCCGGTATTGCCGCATATTTGAGCGTTTACGCCCTTATGAAATATTTTAACAAATACGAAATAAACGCTCTTTACCCCTTTGCTTTTTACTGCCTAATTTTCGGCGCTTTCGTTCTTACCTACAGGTTTATTTAATTAAAAATTATATTATTTTATATTTTAATTGTGATATAATATTAATTTTCAATAAAATTTTTACTAAGAATACCGGCTGATGGAAGATTTTTTAAAAGATTTTGCGAAGCATATTAAACTCGAAAAAAATCATTCTTATAATACGGTTCTGGCATACGTATCCGACGTCAGGGCTTTTATATTATACCTTGAAGAAGAAACATCCGTAAATTCCATGGAAGACGTTACCGAATTCGAGATAAAAGGATATTTAAGCAAGATTTACGAGAGCGTCAAGAAGACGAGTCTCGCGAGAAAGATAGAATCCATAAAATCGTTTTTCAATTTTCTGGAAAAAAAACATATATTAAAACAAAATCCGGCTTTTTTAATAGACCTTCCGAAAGTAGAAAAGAAACTGCCTTTTTTCTTAACGGCGAAAGAGGCTGATTTTTTGCTGAATAATTATTTAGGCCTTAAGTTAAAAAAGGATAAGTTAGACGGGATTAAAGGCTATCCGCCCGAGTCCGGCGATTCAATCCTGCTTGCAATACCTGAACCGTTAAGATATTTCGAAGCTCTTAGAAACGACTTGATTTTAGAATTGTTATACGGCAGCGGGTTGAGGGTGAGCGAGCTGATTTTCGTTAAAAAAACAGATTTGGAATTGGAAAAAGGCGGCGGTTATGTAAGAGTTTTGGGAAAAGGTTCTAAACAGAGAATTGTTCCGCTTACGGAAATTACCGCCAAAAAAATAAAGGCGTGGTCGGGCTGTTTATCCGCAATAGGTTTAATCCCTAAAGACGGATATATCATTATCAACAAAAAAGGCCTGCATCTTACCAGAAGGACGGTTCACAGGATAGTTAAGGAATCCATGCTAATAACGGGGCAGTTTAAAAACATTTCGCCCCATAGTTTAAGGCATTCTTTCGCAACTAATCTTTTAGACAACGGAGCGGATTTAAGGTCTATTCAGGATATGCTCGGTCATTCCAATCTGGCTACGACGGAAAAATACACCCATTTAAGCATTAAAAAACTTATAGACGTTTACAATAAAGCTCATCCGCTTTCAGGGAAATAAACCGGATGAAAACGAGAATAACGGAAAATAGGTTGATATATTATCTGATTAATTAATATTTATTATTTGGATTTTCAGTTTAAATTAAATACGGGAGAAATAGATTAATGGATAACGGCAATAGTGAAGGAATAAAACTTCTGGGAACGACTATCATAACCGTCAGGCGCAAGGGGCGGGTAGTCGTAGCCGGAGACGGTCAGGTTACGCTCGGAAATACTATTATGAAGCATAACGCAAGAAAAGTAAGACGGCTTTACAACGATAAAGTGATAGCCGGATTTGCGGGAGCTACCGCCGACGCCTTTACGCTTTTCGAGAAGATGGAAGAAAAACTTTCCAAATACAACGGAAGCGTTAAAAGAGCGAGCGTCGAACTTGCGAAAGACTGGCGGACGGATAAAATATTGAGGCGGCTGGAAGCTATGATGATAGTAGTCGATAAAACCGATTCTTTCGTAATATCGGGAGCAGGGGACGTTATAGAACCGGATGAAGATGCCCTGTCCATCGGTTCGGGCGCTCCTTATGCGCTTGCATGCGCGCTCGGCTTGCTGGAAAAAACGGATTTGAGCGCAAAGGAAATCGCGGAATATTCGATGAAAACGGCTGCCCGCATCTGCATTTATACTAACGAAAATATAATAATAGAGGAGATATAATAACAGATATGGCAAATAAAACGTCAAGCGGCAATGTTAATACCGTTAATGCCAATGCGGCTAATACGGCAGGCAAAATAGATTTTCTAACGCCGAAAGAAATAATTAAAGAACTAGATAAATACGTTATAGGACAGGACAAAGCTAAAAAATCCGTTGCGATAGCCCTGAGGACGCGTTTCAGAAGAAACAGCGTTCCCGATGAAATAAGGGAAGACATAGTCCCAAAAAATATCTTATTAATAGGGCCTACCGGCGTAGGTAAAACCGAAATAGCAAGGCGTATCGCCAAACTTTCCGATTCTCCTTTTATAAAAGTCGAAGCGTCAAAGTTTACGGAAGTAGGTTATATGGGCCGCGACGTCGAATCTATGGTGAGAGACCTCGTGGAAACCGCTTTTATAAGCGAAAAAGCTAAAGAAACGGAGCAGATCATCGATAAAGCCAAGCAAAATGCCGAGGAACTGCTTTTAGACCTTCTTGTAGCTCCGCCTCCTAAAGTTTCCAAGAAAAACGTGGGGCAGTCTCCGGCCGAAGGAGCGGAAAAAACCAGCTATGCCAATACAAGGGAAAAATTCAGGAAAATGTTTTTAGAAGGAAAGTTAGACGACAGATTTATAGAAATGGAGGTTAAATCTTCTGCCAGACCTCCGATTCCGGTTATAGAAATATTTTCCCAATCCGGAATAGACGATATAGGACAGGATTTCAAAGATATATTTTCTAATATATTTCCGAAGCAGAAGAAAATAGAAAAAGTCAGAGTTTCAGAGGCTTTCGACATATTAGTCCGCGAAGAGAGCGAAAGGCTTGTCGATAACGATAAAGTCGTTCAGAACGCGGTTCAAAGGGTGGAAAATTCCGGCCTGATATTCGTAGATGAGATAGACAAGATAGCTTCAAGGGAAAAATCTTACGGTCCAGATGTTTCAAGAGAAGGCGTCCAGAGGGACTTACTGCCGATAATAGAAGGTTCCAACGTTATGACGAAGTACGGGATCGTCAAAACCGACCATATTTTATTTATCGCCGCAGGCGCTTTCCATGTTTCCAAACCGTCGGATTTAATCCCCGAACTTCAGGGAAGGTTTCCTATCAGGGTCGAGATGGATTCGCTGTCCAAGAAAGAGTTCGTAAGAATATTAAAAGAACCTAAGGGCGCATTAATCAAACAGTATTACGAGCTTCTTAAAACCGAAAACGTGAGTTTAAACTTCACGGATGACGGCATAGAAAGAATTGCGGAAATTGCGGAAGAGGTAAATCTTAAGACCGAAAATATCGGAGCAAGAAGGCTTCACACAATTTTAGAAAGAGTTATGGAGGATGTTTCTTTCGAGGCCCCTTATAAGGCGGCAAAAAAAGTTTTAATAAATAAGGATTATATAGACGAAAGGCTGAAGGACATAATTAAAGATGAAGACCTCTCCAGATATATACTTTAATAAGATTTATAAATCATAATTATGGAAGAATACATAAAAAAAGCAAAGATTTTGCTTGAGGCTCTGCCCTATATCCAGAAATTTACTTCAAAAACCTTCGTGATAAAATTCGGCGGTTCGATAGCCGCGGACGACGAATTGAAAGAGAGTTTTGTTAAAGATATTATTCTTTTGAAGCTTATTGGAATAAATATAATTATCGTTCACGGCGGCGGAAAAGAAATAGACGGTTTTTTAACCAAGCTGAATATCGGCGTAAATTTTCACGAAGGCCACCGTATTACCGATGAAAATACTATGGAAGTCGTCGAAATGGTTTTATCGGGGAAAATAAATAAAGACCTTGTTGCGTTGATAAATAAATTCGGTGGACGCGCCTGCGGATTATCGGGCAAAGACGGAAATCTTATAACGGCAAAAAAGCTCAAAACCGAAAAAGTCGACCTTGGTTTTGTTGGCGAAGTCAAGCATGTAGATAAAAAAATACTGTTGACGCTCGACCCTTCGTTTATTCCGGTAATCGCTCCCGTAAGCATGGACGATGAGGGTAGGACGCTTAATATTAATGCCGACCTTGTCGCATCCGCCGTCGCGGCGGAGCTTGAAGCCGAAAAACTTATAATCTTATCGGACAGGGACGGTCTTTTAAATGCGGGTAACGAGCTTATCTCTTCGGTTAAAACGGGAGATATTAAAAGCATGATTAAAGAAGGGGTTATTTACGGGGGAATGATACCGAAGGCAAATTCCTGTGTAGAAGCTGTAAAGCAGGGCGTTAAAAAGGTGCATATAATAAACGGTTCTATTCCGCATGCCGTTTTATTGGAAATATTTACTAAAAAAGGGATAGGAACCCAGATTTCAAATTAGAAAGAGGCGCACGATGAATACTAAAGAACTTACCGATAAATATATAATGAATACTTACGGCAGATTCGATTTAACCTTGGTTAAAGGGGACGGCTGTATTTTATACGATGAAAACGGGAAAAAATATATAGATTTTGCTTCGGGAATTGCGGTTAATAGCTTAGGATACAATAATCATAAAATAAATTCTGCCGTAATAAGCCAGATAAAAAAGTTAATTCATGTATCAAACTATTTTTATACCGAACCGCAGGCTCTGCTTGCCGAGAAACTGTGCAAGAATTCATTCGCCGATAAGGTTTTTTTCTGTAACAGCGGGGCGGAAAGCGTCGAAGGGGCAATCAAACTTGCAAGAATATACGCGGGAAAATTTTCAAAAAGAGGCTATAAGGTAATAGCAATGGAGAATTCTTTTCACGGAAGAACCTTCGGAGCGCTTTCGGCAACGGGACAGGACAAGTATCATAAAGGTTTCGAACCTCTGCTTGAAGGCTTTACCCATGTAAAATTCAACGATTTCTCCGCCGTAGAGAAATTGATTAAAGGAAGAGACGGGAAACCCGGCAGCGGAAATGCCGGTAACGGAAAAGATTATTGCGCGGTAATAATAGAACCGGTGCAGGGAGAAGGCGGCGTTAATATTGCAGATAAAGAATACATAAAATCGTTAAGGGACTTAACCGCAGAAAACGACATAGTTTTAATTTTCGACGAGGTTCAGGTCGGACTCGGCAGGACGGGAAAACTTTTTTCTTATATGAATTATGATGTAGAGCCGGACGTTATGACGCTTGCGAAACCTCTTGCGGGCGGACTTCCGATAGGCGCGGTGCTGGCAAAAGATAAAATTGCAAAAGCGTTCGAACCGGGCAACCATGCTTCGACTTTCGGAGGAGGACCGCTGATAACGGCCGCGGCCAATGCCTTTATCGACGAAATAACCAAGGAAGATTTTCTCGACGAAGTTTTAAAAACAGGGATTTACATAAAATCCAAATTAGACGAATTAAAGCTCGATTTTTCCGAATTCATTAAAGACGTTAGAAATATTGGATTAATCGGTGCAATCGAGTTTTATGAGTTCAAGGCAAAAGACATAGCCGTTAAATTAATCGAAGAAGGGTTTTTGACGACGGCGGTTCAGGATAAAATATTAAGGCTTACCCCGCCGTTAATTATCAAAAAAGGCGACGTCGATTTATTGATAGAATCTATTGTTAAGATTCTTAACAGTCATTATAATAAATAAGGCAAATAATTTAATATGAATTCAGTCAGAAATTTTTTATCGGTTTACGATTTTACGAAGGACGAAATATATGATATTCTTTTAGGGTCTGCCGTTTTAAAGGCAGAAAGGGGCAAAAAGAACGTCTGTCTCGAAGGCAAAAAAATCGGTCTGATATTCGAGAAATCCTCTACGAGAACCAGATTATCTTTTGAAGTCGGCATAGTAGAATTCGGAGGATACCCCATTTTTATGTCGTCGAGAGACCTTCAGCTCGGACGCGGTGAGCCGGTAAAAGACACCGCAAGGGTTTTAAGCAGGTATTTAGACGGCGTAATAATAAGAACGTTCGAACAGGAAAGAATAGAAACTTTTGCGCGGTATTTCGAAAAACCCGTGATTAACGGTCTTACGGATTTATATCATCCCGCGCAGATATTAACGGATATCTTTACGGTTTACGAGATAAAAAGAAGTTCCTGCGAAGCAGGCATTGTGGCTGATATTATCGGAAACTTAAAAATAGTTTATTTCGGCGATGCGAACAACATGGCAAATTCATGGGTCAGCCTTCAGGCAATGCTCGGTTTTGAGCTTGTGCTTGCTATGCCTGAAGGATTTGAAATAGACCCTGCCGTTAAAGAGGATTCTAAAAAAAGAGGCGGCAGATTCCTGATTTCCAACGATAAAATTTCTGCGGCAAAAAACGCGGACGTTATTACGACCGATGTCTTTATTAGTATGGGGCAGGACGAGGAAAAAGAAAAAATAGATAAATTAAGACCTTTTATTATAGACGATGATGTAGTAAAAAATGCGAAAGACGACGTTATCTTTCTACACTGTCTTCCGGTTCACAGAAACGAAGAAGTTACGGAGGACGTGTTCGAGAGGTTTTCGCCGGTCGTGTTTGAAGAAGCGGAAAACAGGCTTCATGTCCAGAAAGCGATTATGGAGACTATTTTCTAAATAAAACAGGAGAAATAATTTATTATGGCAAAGTTAAAAGGCGGGAATAAGATTGTTTTAGCATATTCGGGAGGGCTCGATACTTCGGTAATTTTAAAATGGCTGATAAATACGTATAAAGCGGACGTTATTGCATATTGCTGCGACGTAGGACAGAAAGAAGACCTTGCCGCCGTGAAGAAAAAGGCACTGAAGACCGGTGCGGTAGAAGCTATAGTCGAAGATATGAGGAGCGAGTTTGCAGAAAATTATATATTTCCCATGTTAAGGGGGAACGCTCTTTATGAAGGCTCTTATCTTCTCGGAACGTCTATCGCCAGACCTTTAATAGCAAAAAGGCAGATAGAAATAGCGGCGGAAAAAGGCGCAAAATACGTTGCCCACGGCGCAACCGGCAAAGGAAACGACCAGGTCAGGTTCGAGCTTGCCTATGCCGCCGTTAATCCGGACATAAAGGTTATAGCGCCGTGGAGGGAATGGGATATCGCCTCGAGAGCCGAGCTTATTAAATATGCGGAAGATAATGGGATTCCCGTTCCGGTTACAAAAGAAAAACCTTATTCTAGCGATAAAAATCTTTTTCACATAAGCTATGAGGGCGGGATACTGGAAGATTTAGAAAATGCTCCGGACGAATCTATGTTCGAGATTACGGCATCTCCCCAAAAAGCACAGGATAAACCGGAGTCTATAGAAATAAAATATAAAAACGGAAATCCGGTATCTTTAAACGGAAAAAAAATGCCGCCGTTTCAGATAGTAGATGAGCTTAATTTGATTGCCGGCAGAAACGGTATCGGAAGGGCGGATATAGTAGAAACGAGGATTACGGGAATGAAATCGAGGGGCGTTTACGAAACTCCTGCCGGAACGGTTTTAAGTTTTGCCCATAAGCTGATAGAATCTATTACTTTGACCGGCGAAGAGATAGAGCTTAAAAACAACCTTGTGCCTCAATATTCAAAGTTAATATATGAAGGAAGCTGGTTTAGTCCAGAATTGAAGGCGGTTCAGTCCCTTATAGACAGCGCCCAGTCGTCCGTGAACGGCGCAATAGGATTAGAGCTGTATAAAGGCAATATGAAAGTTTTATACAGAAAATCCGCAGACAGTCTTTATTCTAAGAATATCGTAACGTTCGAGGACGACAAAGGGGCATATTCCCAGAACGATGCGACGGGATTTATTCACTTAAAATCATTGCGCTATAAATTAAGAAGGTCAAAATAAGACAAAATAAGGCAAGATATGAGACCAAAGAAAAACAAAGAAATTATATCGCATAATAATTTCGTCAGAGGGCGTTTTAAAGAAGACATATCCCAAATTACCGCAGATTTTACGGCATCGCTGGATATCGACAAAAAACTTGCGGATTTCGATATCGACGGCTCTATCGCACATCTCCGCGCCCTAAAAAAAGCGGGTATCGTCAGCTTAAAGGAAAAAAGGGATTTAGAAAATGCGCTTATAAAAATCAAAACTGAGATAAAAAACGGGGAATTTGAGCTTAATAAAAAATATGAAGACATTCATATGAATGTGGAAAAGAGATTAACGGAACTTGTTCCGGAATCAGGGGCAAAACTCCATACGGGAAGGTCGAGAAACGACCAGGTTTCGGTTGACTTCAGGCTTTACGTAAAAAGCCGTATAAAGCATATAGCAAAAGCATTAATCGATTTAAGGGCGGAACTGGCGGCAGTCGCAAAATCCAATATTAAAACTATAATTCCCGGATATACCCATTTTCAGCATGCCCAGCCGGTATCTCTCGCCCATCACGTTTTAGCTTATTACGAGATGTTTACGCGGGATTTCGAAAGGCTTATGAATACATACAAAACAGCCGATGTTTTAACTCTCGGCAGCGGAGCCCTCGCAGGCGTGGATTTTGACATAGACAGGCGTTTAGAGGCGGATGTTTTAGGATTCGGAAGTATTTCTAGAAACAGTATGGACGGTGTTTCGGATAGAGATTTTGCGCTGGAATTCAACTTTGCGCTTTCTATGACGGCGCTGCATCTTTCCAGATTTTGCGAGGAGCTTATAATATGGAACAGTTTTGAATTCGGATTTATAAAATTAAAAGACGAATTTACCACAGGGTCAAGCATTATGCCACAGAAGAAAAATCCCGACGTTCTGGAACTCATAAGAGGCAAAACGGGGGGCGTTATTTCAAATCTTTTGTCCTTGTTTATAATGATGAAATCCCTGCCTCTCGCATATAACAGGGATATGCAGGAAGATAAAAAGCCTGTCATGGAAAGTGCGGATACAGTTTATAATTCTTTATTGATATTTAAAGAAATCATAAGAACGATAAAATTTAATAAAGACAATATGGCGGCCGGACTTAAAGAAGACTCTATTTATGCTACCGATGTCGCTACTTACTTGGTAAAAAAGGGCGTACCTTTTAGAAAATCTCATGAAATCGTCGGCAGAATCGTCAGCTACGCCGAGAATACGGGCAAGACCCTTTCTACCGTGTCCTTAAAGGAATATAAAAAAATAACCGGCTTTATAGCCGGCGATATATTTGATATTTTTAACCCCGAAACTTCCGTTAATTCAAAAAAAACAACCGGAGGGACGGCATTTAAAGAAATAAAAACGGTCTTAGAAGAATATGAAAAAGAAATCGAAAATAATAAAAAATCATTACTGGAGCTTAAATAAAAAAAGAAGCTATATTTTTCCGGCTTTATCGGCGCTGGTTTTTTTTGCCCAGATTCTTTTTTTATCAGGATGCGCAAAAACCGGTTATCCCCAGCCGCCTAAAGTTGCCCCTCCGTCCCCGCCCGTTATTTTATCAGTCGAAGGGCTGAAAAATTCCGTCCATATTGTTTATAAATATAGCGGAGACATAAATAAAGTTAAAGGATTTTTAATTTTTAAGAAACATTATAAAGACAAAAAATCTATAAAATATTCCTGCGGTTCCTCGATGCCCTTTGTTTTTCAAAATTTAACGTTTAAAAAAAGATTTAGCTTGCAATATGATAAATTTTTTTATAATCTAAATAAGAATAATTTAAAAAACGGCTACTATATGTTTTGCATAAAAAGCGTCGGATATTACGATATAAAATCCGCTTATTCTAATTACGTAATCATATTTATCGAGGACGGACTTAAGTCTGCCCCCCTTAGCAATAAATAAATAAAATATCCGGAGGGCGTAAATATGGCATTGCCTATTAAAAAGGAAAAGCTGAATCGAGCGTTTTTTTTATTAAGCATAATTATTATAATAATACTTGCCGTCCTTCTGTTTCAAAAAAAATTCCGCCTTTATTTCAAAAATACGCCTTTCTCGCTAAAATTAATAAGAGTCATAGGTTCAACGGATAATCTTAAAGGTCCTGCCGGCGCCGCATTCGGCAAAAGAAACAACGTTTATATAGTGGATTCGGGTAACTCAAGAATCTTAAAATTCAATATTAAAGGCGGTTACATAAGACAGTGGGGTATAGAAGGAAAAGCTACCGGCGAATTCTTGGCGCCCCTGTTTGCGGCTGTTAACCAAAAATCCAGAGAAATCTATATCGTGGATTCAGGCAACTCAAGAATACAGGTTTTTAAACCGGACGGAAATTTCGTTTCCGAATTCGGGATTTCAAAAAATTCTAAAAGAATGTTGGTACAGCCTACATTCGTAGGTTTTGCTCACGATAAAATTTATGTGGCGAATTCTGGTTCCGCCAACGTAATGATATATTTAAAGAACGGACAATTTTACGAAAGAAAAGGAAATTCGTCGATTCAGGGCGGCGCAGAAGCCGTTAATGCCGTACCGGATAGTTCTAACGGAGGCTCTTCTCAGAATTCCAGCGGCAATGCCGGTAAAAAAAACGCTAATAACGCCGGCGCCAACAGCGCCGGCAATAATGCTCCCGCTCCCGCGCAGGCGGTTTCGCCGGTTATCCTCAAAAAACCGGTCAGCATAGCTTTTTCTAAAAAATATATATATATCTCGGATTACAAGCTTTCTAAAATATTAGTTTTTAACAGGCAGTTCGATTATATCGGGTCTATCGGCACGCCGGGAGAAACCGGTTATCAGCTCTATCATCCGGTCGGCATCGTTTATAAAAACGGCTATCTTTACGTAGCAAACTACGGCAGAAGTATTTTAACGGTATTTAAATTAGATAACGGTTACAACGTTATAAAAACTTATAATTTCGGCACGCCGGGGATAGGCAGGGATAATTTCAATCATGAATCCAATATAGCTGTTTCTTTAAACGGGAAGTATCTTGCGGTCGCCGATACGAACAACAACAGAATATTGATATACCGGATATTCGGCGCAAAATAAAATCATTCCCGCTCCATGCCGGTATATTTTATGAAAACTAAAGTTGCCATTATAGGAGCCGGTCCAGCCGGTTCATCGGCGGCGATAGCTCTGTCCAAAAAAGGAATACCAAATATTTTAATCGATAAAAGAGGCGTTGTCGGAATTCCGGTTCAATGCGCCGAATTTGTCGGATTAAATATTAATTCGTATGTAGATTTAAACAATATCCCCTCCGCTATAAACCAAAAAATTAAGTTTATGGATATATATGCGGGTAAAAATTTTTATAGATTCAACGGGAAAGGATATGTGCTGAATAGGGCTGTTTTCGACCGGCATCTGGCAGGCGAAGCGGTTAAAACCGGTTCAAAATTGCTGACTGCCGCAAGGGTGTATAGAATTAACAGGCAAAAAAACAGCATCGACGTTTTAAGTGCGGAAGAAAAAATAATGTACGAAATTTATTACGATTATTTGATCGCCGCAACAGGACCTAAAAACGGGTTTGGTGAGCCTAAAAACGGCGCTTATATTTATGCAACGCAGATAAAAACAGACTTATTAAAAGAACTCGATTCGGTAATCTGTTATTTCAGGACGTATATTCCTTACGGTTACGGATGGGTTTTTCCCAAAGGCAAATTTGCGAACGTCGGCATAGGCATAGAAAAACCGGCATCGGATATGCCGTTGTCTCTATCTTTTAATAAGTTCCTTAACGAAATAAGGAGTACGGGGCTTATCGGATTGAAAATAATAGAAAAAACATCCGGTCTCGTTCCCGTTTCCGGTTTGAATGAAATAACGGACGGAAACATCGCTTTATGCGGCGATGCGGCTGGTTTGACGCATCCGGTTACCGGCGCAGGTATTTTAAGCGCGGTAATATCCGGAGGTTTAGCCGGAGATTATGCCGCCGAGAGCGTTAAGGCGTCCAAGAATTTGTTTGAAGACTACAAGGAAGAGTTGGAGTCTGTTTTTAAAAAGTCTCTGTCCAACGCCGCTAAAAAAAGGTCTGAATTGTATCCCTTAATGACTGATGACTTAAGCATAGAAAAAAATATAAAACAATTATGGCCGTCGTTCGAGGAGTATTATAAGTGACGGACCAAATACCGATTTAGAAAATATTTATAAGTTCTAATATTCCGTCATTGCGAGCGTAGCGAAGCAATCTCGTTTTAGATTGGTTAGCTGCACTGGACTTCGTCCGCTACGCTCGCAATGACGGAATTAAGTAATTCGGGTAATTCATATATAAAAATTTCTAAATCGGGATTTGGGATAAGTAACCGGATTGTTTTATCTAAATTAATAGTGTAAAATAATAAACACAGAGAATTTTTTTCAAACACACGGAATATTATTCATATACCGTAAAACGGTCTGAATTTATAGAAACGGCGTTTGACGAAGAAAACCGGCATATACTCGATTTTATAGCCAAAACCGAAAATATAAATGTATAAATGTATAAATTGCGGCGCCGCTTCTTTAAAATGGGTCGGAAGATGTCCGGAATGCCATAGTTATAACACTATGAATGAGATTGCGGCGGAAGAAGAATCCCTTAAAGCCGTAAAATTCAGAAAGAAACTGCCGTCTATACCGCCCGTAACTACGCTGGATGCCCAAAATTTCGGTCCTCTTAATAGAATTGCAACGGGAATAAAAGAATTCGACGTATCGGTCGGTTCCGGACTTGTTGCCGGTCAAAGTATCCTTATCGGCGGAGAACCCGGAATAGGAAAATCGACCCTTATGCTTCAGGTTGCGGAAAAACTTGCGTCCGCAGGCATTAAAACCATCTATATTTCTACCGAAGAATCTTTAAATCAGATTATTTTAAGGGCGAAAAGGCTGAAAATAGAGTCCAAGGCATTGTTTTTTCAGGCCTTGAACGATATAAACGAGATTTTGTACTCCATAGAAAATGGAGGCTACGGCTTTATAATAATAGATTCCATTCAAAGGATAACCATCCCTCAAACGGACTCGGCTTACGGGAGCGTTAACGGATTACGCGAGATAGCCCATGAGATAACATCTTTATGTCTTAAGAAAAACTGCGGAGCTTTTCTTGTATGTCATGTTAATAAAGAGGGCGGACTTGCCGGCCCAAAAACGTTGGAGCATATCGTAGATACGGTTTTATATTTCGATTCGGGCAAAAAAGACCAGTACCGGATTTTAAGATGCTATAAAAACAGATTCGGCTCTACCGACGAAGCCGGCATTTATGAAATGTCGGAAAACGGGTTGAAAGGCGTAAAAAATCCTTCGGCGTATTTTACTTCGGAGCGTCAGGAAGGTTCGCCCGGTTCGGTCGTTACCCCATGCCTCGAAGGGACGAGGGCAATGCTTGTAGAAGTTCAGGCTCTCGTCGTTCCGTCTTATATGCCGGTTCCTAAAAGGGTATGCCTCGGGATAGACGGCGGAAGGGTTTCTATTATCTCAGCGGTTTTAGAAAAAAAAGAAGGAATAAAACTTTCGTCGAAGGAAATTTATGTTAAAATATTTGGAGGGATAAGCATACAAGAACCTGCAGTAGATTTGCCGGTCGCGCTTTCGATAACGTCGAGCTATATGGAAAAGCCTCTGCCTCCTAATTTTACCGCATTCGGAGAAGTAGGTCTGACCGGCGAAATAAGGGGCGTAACTAATCCTGCCGCAAGAATAAGAGAAGCCGTAAATATGGGTTTCGGCGACGTCTTGCTTCCCTTGTCGAACTTTAACGACGTTAAAAGCTTAAAGGGCGTTTCAGGCATAAACCTTCATCCGGTTTCAAAGCTAAAAAAAATTATTGAATATTTAGTCTAACTAAAATAAAATAAACGGCAGGAATAATTAATAAATTAATAAACTTTAAAAAGAGATTAAAACTTGCGGAATATTTCGTTCAGCTACATAGAAGAAGAGCTTAAGAGAGTGGAAGAGCAGTTTGAATCCCACCTTATAACGGAAACCCCGTTAATCCATAAAGTCGCAAAATATGTGATTTCAAGCGGCGGGAAAAGGATACGCCCTATACTTCTCATAGTATCCGCAAAAATTTGCGGATATAAAGGCGTCAGCCATATCCCGTTAGCCGCCGTTATAGAATTTATCCATACGGCGACCCTGCTTCACGACGACGTAGTGGACAACGCTCCTTTAAGAAGGGGTAAGTCGTCGGCCAATATGGTTTTCGGAAACGAAGCTTCCGTCCTTGTAGGAGACTATTTATTTGCCAAATCCTTTAAAATTTTATCGGCTCTTAATAATTCCGAAATTATAAAGGCGTATTCCGATGCTACGACGCTTATGGCGGAGGGGGAAGTTAAAGAGCTCGTAAAAACCGCAGACGTCAAGACTACCGAGGAAGACTATCTCGATATAATCATAAAGAAAACGGCGGTTCTTTTTGCCTGCGCTTCACAGGCGGGAGCCATAATAGCCGGCAAAGAAAACGATTGCATAAAAAATCTTTACGATTACGGTTTAAATATAGGAATTGCGTTTCAGCTTATGGACGATGCTTTAGATTATATTTCGGACGAGGAATTCGGCAAGTTTATAGGCAACGATTTGAAAGAAGGCAAACTCACCCTTCCTCTTATACACGCAATGGAAAGGGCGGGCAAAAAAGAAAAGAATATTATTTCTAAAATAATTTATAAGAAAAAACTTACGACTAAAGACCTCAAGACCGTCCTTGGCCTCGTTAGCGATTACGGGTCCATAGAATATACCGTTTCAAAGGCAAAAGAGGCGGTAGAAAAAGCAAAGAAAAATTTAGACGCATTTCCGGATTCCAAATATAAGACGAGTTTAATAGATATAGCAAATTATATAATAGAAAGGAAATTATAGGCTATGAACGATTTTATTTTTAAAGAAAACGAGCTTTATTGCGAAGATGTTCCCGTTAAAGAAATTGCGTCCGAAGCAGGTACGCCTTTTTATTTGTATTCGCTTGCTACTCTAAGGAGGCATTTTAACGTTTTTAACGAAAGTTCCAAGGTCTTAAATTCTTTAGTCTGTTACAGCGTAAAGGCCAATTCCAATATCGCGGTGCTTAATTTTTTATTTAAAATGGGATGGGGGGCGGATATAGTTTCCGGAGGGGAGCTTTTCAGGGCGCTTAAAGCCGGCGTAGATGCCGGCAAAGTCGTCTATTCCGGCGTCGGAAAAACCGAAAGCGAAATAGAGTTTGCCGTTAAATCGAATATTCTTATGTTTAACGTAGAATCCCTGCCGGAGGTTTTTCTTATAAATAAAGTTGCGGGCAGGTTTAATACAAAGGCAAGAATATCTTTCAGGATAAATCCCAACGTTGACCCCAAAACGCATCCATATATTTCTACGGGTCTTAAGAAAAACAAATTCGGAATAAACATAAAACACGCGCTTTCGGCTTACGAAACCGCGGGGGAACTGTCCAACATCGATGTCGTAGGGCTTGACTGCCATATAGGCTCTCAGTTAACCGAAATAGCGCCTTTTAACGATGCGGTAGAAATAATAAAAGAACTGCTCGATAAAATTACCTCGAAAGGATTTAACATTAAATATTTAGATTTAGGAGGGGGACTGGGCATCACATATGAAAATGAGATGCCGCCGCACCCTTCGACTTATATGAATTCGATAAAAAAAATATTGAAGGGATATGAAGGGCTGATAATTTTTGAACCCGGAAGGTTGATTGTCGGGAATAGCGGAATATTTATTACAAAGGTAATATATAACAAAGATACCGGCAGTAAAAACTTTATCATAGTCGACGGCGGTATGAACGATTTAATAAGGCCGGCTTTATACGAAGCCTATCATGAAATAGTTCCGGTAATCAAAAGAGACGGCCCGCGCACGAAAGCCGACGTCGTCGGTCCGATCTGCGAATCGGCGGACTTTTTGGGAAAAGACAGGGTCATAAATTCAGTTCAGGAAGGCGATTTGCTTGCGGTATTCAGCGCCGGAGCCTATGGTTTTTCAATGTCGTCGAATTATAACTCCAGACCGAGGTCGGCAGAGGTGCTTGTCGATAAAGATAAATTTTATATTATAAGAAAGCGTGAAACTTACGAGGATTTAATAGACAAAGAAACTATGCCGGAAAATATAATATAATCCGGATAAATGTTTAAAATAAAAAAGAAAAGGAGTTAATATGTTTAAAGGAGTGTTTACCGCTATCGTTACGCCTTTTAAAAACGGCAAAATAGACGAAAAAGCGCTTCGTAAATTAATAGAATTTCAAATAGAAAACGGCGTAGCCGGAATCGTGGCATGCGGAAGCACGGGAGAGTCGGCAACTCTGTCGTTCGAGGAGCATGTGGAAGTTATAAGGATTACTGCCGAAACTGCTTCAGGCAGGATTAAGGTTATTGCAGGGACGGGTTCAAACAATACGGTAGAGGCAGTCCATCTTGCAAAATCAGCCGAAAACTTTAAAATAGACGGACACCTGCAAATTACTCCGTACTATAATAAGCCGACGCAGGAAGGACTTTTTCTACACTTTAAAGCCGTCGCCGCAAATTGTTCTATGCCCGTAATTCTTTACAATGTTCCAACGAGAACGGCGGTCAATATTCTTCCCGAAACGGCGCTTAGGCTTGCCAAAATCGATAACATCGCCGGAATAAAAGAAGCGAGCGGCTCTTTAGACCAGGTTACGGCTATTTTAAGAAAAGCTCCCGAAAAATTCTGCGTTTTGTCCGGCGACGATGCCCTCACTCTTCCGATAATAGCGGTCGGCGGACATGGGGTTATTTCCACCGTTTCCAATGTTGCGCCGAAGGATATGGCGCTTATGACGGATTATGTTTTAAAGGGCGACCTTAAATCCGCAAGGAAGCTGAATTTTAAACTTCTTCCTTTAATCCATGCAATGTTCACAGAAACGAATCCTATACCGGTAAAAAAAGCCCTTAACATAATGGGATTTATAGAAAATGAAATAAGACTTCCTTTGTCGGAAGCATCGGGCATAAATATCGAAAAAATAAAGAGCGCTCTGAAAGAATACGGGATATTGCAATAATGGAAAAAATAGGCATAATAGTATGCGGAAGCAAAGGCAGGATGGGCGGAGCAATAATGTCCGTTATTCCCGATTACGATAATCTGTTATTTATAGGCGGCGTGGATTCAGGCTATATGCAGGATGAAGCGTCCGAAATAGAATCTAAAAAAGCCCATGCAGGGAAATTTTTAACTTTAAAAGAGGCGCTTCATTTGTCCGCCGGAATTAAAAATAAGGTCATAATAGATTTCACGTCAAAAAGCGCCTCTTTAATACATGTCGAAGAAGCGGCGCTGTATAATGTTCCGATAGTAATAGGCTCTACCGGATTTTCCGAAGGCGAATTAAAAACCGTCCAAGGTTACGGAAAGCATATTCCCGTGGTGTTGTCCGGAAATATGAGCCTCGGAATTAATGTTTTGCTTAGTGTAATTTATGACGCTTCTAAATATTTAGGGGCAAATTACGATTGCGAAATAATTGAAATGCACCATAAGAATAAAAAAGACGCTCCGAGCGGAACGGCTAAGATGCTTGCCGGAGCCGTCGCAAAACAGAGGCGTATAGACCTTGCCGAAAAAGCGGTTTACGGCAGGTGCGGAGACGTAGGAGAGAGGGAAAAAGACGAAATAGGCATTTTTTCCGTCAGAGCTGGAGATATAATCGGCGAACATAAGGTGATATTTGCCGGAAACGAAGAAGTATTAGAAATTTCGCATAAGGCAATATCGAGAAATAATTTTGCGAGAGGGGCGATAAAAGCTGCCGTATGGCTTAGGGGAAAAAATAAAGGATTTTATGATATGAGGGACGTTTTGGGGTTAAATAAATATGAATAAGACAAAGTATATCTTTATAACGGGCGGAGTTGTTTCAAGTCTAGGAAAAGGCATAGCGGCTTCTTCTATAGGCGCGCTTCTGGAAGCAAGAGGGTTAAACATTACTATGCAGAAACTCGACCCTTATATAAACGTTGACCCGGGAACTATGAATCCTTTTCAGCACGGAGAGGTTTTTGTCACCGACGATGGGGCGGAAACCGACCTCGATCTCGGCCATTACGAAAGGTTTACGTCGCTTTCCCTTACAAAAAAGAACAATTTAACAAGCGGCCAGGTTTACGATGCCGTTATCAACAACGAAAGAAAAGGAACTTACCTAGGAAAAACAGTTCAGGTAATACCTCATATAACCGACGAGATAAAAAAAAGAATAATCGAAGCGTCTGACGGGAAAGACGTTGCTATTATAGAAATAGGCGGAACGGTAGGCGATATAGAAAGCCTTCCTTTTCTCGAAGCCATAAGGCAGTTTAAATTAGACAAAGGGAAAGACAATGTTCTTTATATTCATCTGACCCTTGTTCCATTTATAAAAACCGCTGACGAGTTAAAAACCAAGCCGACCCAGCACTCGGTGAAAGAACTCAGAGCCATAGGAATAGAGCCATCTATTATAATATGCAGGGCGGACAGGGTTCTACCACAGGATATAAGGGAAAAAATCGCTCTTTTCTGCAACGTAGAAGCCGATGCCGTTATTACCGCCAAAGACGAAGAAAGCATTTACGACGTTCCTCTTTCTCTACATAAAGAAAAGCTTGATTCTAAAATTATAGAATATTTAAACATATGGGCTAAATCTCCGGATTTAAACGAATGGACTAATATATCGGAGACATTAAAAACGCTTAAAAATTTGGTCACCATAGCCGTAGTAGGAAAATACGTAAATCTTAAAGAATCGTATAAAAGCCTTAACGAAAGCCTTATTCACGGAGGGCTTGCCAATAACGTCAGCGTGAACATAAAATATATTAATTCCGAAGATTTTGAAGCGGACGACTGGAAAGAACGGCTTAAAGAATTAGAAGGCTGTTCCGGTATTTTAGTTCCGGGCGGTTTCGGTTCCAGAGGTATTAACGGCATGCTCAAGGCTATTAATTATGCGAGGAGCAGCAATATTCCGTATTTCGGAATCTGCCTCGGAATGCAGCTTATGACGGTCGAATATGCCAGAAACGTGCTGGGGCTAAAAGAAGCCAATTCCTACGAGTTCGATGAAATTACTCCCGACCCGGTAATAAGCATTATGGACGACCAGAAAGATATAGGCAATATGGGCGGAACTATGAGGCTCGGCGCATACCCCTGCGTAATATCTAAAAATACGCTGGCGTATCAAATTTATTATAAAAACAATAAAAAATACTCCGCCGATAATAAAAACAGCGTAAAGCTTAATCACGACGGAAATATTTCTATAAGCGAAAGGCACAGGCACAGGTTTGAATTTAATAATAAATACAGAGAAAAATTTAAAGCTTCCGGTTTTGTTTTTTCGGGCGTATCTCCGGACGACAAGCTTATAGAGATTTGCGAGCTGAAAGACCATCCGTGGTACATAGGATGCCAGTTTCATCCCGAATTTAAATCTTCGCCGTTATATCCCCATCCTCTGTTTAAAGAATTTATTGCGGCTGCGCTTAGATATTCCAATGCTTTAATCGGCGTTCAGACCAAGGTTAAAACTAAAAATAAAAATAAAGTCAAAGACAAAAAAAGAAAAACGGCCGCCGCATAGATGGAAAAAATAAACGTTTTTAGAAAAGAAGATTTAGCGTCTATATTAAAATTCAAATTCAATAACGGCTATCCTTTCGTCATTGCCGGCCCCTGCGTTATCGAGGATACCGCAGTTATGGAAGACATTGCCGCAACACTTAAGGATTACTCGGAAGAGCTTAATTTTAACCTTATATTTAAAGCTTCTTACGATAAAGCAAACAGGACTTCCGTTAATTCTTTCAGAGGTCCGGGCATAGATAAAGGATTAGAAATCCTAAGCGACATTAAGGCAAAATATAACGTTCCGGTATTAAGCGACGTGCATAGCGCAAATGAAATAGAAAAGGCCGAAGCCGTTCTGGATGTCATTCAGATACCGGCTTTTTTGTGCCGCCAAACGGATATGCTTTTAGAAGCGGCAAAAACCGGAAAGATAGTCAATGTTAAAAAGGGGCAGTTTCTGGCTCCATGGGATACTAAATTTATTGCGGAAAAAATCAGGTCCGCCGGAAACGATAAAATAATTTTGACGGAAAGAGGCGTCAGTTTCGGCTATAATAATCTTGTGGTTGATTTCAGGTCCATCCCCGTAATGAAAGAAACGGGGGCGCTCGTTGTTTTCGACGCCACGCACAGCGTCCAGCTTCCCGGAGGTTCCGGCGCGGTTTCGTCGGGAAACAGGGAATATGTTATGCCGCTTGCTAGAGCCGCCGCCGCTGTTGGGGTTGACGGTTTATTTTTTGAGGTCCATACCGACCCGCCGCAGGCTATGAGCGACTCCGCAAATTCCGTTTATTTAAGCTCGTTTAAGGATAACTTAAAAAATATTTTGGAAATATCGAAATATAGTAAAATATAAACATGAAAGAACATAATATATTGGAAACCGCCGAAAATGTTTTAAGGATAGAAGCCGATTCGATATCCGCACTGATAAATAGGCTCGACGAAAATTTTGAAGAAATGGTCGGTTGTCTTATCGGAATTAAAGGCAAGGTCATATTAACGGGAATGGGGAAATCGGGCATTATCGCAAGAAAAATATCTTCCACCCTTGCAAGCACCGGCACTCCCTCTTTTTTTATGCATCCGGCAGAGGCATCGCACGGCGATCTGGGCGTAATCTCTCCTAACGATGCCGTAATAGTGCTCTCCAACAGCGGAAATACTAATGAAATCGTTTCCATACTGCCTGCAATAAAGATCATAGGCGCTAAAATTATCGGATTTTCCGGAAACAAAAACTCACAGCTTTTCATGCTGTCTGATTATTTTTTCGATGTATCCGTCGCTCAGGAGGCGTGTCCTTACAATATAGCCCCTACCGCCAGCACCACGGTTCAACTTGCAATAGGGGACGCTCTTGCGGTTTCCCTTTTGAAAGAGCGGAATTTTCTAGAAGAGGATTTTGCAAAACTTCATCCGGGCGGCTCTATAGGCAAGAAGTTTTTAAAGGTGGCGGATATAATGCATAAAGGCGAAGAAATTCCTTTAGTGAAAGATTCGGCTTTATTAAAAGACGCGATTATAGAAATGAACTTTAAAAGATTGGGGTTGACCGGGGTTATCGATGAAAATATGCGCCTTTGCGGTATCGTAGTGGACGGCGATTTAAGAAGGGCGCTGGCGGATTCTCCGAACATAATGGATAAGCCGGTTAGGGATGTTATGACAAAAAATCCTAAAATTATTCTTAAAGACGCTCTTGCCGCATCTGCCCTTCAAAAAATGGAAGAATTAAAAATTACTTCGCTTTTTGCCGTAGAATCGGAGGATGACGCAAGACCGGCAGGGGTTATACATATTCACGACATAGTGAAGGCAGGTATAATTTAATTATAAATATCTATGAAAAAACTTAATTTTAACGATATAAAAATTTTAGTTTTCGACGTTGACGGCATATTAACCGACGGAAAAATATATTTATCAGAAAGCGGAGCTGAAACTAAGGCGTTTTTTGCGCATGACGGAGCAGGTATGAAACTCGCTAAAAAATTAGGGCTGAAGATAGGCATGATTTCGGCAAGGACTAGTAATGCCGCCTCTATAAGAGCAAAAGAACTCGGCGCCGATTTTTATATAGAAGGATGCAAAGACAAATATAATGCTTTAAAACCGTTATTGAAAGAGTATAATATCGGCGTTAAAAATTTATTTTATATGGGAGACGATATAGTAGATATCGAACTTTTAAAATTGGCGGCTGTTTCCGCCACCGTTCCTAACGCACCTGAATATGTTAGGATTTGTGCGGATATTGTAACCGTTAAGACGGGCGGATGCGGCGCAGTAAGAGAGGTTTGCGATATAATTCTGCAAGAAAAAGGACTTCTTACAAATTTTTTAAATAAATTATAGATTATGCCGCTGGATCGTAAAATTTTAAGAAAAACGGCGCTGGCATTAGGATTTGGCTTTCTCGTCGTCCTGGGTTTTTTTTTGCTCCTGCATTATTTGCATAGCAATAAGGGGCTGTTAGGTTTTAAAATATCTAAAGGCTACATAAGCCTGAAAAAAATAGATTATAAATTTTTTAAAAAAGGCGTACTATCTTATGAAATCTTTGCCGATAGTTTAAATTACCGATCTCAAAAAAAGAACGTTATTAAATTGAATATGGTTGAGGTATATATTTACGGAAAAAATAAAAAACCGGCATTTATTATTACCGGGAAATTGGGAAGATTGAATTCGGTTTCCAAGGACGTGATAATTTCGGGAGGCGTTATAATAAAAAGCGCGAAAGGGGCGTGCATGAAAACCGGAATAATCGACTATTTTGCTAAAGACGATAAGATAGTAGCTCCGGATTATATTAAAATTAAAGGGAAAAACTATTTTATTTCCGGAAACGGACTTATTTTTTACATTAAAAAAAATATTTTTATCTTGCAAAAAAACGTCCATTTTTTATCTAATAACGTGAGCGGGGTGACTAAGTGAGAATAAATTCGTACTTTTTAATTTTAATCGTTTTTTTATGTTCCGTTTTTTTATTTCAGGGCATGGGCTATTGTGTCGTAAACCCCAAACCCCAAACTAAAACAGATATAACATCCGACTCTTTAGTGGTAAACAATAAAAAAAATATTGCCGTATTTACCGGGCATGTCGTTGCAATCAAAGGCAAGCTAAAAATTTTATCGTCGGTGTTAAATGTTATATATACAAAAAAAAATAAAATAAAAATGCTTATTGCAACCGGAAACGTCCATATCATTAAAGGAAAGGACAATATTACGGGCGGCAGGGCGGTTTATTACAACAAAAAAAGGATTGCGGTAATAACCGAAAATCCTATAGCATATGAGGGAAAAAATAAAATAGCCGGAAAAAAAATAATGATTAATTTTAAAACCGGAATATCTACCGTTATAGGCGGCAAAAAAAGAGTCAACGCGGTAGTTTATTCGAATAAGTCTTTAACCGTTCAAAAACAAAGAAATAAAAAATGATAAAAGCATTGAATTTAGTAAAGAGATTTAAGAAAAGAGCGGTAGTGAACGGAGTTTCGCTTGAGATCAAGCCCGGTGAAATAACGGGTCTTTTAGGGCCTAACGGCGCGGGTAAGACCACGACGTTTAATATGATTTCCGGTATGTTAAAGCCGGACGAAGGCTCTATATTTTTAGACGATGCCGAAATTACGGGACTGCCTATGTATAAAAGAGCTAGGCTCGGCATAGGCTATCTCCCTCAGGAGACCTCGGTCTTCAGAAAACTTACTACCGAACAGAATCTTACGGCTATTTTTGAATTGTTGAAGATGCCCGCTCAAGAAAAGAACCTGAGGCTCGATGAATTAGTGGAAAAGTTCGGACTTGAAAAGGTCAGAAAATCTCCCGTTATGAGTTTATCCGGAGGGGAAAGAAGGAGAGTCGAGGTTGCCAGATCGCTCATACTTTCTCCGAAGTTCATTTTGCTCGACGAGCCGTTTTCCGGGATAGACCCTATAGCCGTTGAAGATATGCAGGATATTCTTATCGCTTTAAAAAACGATTCTATAGGAATATTAATAACCGACCATAATGTAAGAGAGGCCTTAAGGATATGCAACAGCGCCTATATAATCAACGACGGAAAAATTATAGAAAAAGGCGCTCCCTCCCATATTATTTCCAGTTCCATCGTAAAGAGATTCTTCCTCGGAGAAAAGTTTAATTTGGGTATCTGAGCCGAATGTTGTATAATATTATTATATCCACTAATTAGAAAAACGAAAAAGGTGTCGAAAAGGCAGTCGAAAAGGTGTCAGATTTATTTATTTCTTATTGCTTTAGTGGTTATTCTTAAATTTTAGTCCGAAAATAAATAAGAATCTGTCACCCTTTTCGTTTATTGACGCCTTTTTATAGGAGTTTTGCATGAGCGGTATGGAATTAAGGCAAAATCTGAAGCTGTCTCAGCAGTTGGTGATGACCCCGCGCCTTCAGCTTGCCATTAAGATGCTGGCGTTAAACAATATCGAACTTTCCGATATGCTCAAACAGGAAATACTGGAAAACCCAATATTGGATCCGGAAACGGCGGGCGCAAAGAGCGAAGAAGACTCCGAAAACGAAAATTTTAAAGCCGCAAATGAAGAAATGCCGGATGTCGTCGGGGCTATAGCCGAGACCGAAGACGGCTTCAAGGAAATTGCCCAATACTTAGTCAACTATAACGAGCAGTTTGTCGATTTATCCAAGGACGACGGCAGTTACGGCGGAGCCGATAAAAATTATTTAGAATATAAACTGGAAAACAGTTTTTACAGTGGCAAAACCCTTTACGAGCATTTAATGGAGCAGGTGAGAACGGGAGACTTTTCCGATGAGGAAATTTTGCTTGCCGGATATATAGCGGGCAATTTAGATTCAAAAGGACTGCTTGCCGTTTCAAGACAGGACATTGAGGATTTTGCCGTAAATGCGGGGGCGCGAAATAACGTTAAGTCGTTAGTCGGGAAGACGCTTAATAAAATAAACAGGCTTGAGCCGGTAGGACTCGCCGCCGAAAATATATTATCGAGCCTGAAGATTCAGGCAGACTGTTACTTCGATAAAGATATTCTGCTTAAAATTATAATTGAAAAATATTTAAAAGAAGTAGCGAACAAAAATTATCAAAAAATATGTAAAGAAACGGGAAAAAATATAAATGACGTTTTAAGCTCGATAGAAAATCTTAAAAGACTGACCCCGAACCCTGCGGCTAATTTTAGCAGAGAAGAACCCTGCTATATCGTCCCCGACCTGTTTTTAAGAAAAGAGGGCGAGCGTTACGTCGTGTTTATGGACGACAATTCTATTCCCCAAATTAGAATAAACGGTTATTATAAAAAAATTCTTAGCGGCGAGATTGAAGTATCCAGCGATATGAAAAATTATGCCGAAGAAAGATTTAAGTCGGCTTTATGGCTTATGAAGAGCATAGACACCAGAAAAGATACCATTTTAAGTATAGCGCAAAAAATTGTCGATAAACAAACGGACTATTTCAATAAGGGGGTCGGGAATCTAAAGCCTTTAATTTTAAAAGATATAGCTGGAGAGCTGAATATTCACGAATCGACGGTATCAAGAGCGACGGCCAATAAATATTTAAGCACGCATATCGGCGTTTTCGAACTTAAGGATTTTTTTACCGGAGCCTCATACGGAGAATCTTCTTCCGAAAACGTTATGACCAGAATAAAAGCCATTATAGATTCCGAAGATTCGTCGGGTAAAATTTTTAGGGACAATGATATAACCGATATACTAAAAAAACAGGGCATCACCATAGCCCGAAGAACTATTGCCAAATACAGAGAAATTATGAATATACCGCCGTCAAGCATCAGAAATAAAAAGATAAAATTATATTAAAACAAGCATTAAGATTGGTTAGCTGCACTGGACATAATTATAATTATATAAAATAACAACGAATTTAATCGATTAATTAACTAAAAAGGGAGACTAATCAGATGAACATTGCAGTCACTTTTAAACATAT
The DNA here is from genome assembly GCA_021812245.1 of bacterium. Taxonomy (GTDB): domain Bacteria; phylum SZUA-79; class SZUA-79; order Acidulodesulfobacterales; family Acidulodesulfobacteraceae; genus Acidulodesulfobacterium_A. The sequence goes on along the minus strand of JAKAOK010000001.1, from coordinate 78,034 downwards.
CGATTCGAGCGATGCGATAAGACAGTATGCCGAATCGAAGGTTTTGAAACTCGAAAAATATTTAAATAATATTCTGGAGGCGCATGTTACTTTAAGTATCGAGCGCGTGGACCATAAAGAATCAGGCGTTGCCCAAATTAAACTGTCGGCAAAAAACCTTATCGTTAACGCAGAGGAAAAGTCCGCCGATATCTACAGCGCTATCGACCTCTTATTGGAAAAGGTCGAGGCGCAGATTAAAAAACATAAAGAAAAGATGAGAAGAAAAGAACATATAGAAGAAGGGGCGGAGATATCGGGGGCAGATGAGGATATTCCAAATTTGGAAGTAAAAGACGATTATGAAAGACAGCCTCTTAACGTTAAAGAAGCTATGCGCAAACTGGAGAAAAGGAATAAAGATTTTATAATTTTTAAAGACAAAGAATCTTCTAAAATATCTTTTATTTTCAGGGGAGAAGACGGGGAGTTTTCGTTAATTACGCCCGAATTGTAATTTGATATATATAATGCGGCATATTAGGAAATTTTATTATGGATAACGATAAAATAGTTTATGCCGGTAATTTTGGGATAATATCAGGAGGAAACCCCAATATAATATTAATAAGCGGGATTTCCGGTTCGGGTAAGTCGTCGGCATTAAAAATTTTTGAAGACAAAGGTTTTTTTTGCGTAGATAATATGCCTATGCTTCTTTTGCCTAAATTTTTTGAATTAGGCTTGTCGGCAAGGCTGAAAAATATACTTTTTGTTATAGATATAAGGGAAAAAAGTTTCTTAAGCGAATTAGAAAATTATATTAAATTTTTAAAGCGCCAATCGGGATTTTTTAAATTTATTTTTTTTGACGCAAGAGACGAAATAGTTATAAGGAGATATTCCGAAACCCGCCGAAAACATCCTCTATCGGGAAACGATATAGCTTCCTCGGTCAAAAAAGAGCGGATGCTTCTTAAAAATGCAAAAGCTGGCGCCGATGCCGTCATAGACACTTCGGATATTAAAATTCATGAGCTTGAGAGTATTTTATCTTCGCATTTAGAGGGGCTCATATTTCCGGTCTCATTTTCCGTTAAAATCATTTCATTTGGTTTTAAATACGGTCTGCCGCTTGATGCGGATACCGTTTTCGATGCAAGGTTTCTGCCCAACCCTTTTTTTATAGAGTCTTTAAAAAATTTTACAGGCATAGATACCGAAGTCGTCGATTATATGCTTTCTTTTAAAGACTCCAAAGAATTTATAAGCCGCATAGCCGATTTTTTAGTTTTTGCCCTGCCTCTTTACAGGAGGGAAAATAAGTCTTATTTTACCGCAGGGGTAGGTTGTACCGGTGGCGTCCACAGGTCTGTTTTTGTAGTGGAAGAATTAAAAAAAAGGCTCGGAAGTATTAACGATGAATACGGAATATCGTATTCTCACAGGGATATTCAAAAACAATAAAAAAATAGGAAATAAATTGACCTTGCGGCATATTTATTATATTATATATTATAATATAAAAACATAAATAGGGACGGACTTTAAGTCTGTCCTCCTAAAATAAGGTGGGTTATCATGAACAATAAAAAATCTAGTTTTATTTTTACGTCCGAATCCGTAACAGAAGGGCATCCAGATAAAATTTGCGACAAAATATCCGATTCTATCCTCGATGCTTTTTTAGCGCAGGATAAATATTCCAAAGTCGCTTTGGAAACAATGGTAACGACCGGTCTTGTAGCCATTGCGGGAGAGATTTCGTCCAACGGTTCGGTAAATTATCAGGATATAATCAGAAACGTTATAAAAGAAATAGGATACGACGATTCGTCTATCGGTTTCGATTATAAAAGCTGCGGGATAATAGCAGCCGTCGGAAAGCAGTCTTCCGATATAAGAATGGGCGTCGAAAGAGAAAAAGACGAAGACCAAGGCGCGGGCGATCAGGGGCTGATGTTTGGATATGCCACGGCGGAAACGGAAGATTTTATGCCTGCTCCTATTTATTACGCCCATAAATTAACCAAAAGACTTGCCGAAGTTAGAAAAACAGGCGTTCTGGATTTTATCAGGCCGGACGGGAAATCTCAGGTTTCCGTCAGATACGTAAACGGCGAACCGGATAAAATTACTTCCATAGTCCTTTCTACTCAGCACACCGAATCGGTATCGCAGGAAAAGCTTAAGGATGCCGTAATTTCCGAAGTTATAGGCAAAACTATACCTGCCGAACTTATGGACAAAGATACAAAATTTTTTATAAACCCGACAGGACGTTTTGTTATAGGCGGTCCTAACGGCGATACGGGGCTTACCGGAAGGAAAATAATAGTCGATACGTACGGCGGAATGGGCAGGCACGGCGGGGGAGCTTTTTCGGGAAAAGACCCTTCAAAGGTTGACAGAAGCGGTTCTTATATGGCGAGGTTTATCGCTAAAAACGTGGTTGGCAGCGGCATCGCAAAAAAATGCGAAGTTCAGATCGCATATGCCATAGGCGTCGCCGAACCGGTTTCGGTTATGGCAAATACTTTCGGTACGGGAATTTATCCGGACGAAGCTATTTCCGTCGCTATTTGTAAAGTTTTTAGTTTAAAGCCGTATAACATAGTAAAGACCCTTGACCTTTTGAGGCCTATTTACGCTAAAACATCCAACTATGGTCATTTCGGCAGATTTGACGAGGATTTTATATGGGAAAAACTTGTTAAAATCGAAGATATCAAAAAAGAGGCTCAAAGTTTAAGCAAGACTAAAGAGTTCGTATAAACTTTCAACTATGAGATAGGTTCTGGATTCCCGCTTTCGCGTGAATGACAATTTAATAATCAAATAACAAATCCCTGTAATGTCATTCCCGCGAAAGCGGGAATCCAGAATAATATTTTATTAATTTGTATAAATAATAAATTTGGAGGATAGATGGCGGATATAAAAGACATTAAACTTGCAAAGCATGGTAAAGAAAGAATTTTATGGGCTGAACAGGATATGCCCGTTTTAGGATTAATAAAAGGGCAGTTTGCCGATAAAAAACCTTTTAAAGGTTTAAATATGGGACTTTGTCTTCATGTTACGGCCGAAACCGCCAATCTTGCAAGAACGCTTAAAGAAGGAGGGGCAAACGTATATTTGTGCGCTTCCAATCCGCTTTCGACACAGGACGACGTAGCCGCTTCCCTTACCAAGGATTTCGGAATAGACGTTTACGCCATAAAAGGGGAAGATTCGGGTACCTATTATAAACATATAGAAAGTATTCTAAGCCATGAACCTAACGTGACTCTCGACGACGGCGCCGACCTCATATCCGTAATACATAAGAAGCATAAAAAATTAATTAAAAGCATTAAGGCGTCTATGGAGGAAACGACTACCGGAGTAATAAGGCTTCGCTCTATGGAAGCGGCGGGAGAGCTTAAGATACCGGTTATCGCCGTCAACGATGCAGACGCCAAACATCTTTTCGACAACAGGTATGGCACCGGACAATCTACTATCGACGGGATAATAAGAGCTACAGATATGCTGCTTGCGGGTAAAAATTTCGTAGTTATGGGTTACGGCTGGTGCGGCAAGGGGCTTGCATCGAGAGCCAGAGGTATCGGTTCCAACGTTATAGTTACCGAAATTGACCCGGTCAAGGCTTTAGAGGCCGTAATGGACGGATTCAGGGTCATGAAAGGAACGGATGCGGCAAAGATAGGCGATATTTTTTGCACGGTTACCGGAGATATTAACGTTATAGACGCCGAACATTTTGAAAATATGAAAGATGGCTCAATAGTTTCCAACTCTGGACATTTCGACGTGGAAATAAACATAAAAAAGCTGAAGAAAATGGCAAAAAAAGTAAGAATCGTCAAAGATTTCGTAGAAGAATACACTCTTGAAGACGGCAAAAGAATATATCTCCTTGCGGAAGGCAGGCTTATAAATCTTGCAAGCGCCCACGGACATCCCGCAAGCGTTATGGATATGAGTTTCTCCGTTCAGGCTCTTTCGGCGGAGTTTGCGGTTTTAGGGAAGACTATGTCGCCCGGAGTTTACAACGTTCCGAAAGAAATAGACGAAAGGATAGCTTCTTTAAAATTAAAATCTATGGATATCGAGATAGACACTCTTACCAAAGAACAGATAAACTATTTAAAATCGTGGCAGGAAGGAACTTGAAAAAAAAGAGATTGGTTAGCTGCGCTGGACTCCGTCCCATCTTTGCCTGCATAAAACCGTTGGTTTTATAAACGCAGCCAAAGATATGCTCACAATGACACTATTACGTCATTGCGAGCGCAGCTAACCAATCTCATGCACTTGCAATGACGGTATATAGGGGCAATTAATTGTTTAAATCGTAGAGATATTTAATACCTTTCAGCGTCCAGAATTCATCAAAAGTTTTTACATGTTTTGTTTTTACGGCATCTGCGATAAGTCCGGAGTTGCCGCCGGTGATGACGATGTCCGTGTTTTCCGCAGTTCGGTTATAATAATCGCAGATATTATCTATAAATCCTTCTAATAAAAATATATATCCGAAATATATTCCGGATAGTATCGAAGACTCCGTGTTTGTGCCTATAATATGCGCTTTTTCTATATTCGTTTTATTAATTTCCACTATAGGAAGCTTTTCCGTAGATTGATAAAGGGAGCCTGCAAGGGCAGGCAAGCCCGGAAATATAACTCCTCCCAGAAAATACCCCTTGCTATCTATGACATCTATCGTTAAAGCAGTTCCCGAATCTATGATTATCTGAAATTTTTGTTTGGAAAAAAATGCATAACTAACGTCTGCAATTCTATCAGAGCCTAATTTTTCGGCGTTTTCTAAACAAATATGAATATTTAATTTTATTTTAGACGAAATATAAAAAGGGTCGATTTTAATTTTGCCGAAAAAATCTTTATATACGGGGTCGATGGACGGAACGACCGAGGAGATAGAAACGCCGTTTATATCTTTTAGCGGATTATTCTTTGCAAAAAACTTTTTTAAATCGTTTGATGAAGATATTTTTGCGGTATCTATTCTGAAGGCTTTAATTATATCGTAACCTTTCTCGTCGAACAATCCGAAAGAAGAAGACGAGTTGCCTATATCGCATGATAGTATCATAAAATTTAAAAATATATTTCACCGGAAACAATCTTTTCCAGTTCATTTTCGCCTGTTTTTAAAAGAAGCGCCCCTTTGGAATCTATACCGACGACCTGTCCTTCGACCCTTCTGTCCTTAACATTTATTTCAATCATTTTGCCCATCATGCCGAAGTATTTTTGATAATAACCGAGAACGGAGGATAAGCCGGTAGATAAAAACATTTCGTAGTATTTATCGAATTTGTTTAAAATAGACGCTATTAGCCTGTTCCTGTCTATGAGAGTGTTTGAACCGTTTGTTTTTTCGGATTCTATTAATAGCGAAGTCGCGATATTTTTTATATTGTCGTCCATATCTTTTTCCGGTATATTAACATTCATCCCTATACCGACCACCATATATTCTATAGTCATATTTTGCGTACTCATTTCCGTCAATATTCCGGAAACTTTTTTAGAGCCTATAAGAACATCGTTAGGCCATTTAATCTGAGGCTGCAGGGAAGCCGCTTCGACTATTGCGTCGGCTACGGATACCGCGGCCAAAATAGTCATTCCCTGAGCGGTTTCGGGAGTGAATTTAGGCCTTAATATTATAGACATATAGATATTGCATCCGCAGGGGGATGTCCAGAATTTTCCGTTTCTGCCCCTTCCTTTTTCCTGACAGTCGGCTATTACCACGCTTCCGTTTTTTACGCCCTTAGATGCTAAATCTCTGGCAAGAGTGTTTGTGGAGTCAACCCTTTCTTCGTAATATAAGTTTTTTCCGGCAAACGGTCCCTTCAGCCGTTTTTTAATTTCAAATATATCGATATAATTTATTTCTTCCATTTTAGAGCCTCTTAAAGTTATCTATTCTATTATTATATACGAAGAATTTAAATCTGTCCCCTAAAAAAATAATTTTACTCAACGAAATTTAACGAAAAATCGGCGGGAATTACGGAATTGGTAAGCGACCCCATAGAAATATAATCTACGCCGGTTTCCACGGCTATTTTTCTTAACTTATCTATCGTTATATTGCCGGAGGCTTCCGTAAGGGCTTTTCCGTCTATGATTTTAACGGCTTTTTTCATTGTTTTTATATCCATATTGTCCAGCATTATCACGTCGGCCTTTGCTTCTACGGCAGATTTAACTTCTTCCAGCGTGGCTGTTTCTATTTCTATTTTAAAGTTTAAGCCGGAATAGTGCTTTTTTACCGCTTCCATGGCGTTTTTTATTCCGCCGGCAAGTTTAATATGATTATCCTTTATAAGTATTCCCGATGAAAGGTCGAATCTGTGGTTTTCTCCTCCGCCTGTTTTGACGGCATATTTTTGGAGCATTCTTAGTCCGGGGATGGTTTTTCTAGTATCTAAAATTTTTGTGTTAAGTCCTTCGAGTTCTTTCGAGGCAATATTAGATATTGTTGCAATGCCTGACAGGTGCTGAAGAAAATTAAGAGCGGTTCTTTCCCCGTACAGTATGTCGCTCGCTTTTGCTTTAAGGGATATTATCTTCTGCGATTTAACCGCTTTATCTCCTTCGCCGCTCAAAAAATCTATTTTATAGTTATCTTTTGAAATTATATCGAACACCATAGAAAATATCTGTAGTCCGCATACGACGGAATCTTTTTTTGCGATAACCTCGCATCGGATAGCAGGGTCTTTTTTAAACGTGACGGCATCGGTAGTGATATCGCCGCCTTTAATATCTTCATTCAGCGCCGCATATATAAGATGTTTTACCTGTGGCTCGAAAATACGCATATCTTAACGGTTATTGTTGTTTAATCTTTTCTATTTCTTCTTTGACGAGCCTTTCTATAATTTCGGGAAGACCTGTTTTTATGGTTTCGATTATTTGAGGCTTAATCTCATCGATAGTTTTTTCTATGGCGTTTTTTAAATAATCTTCCAATTTAACGAGATTTTGTTCGTCTAAAATTTTCAAATTTGATTCTCCTTCGGATTTTTTAGTACTTATGTCCGTATTTAATTTATATGCTTCAGGTTCGCCAATCTCTTCCGTATTACCGCTTAAGGCTATATTAAAACCGGCAAAAGGCTCGTTGAAAGCAGGGGCGCCTTCGTCTTTATTATGTTCAATATGTTCTTGAGGCTGTTCTTCGTCCGGCGTATTTAATTCGAATATTCCGGCAGATTTAACCGGTTCGGACAGGCTGTTAGATTCAAAAATCCCCGGGGTACTGCCGCCGGGTTCAGGCGGTTCCGCAGGTCCGAAGATTTCTTCAGGCATTGCGGCGGCAATTGGTTCCGGTTCCGTAGTTTCCGCAGGAGGTGCAGGCTGTTCTTTAGGCTCTACGGCTTCCGTATATGATGCAGGCGGAACCGCAGATTCTTCGTTCAGGCCGGCAATTAATTCTGCATCAGGAATTTTAGCAGACTGCGCCGCCGTTTCGTCTTCTATGATATAGCCGGCAGTGCCGGACCCCTCTTTTTTATTGAGGTTCTGGAATTCTTTAAATATCGCGTCGTCTTTAAATAAATTTTCGAATGCCTGGCTTAATTCCGAAGATTCCGGACCGCTATGCTCCTGATCGTAAGCGTTTTCGTTTGTTCTCTTATTTTCAAAGGATGCTATATCGTATATCTTTTCTCCCGCATTTCCTGTATTTGCGGTATTTTCGGAGGTATTAGAATCAGTATTGCCTCCATTAAGGGTCCTTTTTATTTTTGAGATAAAAGCGTCTTTATCGAAAGGCCTGTATATGAAGCCGTCAGAATTCAGCTTTATCAGGGTTTCTCTTTCATTGTCCGATAAATCTGAGGGGACTAATAAAATGAGCGGTATATTCGAGAATTCCCTGCTTGTTTTTATTTCCGTTATGCTTTTTTTTAATCCGGTGTCGATAGTGTTGTAGCCCAATACGATTATATCGGGATTAAAGTTTTTAGCCGCTTTATAAATGGACGACGGTTCGTTGACAAGAGCAAGATTGAATTCCGGATTATCGAGAAATATGGCAGCTACAGCTCTTTGCATTGACTCGCTTTCGTCTATAAAAATTAAATTATACGACATAATTTACCGCCTCCCAATGCTTTAAAACATTTGTAATTTTTGATATACTATTATCGGTATATTTATACTATACTATATTTCCATTTAATTTTATCTTAATTTTAATATTTTTAAATAATATAGTCAATAATTTTAAAGCAATTATGTCAACCATAGACAGATATATATTTAGACAGATGATTTTTCCCTTTATTTTCGGACTTTTAGTATTTACGTTCAGCGTTACTATAAACCGTATTCTTTTGTTGACGCAGATGGTTCTAAATAAAGGCATAAGCATTTCGGCGGTAATAAAACTTGCAAGTTTGACTATACCGGATTTTATGATAATAACTCTTCCGGTGTCTTTTTTGCTTGCCCTCTTGACGGTGTTCGGAAAAATGACGCAGGATAACGAAATTATGGCGCTCAGGGCTTCGGGCATAAGCATATTTAAGCTTACGAAACCGGTTTTATTATTTGCATTAATACCCCTTTCGTTTTCGATTCTTTTTTCCTTTTATGTAGCACCCAGATTCAATTTTTTTTTCAGGGTCCTTGCCGTAAAAGAGGTCAAGAAAGCCGCTCTCTCGGCGTTAAAAAGAAATTCGCTGACAAACAGGTTCGGAAACTTAAAAATTTTCGTGAAAGACGTTAATGCGGATAAATCTACCCTGAAGGGCATTTTTATATTAAACAAAGTCCATAATACGCCTGAAACTTTAATAGCAAAAAGCGGCAGTATAAAATACAATCAAAAACTTAACACGCTGTCTTTTTATTTAAAAAAAGGAACTATCCAAAACCAGAATCCGGATTCAAAAAGCTTCTGGCTCCTGCATTTTAATACCTATAAAATAAATATTAAATTAAAAGGCCTGTCTTTTCCCGGAAAAAACAGTTCCATGCATTTTTTAACTTTTTCCGTTCTTGCAAGAAAATATCTGACTGAAAAAAGTCCCGAAATGAAAAATATTTATCTTGCGTATCTTTATAAAAAAATCGCTATTCCCGCCGCCACGGTTTTATTTATATTCATAGGTATGCCGCTCGGTATGCTTTTGGAAAAAAGGAGTTTATTTCTTGCCATTTCATATACTATAATATTCGTGGTGATTTATTATATAATTTTCACGTCGGGATTTTATCTGTCCCTTAGAAATCAGTTAAATCCCGTCATAGGCGTCTGGGGAGCGGATTTATTTCTTGCCGTTTCCGGCTCCGTTCTGTATCTAAAAGCCTTTTTAAAGTAATTGCGGGTATTTGAATATCTATGAAAATAAAAATATTGCAGAAATATCTTATAAGCGAATTTTTAAAATATTTCGCCGTATCGCTTCTGAGCCTTATATTTTTTTATATAGTGGTGGATTTTATTTCCAACATCGGCGCCTTCACAAAGCATTCCCCTGAGTTTCAATATATAATTCTTTATTTTTTTTACAAACTGCCGGAGATAACATACAGGGTGCTTCCGCTGTCGGTCCTTCTGTCAACCCTGCTTTCAATATCCTTTTTTAATAAAAATAACGAAATAACGGCCGTAAAATCTTCCGGTTTAAGCATGACGAGATTTTTCGCTCCCTTAATAATTTTAGGCGCGGCAATATCCGTTTTTGCATTTTTGCTTTCTAATTTTGTCGCGGTAAGGTCGAATGTTTTGAGAAGAGTCGTTATGCAGAAAGATATTAATAAAAATAAAAATTATAACGAGGGTTCGGTCTATAAATACACTACCAAAAACATATTTATTCATTATAAGCGGTGCATAGTGACGGCGGAGATTATGGACCCGGCATCTAAGACGGTTAGGGGAGTCAACGTTTACGTATTTGACGATAAATTTATGCTGAAAAAGAGGTATATCGCTAAAACCGGCTATTTCGGAAAAGGCGGGTTAAAATTAACGGGCGGGCAGGAAGACGATTTCGATATAGAAAAGGGGCGGGGATTTGTCCAGAAATATTTTAAAACTATTAATATTCCGATGTATTTAGACTTAAATTTTTTCAGGTCTTATACCTTGAAACCTGAGTTTTTATCGATAATAAACCTTTCAAAAATGATAACGGTGGCAAAAAAATCCGAATCGGGCTTAAGTTATATTCTCACGAGTTATTATTCTAAATTATCTTTTCCTATTATCAATTTAATTCTTATACTGATAGGAATTTCTATCGGGCTTTTGCTCGGGAAAAAGGGTAATTCTCCCGTTTCTATAGGCATCAGTTTAGTATTTGCTTTTACATGGTGGGTTATAAATTCCATAGCTTTGTCTCTTGGAGAATCCGCCCAGCTTAATCCTATCCTGTCCGCGTTTATGTCCGATATTATATTTCTATCGTTTGCTTTATATTTTATAACGGATATCGACTGATTATCCGGCCGGTTTTTTATAGTTCAAAACTTAACCCGTCGTATGCCGGTATCAGGTTGTCCGGCCTGCATAAACAGATGCCGGTTATCTCTTCGTAATCTATATTGTGTCCCATATGGGTGAAATATGTTTTTGCGGGATTTATTTTTCCGGAAATCAGAATCGCCTCTTCGATGCTCAGGTGGGTCGGATGCGGTTTATATCTAAGGGCATCTATCATTAGCCCCTTTAAACCTTTCAATAAATCGAACGACTGTTCGGGTATGGAAGAAACATCAGTGATGTAGGCGAAATCGTTTATCCTGTATCCGTATATTAAATTCTTGCCGTGAAAAACCGGAATAGGAGTAATTTTTAATCCAGGCTTTATTTCCAAATGTTCTTTTATAGCGTTAGGAACAAGATAAGGTTTGCTGGATTCCGATTTTTCTTTAAATATATAATCGAATTTATCTTTAATAAAATTTATAGCGGTTTCGGAAGCGTATATCGGAATAAATTTATTATCATCCCTTTTTAAATAATTGAACATTCTTAAATCGTCTATTCCGAAAATATGGTCGGCATGCGTATGGGTATATAAAACGGCGTCTATATTTTTAACGTTAAATTTTAGTGCCTGTGTTCTTAAATCGGGCGCGGTATCTATCAGGATATCGAAATTATTTTCCGATACTAAAACGGAAGGTCTCAGCCTTTTATTTTTAGGGTTCGCCGAAGCGCAAACACTGCATGTGCATCCTATTAACGGAACGCCCGTCGAAGTGCCGCATCCAAGGACTAATATTTTCATATATTTTTATGATACAATAAAATGTATATTAAATAAAGCGTATATACTGCAATGAATAAAAAAGACCCTGAAAAAATAAAAATTAAAAGAGAAATCATCTTTGCGGCCGTAATATTCTTCCTTGTGGTTTTTTCCACATACGAAGAATTAAGGATGATTTCTTTCTCGAATGTTTCGGTAACGTCTAAGATTATCGTTTACGCCTATATAAATATTACGATAGTATTATTTCTGCTGATGTCGTTTCTTGTGCTGAGGAATGTCGTAAAATTAATCATAGAACGGAAAAGGGGCGTAATCGGGGCAAAACTGAGGACTAAGCTTGTGGGATTATTTGTAATAGTAAGCTTAGTTCCGTCCGTTTTTATGTTTATCGTTATAATTGCCGCCAATTTTGCTTCTAATATCATAAACAAATGGTATTCGCTCAGATTCGAAAAAGCAATGTACTATACTTCAAGTATAATCCGCCATAAAAGCGGATTAATTAAGAGCGCCGGGGATGCCGCCGTTAATCGGAAAATAGAATGGCTCGAACATTTTTATAAGGAATATTCGCAGATAAGATTCATAAAAAATCCCATGGAAACGACTTATCTCATTTTCTTTTCGATATTTACCCTTATAGTTCTGTTTATATCTTCATGGGTGGGGTTTTATCTGTCGAAAAAGCTGACCAAACCGATTATAGATTTAGTGGAAGGAACGAAAAAAGTGGCGTCCGGAGATTTAGATATAAACGTGAATAAGGAGTCGGACGATGAAATAGGAATGCTCGTAAATTCTTTTAATGCGATGGCTTTTGACCTGAAAAACAATAAAGAAGAGATAGAAAAGGCCAATGCCGATTTAAAAAAAGTCAACGAAGAAATAGACAGAAGAAGAAGATTTATGGAGATAATATTAAAAAACATCCATGCGGGCGTTATAGTCGTAGATTCCACGGGAAAAATCAGGAGCCTGAATAATGCCGCCGAATATATGTTCGGCATAAGCAATAAGGATGCGGCAGGCAGAAATTATAAGGATGTTTTCGACAAATCCGTGTTTTCCGATATAAGGAGCATCATCAGAGATTTAACTAAAACAGGCAAAGAAACTTTAACGAAAGAGATAAAATTAAATATGGGCGGCAGTTTAAAGGTGTATATAGTTAATCTCACCGTGTTAAAAGATGAAGCCGACAATTACATAGGCTTTATTATCGTTTTGAACGATACTACGGATATGATGAAAGCTCAGAGAGTCGCGGCATGGGAAGAAGTCGCAAAACGAATGTCGCACGAAATAAAAAATCCTTTAACGCCCATAAGGCTTTCGGCGGAAAGATTAAAAAGAAAATACGGAAGCAAAATCAATTCAGGCGACCATATTTTTAACGATTCTATCGATACCATTATTAAAGAGGTTGACGATTTAAAAAATCTTGTAGATGAATTTTCGCTTTATGCAAGGCTCCCTAAGGCCAATTTTGAATTAACGGATTTGAATTCTTTAATAGACGAGGTTGTTATGCTTTACAAAAATGCGCATAGAAATATAGAATTCGTTGAAGCACTAGGCGCTAATCCTTCAATGGCTTTCGTCGATAAGAGGCAGATGAAAAGAGCGTTTATGAACATTATCGATAATGCGGTATTCAGTATAACTTTAAAATCGATAGAAAAAGTCGGAGGCATTGCAGGGGGCGCCGGTTTTAATTATAAAGCGGAAATCGTAATAACCACCGAAACCGCAAAGGATGAAACAGCAAACGGCAGTATAATTAGAATAATTTTTTCCGATAACGGAACCGGCATAAACGATGAAGTAATGCAGAATATGTATGAGCCGTACTTTTCTACGAAACAGGGCGGAACGGGTCTGGGTTTGGCAATTACGAAGAACATTATAATGGAAAACAATGCCGTAATAAGCGCAAAAAATAACGAAAACGGCGGAGCGGATTTTATAATAGAACTGCCCGTAGATAAGATTTAAAAGGTAAAAGGAGTAAAAATGAAACTTGTTTTGGTTATAGACGACGAAGACGGCATAAGAAGTTCTTTATCCGGCATACTTAAAGACGAGGGTTATGCCGTAACATCCGAAGCCAGCGGCGAAGCCGGACTGAAGACCTTTACCGAAAAAATGCCCAACGCCGTTTTGCTCGACGTCTGGCTGCCCGACAGGGACGGAGCGGATATTTTGCGGGATATGGTTAAGATAAACAAAAATATTCCGGTTATTATGATTTCTGGTCATTCCGACATAGATACGGCTATTAAAACCATTAAAATAGGTGCGTACGATTTTATCGAAAAACCGCTTTCTTTAGACAGATTGGTTATTACCGTGGAAAATGCCTTAAAATTCAACGGTTTAAGTGAAAAGAAAGCTATTCTTGCGGAAAGCCTGCCGGAAAGGTTTGAATTTATCGGCGAAACGGAAAGCATTAAAACTTTAAAAGAAAAAATAATAAAGGCCGCGCCATCTTCCGCTCCCGTGCTTATTACCGGAGAAAACGGCACGGGGAAAGAAATTGCGGCAAGGGCGGTTCATCTTAACAGTTTAAGAAAAGACGAACCTTTCATAGCTATAAACTGTGCGGCTATACCCGAAGAACTTATCGAAAGCGAAATTTTCGGCTACGAAAAAGGAGCGTTTACGGGAGCCGCCGCAAGAAAGAAAGGAAAATTCGAGCTTGCGGACGGCGGGACTATCTTTCTTGACGAAATAGGCGATATGAGCCTGAGAATGCAGTCTAAAATATTGAGGGTTTTACAGGAAAACAAATTTCAGAGGGTCGGCGGAGAAAGCGAGATAGAATCGGACGTCAGAGTTATCGCGGCTACGAATAAAGACCCGGAGTTGGAAATATCTGCGGGCAGATTCAGGAGAGACTTATTTTATAGGCTTAACGTTATCCCGCTGTATATTCCGCCGCTAAGGGAAAGAAAAAACGATATACCTCTTTTAATCGATTATTTTATTAAAATTTTCGGCGGTAATGCTGGAAGATTGGAAATAGAAGAAAACGCCGTAAATATTTTAAAAGATTACAACTGGCCGGGAAACGTCAGGGAATTAAAAAATATTATCGAGAGATTTTCTATTTTAAACATGCATAACAGAATAACCGAAAAAGACGTTAGAATGGAATTGAAAATTAAGGCTAACGTCATTGTGAGCGAAGCGGACGGAGTCCAGCACAGGCGGACGGAGTCCAGCGAAGCTAAACAATCTCCCGCAGACGATTCATCTCTGGATTTCGAAAGTTATATGGCGGCTGGTTCCTTTAAGCAGGCGAAAGAATATTTTGAAAAGGCATATCTTATCCGCAAATTAAAAGAAAACAATAATAACGTAACAAGGACCGCCCAGATTCTCGGTATGAGCCGCCGCAACTTACAGAAAAGAATATACGCACTTGACATAATTTTTTAATTCATCGACATAAAATTTTTCCTCTGTTTGTATTCTTTGCCTAAATTTTAATCAATAAACCGTCGGTATTCAAAATTGCCTAAATTTATAGCACATAAATCTTACCCCTATTCCACTATCATTGCGAGCGCAAGCGGACGGACGAAGTCCAGCGCAGCTAACCAATCTACGCTCTCTTATGGGTTTATGAGCTTTACTAAATTCTAAAAATAATAAGTTGGCATAACTTTTGCTTTATAAAAAATTAAACTTTATAATTTTATAAAATAAATAATAAAAGGAGAGATTATGAAATTTAGTAAATTATTTTCAGGTGTTATGCTTCTTGCGGTATTTTTGTATTTTTCCGTATTTACGGTTCAGAAAGAGGTTTATGCCGCAAATATTAAAAAAATAGAGAAAAGATTGGACAAGGCGTTGACGGAGATACAGGCAATTAAGAAAGAAAATAAATTGCAGAGTTCTCCAAACTATTTTTCCGATATTCAACTGCTTGGAACGCTAATCGGCTCTTATACGTATAATTTAGCGAAACCCGCCGCAACGAACGCCCCTTCTTCTTTCGAGGGTAACGGGAATTACGGGGATAACTGGCAGACGGATGGGTTTGCGGTAAATAATGCCGATATAACCCTGAGGCGTTCTCCGGGGACTTCCTCCGACCCTTACGGCGTAGGTTTTCATATATCGCTCGACTTCGGGCAGAATATTCAGTTTTATAAGGCTTATTACGGAAATACGTCTTATTTTACGACGCCTTTTCAGGACAGGACGCCTTACGACATAAGGAAAGCATATATTAACATAAACCTGCCCATAGGAAGCGGACTCGATATCCATATAGGAAAGGAACAGGAACTGCTGGGATTCGAGGCATTCAATCCGATAAGGAACTGGAACGATACGTATTCGCTGCTGGATGCGGTGGAACCCGCAACTTTAACCGGCGTATTTTTAACATACAATTTCGTGCCGGCTCTTACATCGACCCTCGGAATAGCAAATACTATCAACTCTGCCGTCCCTATAGATAATCTGCCCGTTATAGAGCTTAACGAAAGCTATGCCGCTCTGAGCGCGCTTACTTTTAACGGAGGATTCGTTTACGGAGAAAACAGCTATCTAACGGCAAACGGCACGGGGGGAAGCACAAGCGGACAGCTTTACGAAGACAACTTGAATAAAAGTTTTTACGGTTATATCGACGGCGTATTCAATCCTACCGCAGATTGGTCTTTCGTGGCGGATTACGAGCTTGGGCTCGGCGGAGGAATAAACGGTTCGGTACTGAGCGAAAACGGTTTAACGGCGGGACAGGTCGCATATCCGGTTTTAGTGCAGACCTCAAGTTCTACATACGACAAATCCCGTTTTTACGGCATAGTAGGCTATATTCACCACCAGCATGATTACGGCTTCGGACAGGTGGCGGAAACTTTGAGGGAAACGGCCGCATACGACCAGAACGGTATGTGGGAGATGACGAGCGCTCCGGGAACGGGCGACACATATATCGACTCAACCCTCACATTTGTTTATCAGCCGTCTTTTAAAAGCTTTAAAGACGTTCAGCTAAGATTAGAGCTGGAGCATCAGGGGTCAAACCATAACGTCTATTTAGATTCTAACGGCTTGCAGACTCATTCCCAGCAGAATACTATAAATTTAATGGTTTTATATAGCTTTTAAATTTTTAATAATAATAGAGGTAATAAAGAGGGAGGTGAAAGTGAAAATGAAGAAGATAGAAGCTATTATTAAGCCTTTTAAAATTGACGATGTCAAGGAAGCCCTTAACGGAATAGGAATTCACGGAATAACCGTTACGGAGGTCAAGGGTTTCGGAAGGCAGAAGGGGCATACCGAGCTTTACAGAGGAGCCGAGTATCGCGTAGATTTCGTTCCTAAGGCAAAAATGGAAATAGTTGCTTCCGACGACCAGGTTTCAGGCATCGTGGAAACAATCGAGAAAAGCGCGAAAACCGGCAATATAGGAGATGGAAAGATATTTATATCTTCCGTTGAAGAAGCGATAAGAATAAGAACCGGAGAAAAAGGAGAGTCGGCCATTTAGTTATTATATAGCCAAAATAAATATAAACTCGAAGGAGGATAGAAAAAATTATGAACTTTAATTTAATTATGAACGTTAAAAATTTTAAAATACCTTTGATATATACATGGTCTCTGATAGCCGGGTTATTTTTGGTGCTGTGTTCATGGGTAAGCCCTGCTTTTGCAGATACTGCCGCTAAAGTTCCCGCGTTTGACTCCGGAAATATTGCATGGGTATTAGCTTCGTCAGCTTTGGTTTTAATTATGACCCCTGCGCTCGGGTTTTTTTACGGCGGTATGGTAAGAAGAAAAAATGTCTTAAATACGATATCGCTTAGTTTTATTGCGATTGCTACAGTCAGCGTAATATGGGTTTTATGGGGGTATTCTTTAGCTTTCGGCCCGGATTCTTTCGGCGGATTAATCGGAAACTTTAAATACATCGGGCTTTTGGCCATGAAAGAAACCCAGCATTCCAGATACGAAGGAACTATACCTTCTTATGTTTACGTTATGTTCCAACTTATGTTTGCAATAATAACGGTTGCGCTGATAAGCGGGTCGCTCGTAGAAAGAATAAAATTTTCTTCGTGGGTTGTGTTTACCGTAATCTGGTTAACCGTTGTTTATGCTCCGGTTGCTCAGGCGGTATGGGGGCTTGGGGGGTTATTCCAGAAAATGGGCGCGCTTGATTTTGCGGGAGGAACCGTCGTCCATATCGATGCCGGCGTAGCGGGTCTTGCCGGCGCTCTTGTTCTGGGGAAAAGAAAAGGATATATGAAGGAAAATATCGTCCAGCCGAGCCAGCTTGGTTATACCATTCTCGGTGCGGCGCTTTTGTGGTTCGGATGGTTCGGATTTAACGCCGGAAGTGCTTTAGAGGCCAGTCCGCTTGCCGCTTCGGCATTTTTAGTGACAAATACCGCAACGGCGGCTGCCGCTATCGGCTGGATGATTGCCGAATGGATAAGAAGCGGAAAACCCACGACTTTGGGTATAGTATCGGGAGCGGTAGCTGGGCTTGTCGCTATAACTCCGGCATCCGGTTTTGTCAACCCGACAGGTTCCTTGATAATAGGTTTTGTTGCGGGTGTTCTCTGCTATTCAATGGTCGTTTTCGTTAAGCCGAAATTGGGCGCCGACGATGCGCTCGACGTTTTCAGCGTTCACGGTGTGGGCGGAATATGGGGCGCTTTAGCGACCGGTTTGTTTGCGGACCCCCTGATTAATTCTGCCGGAAAGGGCTTATTTTACGGCAATCCAGGGCAGATGTGGGTTCAGTTTTTGACGATAATTACTGTAGCGGCATATTCATTTATTATGAGCTATATAATCTTCAAGGTAATCGATAAAGTTATGGGACTAAGAGTAGATAAAGAAGCGGAGTCGATGGGTCTCGATATAACGCAGCACGACGAATCCGGATATAATTTATAATGGCATCATGGCCGGTTACGGCAGATGCATGATAAAAGAGGGCGGGCTCAAAGCCCGCCCTCTTTTATTTTTAATATGTCAAAATTTCTTCAAACCAGTGGATTGACGACAAGTCCGGTTAATATTTTTGGGTAAAAATAGGTGGATTTTTGAGGCATTCTCAGGCTCAGAGAAGCGATGCCGATGACGTCTTCTATTTTTGTGGGATTCATAAAGAAAACGGCTTCCAAATCCCCCCCCTTTACCTTTTCTAAAGCTTTTTGCGAGTTCTTTTCATATACGAGATATTTCTGGGCGTCTATTTCTTCCTGCGTGATATTAAGGGCTTTTTTTAATATATATTCCTGCAAAATTGAAACATCTAATTTTCCTAAAGGATTTTTGCCTGTTTTGCCGTTAAACGACAGAATAAACCCTCTTCCCGAGCTGTGGGCAAACCCGAAAGAAACGGAGTTTTCGCCGGATTTTTTGTTTTCTTTAAGCAAATCGGCGAGATTTGTTTCTTTATAGTCGAAATCCTCTTTTATCCTTTCGAGCAAGTTTTCGATATCTATATTCTTTCCTTTTATGCCCCTGTGCGTAGGCAGGATAACAAGTCCGTCATGGTTTGAAGGCGCAAAATACATAAGACAGAAATCCGCATTAATCCCCTTTTTATCCAACCCCTCTTTTTTAACGTAATCCCTGAAGTTAATACAGGTTTCGAATCTATGATGTCCGTCGGCTATATAAACCGGCTTATGCGCCATTTCGCTTTGAATATGCGCTATAATGCCTTCGTCTTCAAGCCTGTGTAGAACGTTTTTTATGCCGTTATCGTCCGTGAAATCGAAAAGTTTTTTGGCCGCTCCGTCCTCCATGGATTTCTTTAAAGTATTTAAAACGCTGGAATTTTTATCCTCGAACACGGAAAAAATAGGGCTGAAGTTGGCGTTTGCGGCTTCCATAAGATTGAATCTGTCTTCCTTAGGCTTGGAAAGAGTGGCTTCGTGACCGTAAATAGACCGGTTTTTTTTTGTTTCGGGCAGCCGGAAAAGAGATAAGAATCCTATTCTTTCGTATGAAATATCATCTATGGTAAATGTTTGCGTGTAAACGTAAACGGAATTTTTAGTTTCCCTTTTTAGTATTCCTTTGTCTATCCACTCCTTAAATAATAGCGCTGCCCTCGTATATTTATTTTCCGTCTCGTCGTCGCCGACAAATTCCTTTCCGAACTCAAGCCGGACGATATTATATTCCGACCTTTCGTAAAGGTCGTCCTGAAGTTCTTTGCTTATCACGTCGTACGGCGGAGCCGTTAAGTTTTTAATTTCTCCGGCGCATTGAACGTCGTAAATATAAGGCCTAAAAGGCAAAACACTCGTCATAACAAATTAATAACCAAAATTTATATTATAAAATCGGGGTCGAGCCGGGCGTCGCATATGAATGCAGTCCAGGAAGTATTAAATCGACTCCGAGATAGCAGAATATGACGACCGCAAACCCTATGACGGCAATCCATGCCATTTTCTTGCCGCCCCAGCCCTTTGTAAACCTTGCGTGAATAAACAGAATATAAGTAAGCCAAGTAATAAGCGACCATGTTTCTTTGGGGTCCCAGCTCCAGTAGCCGCCCCATGCGCTGTCTGCCCATGCCGCGCCGATGACGATGCCGGCGGTTAGAAAAACAAGCCCGAATACTATTACTTTATAAATCGCTTCTTCTATTATATTTGACGGCGGCAGGAGGTTTAAGAACCAGCCGCCGGTTTTATTTTTCCTGCCGCTCTTAATAAGATAAAGTATTCCCAGCCCGAACGAAGCTCCGAAAGCCCCGTAAGATACGAACAGCGTCATAATGTGGTAAATCAGCCAGTAGCTTTGAAGAGCCGGAATAGTCGGTTCGACCGCGCTTGGAGCAAGAGGGGAAAAAGAAGCAAACGCCAGAGCAAGCGAGGCGACAAGGGTTATTATAAAGCCCAGCGCGTCGAAATCGTAAAAAATCCTTATTAAGATAAATCCGAATATGATAACGTAGGCGAAAAAAACCATGGAGTCGTAAAGGTCAACTAAAGGCGGAGTATCGATGCCTATTTTATAGGCATAAATCCATCTTACGACGAATGCCGCCGTCTGAATTATAAATCCCGCGATTAAAATGCCGAATGATACTTTCGGGATAGTTTTGTTTCCGGTGAATAAAAAAATAAAATATCCGGCAAACGATGCTAGCACAAAAAACAAAGAAATCGTAAAATATAAAGAGCCGTCGAGGGCGGATACGTTGGCAGAAATCATAGTTATTTTATTTCCTCAAATTTAGAGTCTAACCTAAATCTTTTTTAATTTTAGCAATTATTTTGTCGAAATTTTTATAAAACGATTCGAATTTCTTTTTAGGAACCGATAGTATTTCCATACTGGTTTTTTTGCCGTCTTTCGAGCCTGATAATTTAACCCACGTTTCCACGTGGTTGAAAAAGAACGAGAAAAACAAAGCCGTTATCAGTATTATAGAGCCGAGCCATATGACGGATGTATAGGCGTTTTTTGTTATTTCCACGCCGCTGTAGTAATAGCTCTTTACTCCGGTATAAAGAAAAACCGCGTCATGATATTTAGCGAATATTAACGGCATGCTTTTATTTTTATACGGCAGGACGTTAAATTTCAATATTCGCTTATTGCCTAATTCTATAAAAAATGGGATTTCACCCCTTTTGGGGCGCTTATACGGTATAAACCTGAATTTTATATTATTTATTCCGGCATCGTATAATTTGCCGAATTCAGCGTAAACAGCCTTTTCTAATTTGCGGTTTTTTAAATTGACTATTAAAAGTTTGGCGACAGTAGGCCTATAATGGCCGTAGCTTGCCTGATATATAGTTATGCCGCCGTATGTAAAAGGATGGTTGACCTCTATATTTTTTTCCGCGACGCTTACGTGATTTTTAATTATGCTGATTTTACTTATATAAGACTTCGGTATGCCGTCCTTGTAGTATTTTGTCTGGTAATTATCAAGCCTTATCGTAAAAGGAAGCTTTACGGGTTTCTGATTTTTAGTCAGATAAGAGACATCCGTCTTTTCGCCTACTTTAATGTTGGTATATGACCTGAAGCCGTATTTAACGTTTAATATTACGCCTATAATAATTATTATGATGCTTAAATGGGCTATATACGGAGAAAATCTGAAAATAGAGTTTTTTGAATAGTATAATTCAGTTTCCGTTTCCGAAAACGGCTTGCCAAATTTTTCGTTTAAAACTTTTTTAGTTTCCTCGATGTTTTTTTTAGATTCGACAACCTCATATGCCGCTTTAGGACTTTTTTTATCCATCATTTCTTTGAAAGACGGATAAGGTCCGAAAACCGCTTTAAGGGTATGCGGAAAAATATTGACGGAAGCCGTTACGAGATTTACAATCAACAACACCGTCAGACCTATAAAATACCATGAACCGTAAATATTTAAAAATCCCAGCCAGTATAATATATGATATATCTCCGGTCCGAAAATAGTTCTGTATTGGCTTGTGGTATCGCCCTGATTTATGAAAGTTCCGACCATTGAAAATGCGGCGATTGCTATAAAAAGGAATATAGCGAGTTTGACGGAGCAAAAGAATTTATTTATTTTTGAAAGCATTTTCATATTTTATTTTATTATCCAAAAATTGTAAAGCAAAAAAATATACCCAAAATTGCCGATAGAAAATCTTAAAAGAGCTTTAATGTGTTAAAAAGACTGGATTTCTGAGAAAGCAGGAAAGTTTAGGATAAACTTCACGAGCACGAAGTGCGAGAGCGAAGCGATAATCCAGAATAAAGATTTTATATCGGCAATTTGGGGTTGACAAAATCTAAAAATATTGATTAAATAATATTTAGCACTCATAATGTTTAAGTGCTAAAATGAAATTTTAGTATTATAAATAAATTATGGAAGAAAAATGCGAAAAACATAATTATAACGATTTAAACGAAAGAAGCAGGGAAATTCTACTCGGTATAATAGAGGGATATTTCGGAACGGCAAACCCCGTAGGTTCTAAATTCATAGCCGAAAATTACAATTTGAATTTAAGCCCGGCTTCCGTCAGAAATATAATGGCATCTCTGGAAGAAGAAGGATATATATATCAGCCCCATTTTTCGGCTGGAAGGGTTCCTACCGCAAAAGGATACAGGTTTTACATAGAAGGCCTGATGAAGGCCGAAAAGATTACGCGGGAGCAAAAAGAAAACATAAAAAAAAGATTTGATCAGGGAAATAGAAATTTAGGCGACATATTAAATCAAGCCTCGATATCCCTGTCGGATTTATCTCATTACGCAGGCGTGGTTCTTGCTCCCGACACGGCAAGCATATATCTTTTGCATATCGAGTTTATAAGAATAAAGCCCAACAATATACTTGCGATTATCGTATTTCAAAACGGCATTAACGAAAATAAATCGTTTTATATCTCAAAAGACATTAAACAGAACGAACTAAGCCGGTATTCAAACAAGCTTAATGAAATTCTAGAAAATAAAAAATGCGATTTAGACGACCTGAAAGATATTATCGTCGAAGAAATGCGCAGCGACAAGGAAAATTTTTATTCCATATTAAACAATGCCGTATTTTGTTGCACCGGTACGGAAGATAATTACGATAAATGCTTATATGTCGGCCCCGAAGCCGATTTATTGGAAGAGCCGGAATTTTCCGATAACGAACAGATAAAATTTCTTATAAAAACTATTTCCGATAAAAAGACGATAATAAAACTGCTTGGGCATACTAAAAACTGCAAAACAAAGCAGATATTTATAGGTTCGGATAAAGAGTGGTCGGAAATATCGGGACTGTCTCTTATAACGGCTCCGTATATCAGCGAAAACAATATGCTGAAAGGGTCTATAGGCATCATAGGGCCGTTAAGGATGAACTATTCCCATGTTATTCCTTTAATAGATTTTATGGCCGAATTTCTGGGCGGGATTATTTAAGTAAGAATAAAAAAATAAATAAAAATTGTGGAGATGCGGCAAATGTATGAAAATGAAAGAAAAGACGGATACGACGGCGCAAACGAGGGCGGGGACGATTCCAATATAGAAAAAGAATTTGGAAAAAGATTAGAAGAACCGGTCGAGGGTTCCATCGCCGTCTCCGCCGACCTTGATATAGACGATGTTCCGAACCCTAAAAATCTTGCGGAAGCGGAGGACGAGCTTAAATATTTAAAAAATGCGCTGAAAAACCTTAAAAAAGAATACGAAGATTCAAACTCTAATTATCTTAAGAGCTTAGCCGACCTGGAAAATTTCAGAAAAAGGATGAACAGGGAAAAAGAAGAATCTTTAAAATACTCAAACGAAAAGCTTTTAAGAGACCTTTTGCCGGTTCTGGATTTCTTAGACCTTGCGATAGGACATTCGGCATATTATTTAGAGCAGGATTCTTCCGGAAATTTAAAATCGTTCGTGGACGGCGTAAAATTAGCTTACGGCGAATTCGTTAAAGTATTAAGGAATTACGGCGCCGAAGCCATTGAAACCTCAGGGAAAAATTTTGACGCCAATTTTCACGAGGCGGTTGAAATGGTCGAAGATTCCGGTCAGCCCGACGGAAAAATCATCGAAGAAAAAAGGAAGGGCTATGTTTACAAGGAGAGGCTTTTAAGGCCTTCTATGGTATCTATCGCAAAATCTAAAAATTAATAAACTTGCATGTTTAAGATATAATTATAATAAAATTAAAAATTTAAAAATCATAAAGTTTTAAGGAGAATTCAATCATGGGAAAAGTAATAGGAATCGATTTGGGAACCACAAACTCTTGCGTTGCGGTTATGGAAGGCAAGGAGCCTGTCGTAATCGCAAACTCCGAAGGAACGAGGACGACCCCCTCCGTCGTATCCATAAGCGACAGCGGTGAAAGGCTCGTGGGGCAGGCTGCAAAAAGACAGGCGGTAACTAATCCGGAGAACACGATTTACGCTGTTAAAAGGCTTATAGGCAGAAAATACGATTCGCCGGAAGTGCAGGCGTTTAAGAAGGTTTGTCCTTATAAAATCGTTCCGAGCGAAAACGGAGACGCATGGGTGGAAATAAAGGGGAGAAAATATTCTCCTGCGGAAATATCGTCCATGATATTGACGAAAATGAAAAAGACGGCGGAAGACTATCTCGGCGAAACCGTTACCGAAGCCGTTATTACCGTCCCCGCCTATTTTAACGATTCGCAGAGACAGGCGACGAAAGATGCCGGCAAAATAGCAGGGCTCGACGTTTTAAGGATTATCAACGAACCTACCGCGTCATCCCTGTCATACGGCTTGGATAAAAAGAAAGAAGAAAAGATTGCGGTTTACGATTTAGGCGGAGGAACTTTCGATATTTCAATACTCGAACTCGGAGAAGGGGTGTTCGAAGTCAAATCCACCAACGGCGATACTTTCTTGGGCGGAGAAGATTTCGACCAGAAAGTAATAGATTATATAGCCGATGAATTCAAAAAAGACCAGGGAATAGATTTAAGAAAAGATAAAATGGCGCTTCAAAGATTAAAAGAAGCCGCAGAAAAAGCAAAAATAGAACTTTCTTCGTCTTTAGAAACCGATATAAATTTACCGTTTATTACGGCAGACGCGAGCGGCCCCAAGCATCTTAATATGAAGCTTTCGAGGGCGAAACTGGAACAGCTTACGGGCGAATTAGTCGAAAGGTCTATGGGACCCGTTAAAACGGCATTGAAAGACGCAGGTTTGTCAACCTCTCAGGTCGATGAAGTCGTGCTTGTAGGCGGACAGACCAGAATGCCTAAAGTTCAAGAGGTAGTTAAGGATTATTTCGGAAAAGAACCTCACAAGGGGGTTAATCCTGATGAAGTAGTAGCGGTCGGGGCGGCAATTCAGGGCGCCGTTCTCAAGGGAGAGGTTAAAGACGTCTTATTGCTGGATGTTTCTCCGTTATCGCTGGGAATAGAAACGCTCGGCGGGGTCAGCACGAAATTAATCGAGAAAAATACGACTATTCCTACAAGAAAGAGCCAGATATTTTCGACTGCCGCGGATAACCAGCCTGCCGTTACGATAAACGTTCTGCAGGGTGAAAGGGAAATGGCGTCGGATAACAAGAGCCTCGGAAGGTTTGAGTTGACGGGAATACCGCCTGCTCCCAGAGGCGTTCCGCAGGTAGAAGTTACGTTCGACATTGACGCCAACGGCATAGTCCACGTTTCTGCAAAAGACTTGGGAACCGGCAAAGAGCAGTCCATTAGAATCACCGCTTCAAGCGGATTGTCTAAAGAAGAAATAGACAAAATGATTAAAGAAGCGGAACTGCATAAAGACGAAGATTCTAAAAAGAAAGAACTGATAGAGGTAAGAAACCACTTGGACGGTTTGGTTTACTCCGTGGAAAAAACGTTAAAAGATTCCGGAGATAAAATAGAATCCGCGGACAAAATGGCCGCCGAAGAAAAAATCGCCGAGGCTAAAAAAGCCCTTGAAGGAGACGACGTAGATTCGATAAAACGCATAACCGAAGAATTGGAAAAATTGTCCCATTCAGTCGCCGAATCTATTTATAAGAAAACCGCCGCCGAAGCAGGCGCCGGCGGAGCAGGGGCGGGAACGGCGGGAGGAGAAGCAGGGGAAGGCCAGTCCAAACCTGCGGACGAAAACGTGGTAGAAGCGGAATACGAAGAAGTAAAAGACAAAAAGAACGAATAAAGATAAATTAACATTTAAACGGGGACGGAATTAATTCCGTCCCCTTACAAACTATGGCATCTAAAAGAGATTATTACGAAATACTGGGAGTAGAAAGAGAAGCAGGCGCAGACGAAATAAAAAAGGCATACAGAAAATTAGCTTTAAAGCATCACCCGGATAAAAATCAGGGCGACGGGGATTCCGAAGAGAAATTTAAAGAAATAAACGAAGCATACAGCATTTTATGCGACGAAGAAAAAAGAGCCGCTTACGACAGATTCGGACACGAAGGCATGGGCGCTTTTTCTTCTGGAGGCGGGGGCGGCTTCGGATTCAGCGATATATTTGGCGATTTTTTCGGCGATATTTTTTCCCAGCCCAACAAAAAGACCAGACGCAAAAAAGGGGAAGACCTCCGGTACGGCATTAGGATAAACTTCGAAGAATCTTTATTCGGCATATCCAAGCAGATAAAATACAACAGATACGAAACGTGTTCTTCCTGCGACGGGACTGGGGCAAAAAAAGGAACAAAAAGAGTTTCGTGTCCGGTATGCAAAGGGACGGGAGAAATAAGACAGCAGCAGGGATTTTTCTCTATATCCAGAACCTGCTATAAATGCAACGGAGAAGGAGAAATTATCGAAAATCCCTGTCCGGTTTGCAAAGGCGAAGGAAGGGTCATAAAGGAACGCAAGCTGGATATAAAAATACCGGCAGGCATAGACGACGGCAACAGGCTTAAAGTGTCTGGAGAAGGTTCGTCCGGACTTTTCGGAGGACCTAACGGCGACCTTTACGTCGATATTACCGTTGAGCCCCACAGCGTATTTAAAAGACAGGGGAACGATATATTTGTTTCGATGCCGGTCAGCTTCTCGCAAGCCGCTTTGGGATGCGAGATAGAAGCGCCGACGGTGGACGGAAAATCTACTATAAAAATACTGCCCGGAACGCAGAGCGGAACGCAGTTTACGCTTAAAGGAAAGGGGGCGCCGAGACTTAACGGAGGCGTAAGGGGAAACGAATATATAAGCGTTGTCGTTGAAACTCCGACGAATCTGACTTCTAAACAAAAAAGACTCTTCGAAGAGCTTGCCGCCGAAAACAAAGAAGAAACGCATCCGTTAAAAAAATCTTTTATGGATAAAATCAAATCTTTTATATAGTATTTGAAATATTTTAGAGCGGTTTTAGCCGCTGATAAAGCGTATGTCCTTGACGGCCATGCTTTTGTCTAAGGCGGTATTTATCTTTCTTATAAACTCTTCCTTGATAAATCCCAGCTCGAATATTAAAACTGGATTTTCCACGCTGACGGTTAAAATATTTTTATATAAAGATTTAGGTTTAGTTTTTTTGCTTATTTCTTTTCCGCAGATGGATTCCCAGTGTTCGTATAATATTAAAGCGCAATAATCGGACGCGCTAAGTTTATTCTTTAACGCGGCTAAAAGAACTTCTTTTAAATTTAGTTGTTGATTTAATTTCATTGTTATAATATTATTGCTTATAATACAAAAATTTTCAATAAATTAAATTTAATAACCTATGGATATTAATTGTCCGTATTGCGGGGCGCATTACGAATTAGACGATTTACTGATTCCCGAAGGCAATATTAAAGTAAAATGCAGGGTATGCTCCAATGTTTTTATCCTGAATAAAAACTCCGGCGTTTTTAAAGACGAACCGCGGGTATCCGCAGAAACTCAAATTCCTATAACGCAAACGTCGATTAAACCTGCACATTCGCCTTTGCCCGCGTCCGGTTCTGTTTCCGATGATTTTATGCAGTCTATTATGTCCGAAATCAATAGCGCCGTCGCCGAAGAAGCGGGCGGGAAGCATAAAAAAGATTCCGGTTCGGACACGGTTTCAGCGCCGTCTTTTTCACCCGGCAAGAGTAAGGGCAGGACAACCCCGTTTCAAATTGTAATTCTTATAGTTTTAATAGTAGTATTTTTAATTGCCGCCGTAGCCGTTCTTGTTCATTACAATATGATAAATATCCCCTTTCTTCCTTCAGGCGTATCGGACTTTTTATCGTCTTTGTGAATATTGTTCTATGGGAATATAAACCGAAACGTCCGTGCCGCGGTTTTTTACCGACGATATATCGATAAAGCCCCCGTGTTCGTATATTATTTTCTGGCTTACCGCAAGGCCTAGCCCGCCCCCTTTTTCTTTTGTAGTAAAAAACGGAACGAATATATTATTCATATCGTTTTTGCTTATTCCGCAGCCGTTGTCGATAAATTCTATTTTTAAAAATTTAGGATTGTTTCTCGTGTAGTCCAATTTCGTGATAATCTTTATTGTTCCGCCCGACGGTTTTACTGCCGCATTTACCGCATAAACCGAATTTTTTATCAGATTTAAGAATACCTGGATAAGCGCATTCTCGGAGGCGTATATTTTAGGAAGGCTCGGGTCGAATTCCTTTATAACCTCGATATTTTTTGCCGAAAATTCGGCCTGCTCCATAATTATTATTTCGTTGATTATTTTATTGATATTTACGGCGGAAGTTTTTATTTTATGCTTTTTAGACAATGCCAGAAGTTCTTCTATTAGGTTGTTGATTCTTGTCGATTCTTTTATTATTATTTCGAGAAAATTATTCAGGTCGGGTTCGTTGAATTTTCTTTTTAAATAAGCCGCCGAAGCTTTAATTCCGCCGAGAGGATTTCTTATTTCATGCGACATCTCGGCTATAAACCGCGACAGGTCTTCTATCCTTTCTTCGCTTTTGATATTATGGTCCATTTCTTTAAATCTCGTAATATCTTTTAACGAAACTAAAAGATACGGTTTATTCCCGTCGGCAGCGATAATTTGGGATATTTCTAAAATTACGTATCTGGTTTGTTCCCGATTTTTATTTTGGAATTTATATTCGAATTCTATAAACCCTTCTCCCGTCCGCATAACGTTTTCTACTTTTTCTTCGATATAGGAGTTATTGTTGAAAAAGCGGCTAAGCGTCAAGTTATTTAAGAATCTGTCCGAATATCCGGTAAGTTCCTGCGCGGGAAGGTTTAAAGACTTTAAAACGAGGTTTTCGTCGAATAGAATAACGGAATAATTTAGATTGTTCAGTATTAAGGTGTTTATATCCATAATAAATATAAGTTATCGTAATTATACAGGCTAACTATGAATTATGCAAATCGATTTCCTAAATCGGAATTTGGGCGAGAAAACCAGAAAATTTCGACGGTAGCACGAATCTCTGAATTAAAGTAGAATTAAAGGTATTTACGTAAAATATGAGCATTTAAATATTTTTTATTGCAGGATTAAGGTTAAAATTTATCCTTCCATAAAGGATTAGTTTATGTTATTATATCCTTTAATGAAGGATAATTAAATTTGAAATAATTAAAAATAAATGGATTGTTTTGCCGCATGATTAAATGCCGCAAGGTTAAAAATTTTTGTCTAAATTATGCCGAGTAAAGAATTACTAAAAGAAATAATAACCGAAAATAAAAAATTCATTATTAATTTACCGGATATAATATCCCGAAGAAATATCCCGCTCCCACCCGACAATATCAATAAGGCAGTTATTTTATACGGGGTGAGAAGGAGCGGCAAGAGTTTTATTTTATACGATATCTTTAAAAAACACCCCGATTCATCGTTGTATATCGATTTCGAAGACGAAAGGCTTAGCGATATTAAAACGGAAGACATGGAGTATGTAAGAAGCGCTTTTTTTGAATTAAACCCGCATCTTATAAACGACAAAAACAATGTATATTTCTTATTCGACGAAATTCAAAATATAGCAAACTGGGAAAAGTTCGCAAGAAGAATGGCGGAGAAGGAAAATATCCATATTTTTTGCGCAGGCTCGTCGTCTAAAATTACTCCCTACAAAATTAACACTTCTTTAAGGGGAAGATCGTGGAGCGTCGAAACATTTCCGTTTTCCTTTAAAGAACTTCTCGAGTTAAAATTAGGCGGCTACAGCCGTAATATAAAACCCCCCGATATATTTTACGGCGATACTAAAATAGTTATAAAAAAATATCTAAGCGAATATTTACAATACGGAGGATTCCCTGAAATAATCCTTGCCGGTTCGGAATTCGAAAAGACGAAGTTGTTAAGGGAATATTTAGACGCAATGTTTTTTAAGGATCTTGTAGAAAGATTTGACGTAAAAAACATAAAGCTGATAGACGCTTTAAAAAACAAACTTTTTTCCTCGTTTTCGACCAAGCTTTCGCTTGCTTCGGTGTACAGGCAATACAAAGATAATTTTCCGTTTTCCAAAGACGCCCTGTATTCCTATTATAATTATTTTTTGGATAGCATGCTGATATACGAAACGAGAAAGTTTACCGAATCCGTTTATAAAAGAATGAGGAACCCAGCCAAAATATATCTTGCCGATAACGGATTATGCAAAAGGACTACGTCGCCCGATTCCGGAAGGCTGCTCGAAAATTTAACTTTTATAGAACTTAAAAAAAATTACGACGAAATATTCTACTTCGAAGGCAAAAGGGAATGCGATTTTATCGTATCCAAAAGTGCCGCCTTTTCGGTCTTTCAGGTTTGCTACGAACTTAACGACTCAAACAGGGATAGGGAATTCGAAGGCTTGGTTGAAGCAGCCGAATCTATAGGATTGAAGGAAGGTATCGTTATAACATACGATATCGAAGACCATTTTGTTTACAAGGGTATAAATATTAACGTAACGCCGTTTTGGAAATGGGCATTGCGGTAATATTTAGATTTATTAATATCAATATATATCTTAATAAAAGATACCGTCAAGTTTTTTGATACTCCTTTCTAAATATTTTACACTATCTAATATCCGCTTAATAAAAAATCCGTTTTTATGTTATAATTTAATTAAATTTATGGATTTATAATAATAAATTATGATTAACGGAACCATGCAATATTACAAAGATTATGAGGAAGAATCCTCAAACATACTTAAAACGGCTAAAAGCATAATAACCGAAGAAATAGAAAAATACGGCTATAAAGTAGAAGCCGTTTACCTGTTCGGTTCCCGTGCAAGAGGGGATTTTAACGAAGACAGCGACTGGGATTTTTTTGTTGTTACCGATAAAGGGATAGAAGGACAATTAAAATGGGACATGTCCGTGAAAATTCGCAGAAGGTTGGCTGTAATGAATAAAACATCTAACGATATTTTTATTGCATCTGCAAAAAAATGGAAAGAAAAAAATCATGATATCGGTTATTTAGATTATTATGCATTAAATGAAGGCAAGTCTTTATGAGTAAAAAGTCAGCTAAAGACCTATTTTTAGTCGCAGAAGAAGATTTTAAAGACGGTAAAAAACTATCTGAACTATTTGAGTATAATAGCCGTTGATTTTATCAAAAAACCGGACGACTCTTCTTTAAAAATAAATAAATCTGACCCCTTTAATCCTTGTATTCAATAATCATATTTATTTATAAATTTGTAATAAATTATGCCCAGATACTCGTGGATTGCTTCGCCAGAAATAGTCAGGCTGCCGAGGCCGGGCATAAAACTGTAAAAGTTATAGGAATAATTGCTCTTATAATCGGTTGGATATGGAATTATGCCGGTTCCGGTTTTTTTGAAAGCCTTTTTAAAAAGAAACATTGCACGTTGCATATGGTAAGCCGACGTGACCAAGATTATTCTTTTAAATTTGTTCTTTTTACAAATCATTGCGGTATATAACGCGTTCTGCGCGGTATCAAAGCTTCTGTCTTCCACGATTATGCCGGATTTCTTTACTCCAAGTTTTAAAAGAATATTTTTTGCGATTAAGGAAGTAGCGGATGTAGAAGTCGCGTAGCCTCCTGATGCAAAAATATATAAAAAAATTGTCTTGACAAAGGGGAGCAGTATAGTATACTGATAAATAATATACTGCAAAGTATACAAATATGCTTCGGCGGCGAAGCTTAAATAAAAGATACGAGATATTTATAAATTTAATAATTTATATTTTATATTGGATTGTTAATGGAATTTTTCGACAGAACAAAAGAAAAAGAATTTCTCGGAAAACTGGGGCAGAAGGACGAAAAACAGATGGTTGTCGTTTACGGCAGGAGAAGAATCGGCAAAACGACGCTTTTGAAATATGTTTTTCCTTCGGCAAAATACTTATTTGTTGACACAAGGTCAAAGGAAACCCTTCTTAAAGATTTTTCAAGCCAGATATTCGATGGGGTTTTTGATAACTGGGAAGCGTTTTTCAGGCATCTTTTGAATAATAACGGCACCGTTATAATAGACGAATTTCAAAATTTTATAAGGGTCGATAATTCGGTATTTTCTATTCTCCAAAAAGTCTGGGACGACATTGGTTCAAAAGTTATTTTAATACTCTGCGGTTCTTACACCGGCATGATGAAACGTATATTTTTGGACTATAAAGAGCCTCTTTTCGGAAGAAGTTCTTATCAAATTGCTTTAAAAGAATTCGATTTTAAAGAAGCGGTAAAAATGCTGGACTCATTTGGATACCGGATAGAAGAAATAGTAAACGCATACTCGGTGTTCGGGGGTATTCCAAAATACCTATGGTACCTTAAGGCCAAAGACGATTTCAAAAAGCAACTTAAAAATCTATTCTTCGATGAGTTTGCGCCGCTAAAAGAAGAAGGTAAAAATCTTTTAATAGGGGAGTTCGGTTCGGAACATCCGGGATATTTTTCCATTTTGGAAAAGATAGGTTGTTTCGACAGGGACATCGGCGAGATAGTCGATAGAACCGGAATGGAAAGAACAAAGGTCATGAAGTATATTAGCGAGCTTTCCGACTATTACGCAATAATCGAAAAAATCGAAAATAAGCTTAGCGGCTCTAAACGCGGCGCACGTTACAGAATAAAAGACAATTTTTTAAATTTCTGGTTTAATTACATTTATTCTAATATAGATAAAATGGAATTTAATCCGGAAGCCGCATTCAATTTTGCCGTTAAAAATATAAACGAATTTACGGGCAGGATATTCGAAGAAATTATAAAATCGATTATTCCTTATTTATATAAAGCAAATCTTATTCCTTTTTTTCCGGATTCGGTCGGAAAGCATTGGGGTAAAATTCCCGGCTCTAAAGAAGTTTATGAAATAGACGTAATAGGCGAAAGCAAAGATGCCGTCTTATTAATCGAATGCAAATGGCGCAATAGAAAAACTTCTACGAATGATATAGATAATTTTTTAAAGAAATGCAGTTACGTAAAAGACAAAAGAAAGCAAATCACCGCCTTTATAAGCAAATCCGGTTTCGAAGATAAAGTCTTTGCCCATAATGTTTCAAAAGGAATTATTAAAATGGACATAAACGATATAGAGAAAGCGGTTAAAGAATTATAACGAACCAATAAAGTAAGATTATACTGCAGTAAAATTTTATAAATAAAATATTTTACACTATGCAAAAAAAGCAGTTTTATTTGGTTTGTTAGCCACCCTAGAATTTGTTGAAGGTTCGGATATAGATATAGCCGTATGGAGAATTCCTTACACCTTAGACCTCAGTCCAGTTTTTGGAGAGTATTATACAAAAATTCATTGACATAAAATTTTTCCCCTGCTAAAATAAAAATAAATAATATTTTATCTGGTTTATATGTTTATATGTATTATAAAAGAGATCTGGAAGACAAAATAAAAGCCTATATAGATAAACCGGAAATCATTGCCGTTCTTGGACCGAGACAAGTCGGGAAAACCACGCTTCTAAAAAAAATTTATGAAGAATCAAAAGATGCGGTTTTTTTAACTTTTGAGGATATAGAATTAAAACTTTTATTCGAAGAGGATATTAAAAGTTTTGCAAAACTTTATATCGAGCCTTATAAAACGATATTCATCGACGAGTTTCAATACGCGAAAGAGGGCGGAAAGAAATTAAAGTATATATACGATACTTCGGTCGGAAAAAAACTTTTAATAAGCGGATCTTCCGCTATGAATTTGAGTATAGAAGCAATTAAGTATCTGGCGGGACGTATTTTTGTTTTTTATCTTTATTCCTTCAGTTTTTCTGAGTTTTTATCGGCTGTGGACAAACCCCTCTACAATATATTTACCGATGGAGATAAATTTTCGGAGCAAATTAATAAAAAGATTTATAAATATTTGTTAAGCTATCTGGTTTACGGCGGGTATCCGCGTATTTTGCTTGCAAATGACGACGAAGAAAAAAAAGAAGTTCTGAAAAATATCGTCAATATCTATTTATTGCGAGACATAAAGGATTTAGTATCTTTAGCGGATGAAACGCAGTATTATAAACTTTTGAAGGCTCTTGCTTTGCAGATAGGCAATATAGCCGTTTATAACGAGCTTGCGGCGGTCAGCGGACTGGATTATTATAAAACAAAGCTGATACTTTCCGTATTCGAAAAACTTTTTCTGGTAAAGTTCGTTACTCCTTATTTTTCCAATAAGCGGATAGAAATCTCCAAAAATCCTAAAGTTTTTTTTATGGATTTAGGGATTAGAAATGCCATACTTGGAGATTTTAAACTAATAGACGACAGGATAGACAAGGGAGCGTTATTCGAAAATTATATATTCAGGGCGTTTTACGAGAATGACAAGAGCGTAAAATATTACAGGAGTAAAAGCGGGGCGGAAATAGACTTTATAATAGACGACAAATTGCCCGTCGAAGTAAAGTCTAAACTTTCAAAACCTTCCGTTTCCAAGTCTTTCCGTAGTTTCATCCAGAAGTATAATCCCGATAAAGGCATTATTTTAAATTCAAATATAGCAGGTTCTTTATCTATAGGCGGATGCAATGTTTTATTTCTCCGGCACTATATGGTAGAAAAGTCGGAATTATAGGCAGCGTTGGATATTCCGTTCGGAAAGGTTTGAATAAACTTACGGACGAAGAGATTTTAGCCTTTTTATTGACGACTTATAATGCGCATAAGAAAATGAAAAATGTGCCTGCCCTTTTTCTTTTTAAGAAGTTTTATGAATTTATCCATCATTTTATTGACATATCCTAAAATATACTGTAAAATTTACTATTATGAGCGAAGATTTACAGTATTTTAGGGCAATATACAATTTTTTGCCCTCCGAAAAAGAAAAAAAAATAGTCTTAATAACCGGTGCCCGCCAGACGGGAAAGACCACTCTGGCAAAAAATAAGTATGATGCGTTGCGGTATATAAATCTGGATTCTCCCGAAATACGGGACGGCATTTCGCAGATTCCCGCTTCAAACTGGCATAGAGACGTCGGTAAAGCTATACTTGACGAGGCGCAGAAAGAACCCTCCTTGTTTGAGAAAGTTAAATATGCCTATGACGAAGGAAAGCTCGACTTCGAAGTGCTTCTCGGCTCAAGCCAGATTCTTTTACTAAAAAAGATAAGGGAATCTCTGGCGGGAAGAATATCCCTTTACGAACTGTGGCCGTTAATGATGTCAGAGATATATGCCGGAGCAGGGGCTAAAAGCGTTAAGCCGCCGATTCTCGACCGCATTCTTGAAGAAGAAGACTTTCAAAAACTAATGAAAAATCTCCCATCTGTTTTAATAGGAGAGGACGACATAAAATTAAAAGAAGCGCAGAAGCACTTATTGAGATGGGGCGGAATGCCGTTCCTTTTAAGTATTAAAAAGGCAGATGAAAGGCAAAAATGGCTCAGGGATTATACTTATACATATTTAGAAAGAGATCTCGCCGATTTGTCAAGGTTGGAAGATTTGGAACCTTTTAAAAAATTTCAAACGCTCGCGGCTTTAAGAAATGCAAAACTGCTCAATTATTCTGAACTGGCGCGCGATGCCGGTATAAGCGTGGATACCTCGAAGAGATACTTAGAGTATCTGAAGATATCTTATCAAACTATACTGCTTCAGCCTTACGGTGCAAATATAACCAGTTCCGCGGTAAAAACCCCCAAGATTTACTGGCTCGACTTAGGCTTGTTAAGACAAATGACCGGTTTTTGGGGTGACGTGATTTCCGGCGATATATTCGAAACTTTGGTAATTTCGGAAATTTACAAATGGATCAAAACAATGCAAAGACCTGCCTCGATGTATTTTTATAGAACCCGCTCAGGATTAGAATTAGATATGCTTTTAAAGATTAACGAAAGAATAATAGGGATAGAAATTAAAAATCGCGGCACGGCAGCCGCTTCGGATTTAAGACCAATGAAAGCAGTAGCAGATGGTCTTGGCAAATTATGGGGCGGCGGGCTTTTAATCTATAACGGCGACAGGATAGGCAAGATTGCGGAACCGGGCATCTGGATGATACCGTCAAGGCGGCTCTTTGGAAATTAAATAAATCTGATGCCGTTTTCGGGAGCGACCTATCATAAAAAAATGAAAAAAAGGTGCCCCCCTTTCCTTCTAACCGCTTGAATTGCAAGGGCTGGGGGGGATATTTTTATTGACAAAGCTGGTTTAATATTATATATTTATTAACAAATATTTAATCCGGAATAAATAAGGAACGATTAAGAGTGAAACTATATAAAGGGAAAATATCTATATTAATGCCTGCTTATAACGAGGGCGATAGGATTTTTAACAATCTTTTAAAAGCATGGGAAACATTTAAAAAATTCAGGTTTCCGTTTGAAATTTTGGCCATAGATGACGGTAGTCAGGATAATACTAAAGATGAAATAAAAAGAGCATATTCTTTGCATCCGGAGATAAAACTTATAGAGAATAAAGTTAATTTTGGCAAGGGCTTTGCTTTAAAAAACGGGTTTTCAAATGCGTCCGGAAATATAATCGTATTCTTAGACAGCGATCTTGAGATCGCCCCTTTTCAGGTCGGAAACTTATTAAAAGCTATGAGGGATAATGATTCGGAGATTGCTATAGGTTCTAAACGGCATAAGGAATCCAATTTAACATATCCTTTTTCTAGGAAAATATTAAGTATGGGCTATTATGCCATCATAAGGCTGCTATTTAACCTTCCTATTAAAGACACGCAGTCCGGCATTAAAGCATTCAGGCGCGATGTTCTCGATAAAATATTTCCGAAGATATTGTGCAAAAAATATGCCTTTGATGTGGAAATACTTGCAAATGCGGTTCGCAGCGGGTATAAAATAACCGAAGTTCCAATAAAAATTGTTTTTTTGAGGAAGAATAATATGGGACGAATTAAAATTAACGATATACTGGGTATCTGGATAGATACCATGGCTATTTGGTATAGAATGAAGTTATTAAAATATTATGACAAATAAGATGCAAAGCTTAGCTAAAAGGCTAATTTCCGATAAACTGTTTTTTAACAGCGCAGTGATTTTCTTTTTTGTGATGATCGGCAATTTTTTTAATTATCTTTTCCAGATTTCCATGAGCAGAAGCCTCAGTGTTGCCGATTACGGCACACTTAATTCTTTACTATCTTTGCTTATTATAACGGGGGTTCCAGCAGGGGCATTAATCATTTTTTCCGCTAAAAATATTTCAACAAATCTTGCAATTAACGATGTTTCAGGGGTAAAAAAATTTATAAAACACACTCTTGCAAGAACATTTTTATATGATTGTTTATTATTGCTAATATTTTTTATTTGCATTCCTTTTTTAATGGAATTTATGAAGGTTAATTTTTATCTTTATTATGTTATGGTCGGAATGGCTATATTTCTTATATTCCCGTACTCTTTTATTCTCGGCGGTCTTCAGGGTTCCAGAATGTATTTATCGTTGGGTTTGCTTTCAAGCATATCATCCGTTATAAGATTTATTTTAGCCGTTATACTTGTATATGCTGGTTTAAATGTCATCGGGGCTTTATTATCGGGCGTGATTTCACCTGTAATTATTATTCTGGTTGCCGTTATTATCTTATTTTCATATTTGAAACACAAACAGGTTGCAGGAGAGACGAAACATGGAACTATCGATGTAAGATATGATAAAGAAAATGGATTAAAACAGGGAACACCGTATTTCATATTTATATTTTTTATATTATTCTTTTTTACCTTCTTTACCAACATAGACCTTATAGTGGTAAAACATTTTTTTCCGACTTATGAAGTAGGCATATATTCTGTTGCCGATATACTCGGCAAGATAATACTTTATTTTCCAGCTGCCATCGTACTTGTTGTGTTTCCCGAAGTTTCGCATGCCCATGCCACAAATAGCAATACAAAGCATTTACTCCTTAAAGCCATTTTCGTTACATTTCTTATGTGTTCGTTTCTTGAAATGTTTTATATCCTATTTCCCGATAAAATTATCTCGTTTCTTATGGGAGTAAAATATATAACTTCGGCTCCGCTTCTTACTTTATACGGTTTAAGCATGTTTCCCTTTGCTTTTATTAATATCTTTATCAATTATTTCATGGCGATAAATAATTCAAAGATATTAATTTCAATGTTTTTGTTTTCAATAATGGAAGTGGGTTTATTTTATCTATTTCATAATTCCTTAAAAGAAATAATTATATTTATTATGATAACCGGCTGGCTGGTGTTGTTTACCTTATCTTTTTACGCTTTTCATGAAGAGTTTGCTTTATTCTTTAACTTTAACAAGGGAAAACCAATTCTAAAGACAAAATGAAAGAAAATATATTCGTTTCGATTATAATTCCACTGGTGAGTATAAACGATTACTTTTTAGAGTCGTATCCGTATTTGCTTAATCTTGATTATAAGAATTATGAAATAATTGTTTTACCTGATGAGCCTGTTTCTAAGGATTTTTCTGGCATAAAAATCATTCCCACAGGCAAAGTATCTCCCGCAATAAAAAGAGATATCGGCGCTGAGAATGCCAAAGGAGAATTATTATTTTTTCTTGACGATGATTCGTATCCTGAAAAGGACTGGATAAACAAAGCTATTCCTTATTTTAATAATCATGAGGTTGGGGCAATAGGTGGTCCGGCAATAACGCCTCTCGGCGACAGCTTTTTTCAAAAAGTATCCGGGGCCGTTTTTCTGACTAAAGTAGGCGGAGGCATTCCTGAAAGATATTATCCTAAAGGTAAAACCAAAGAAATTGACGATTGGCCGTCCGTTAACCTCATTGTCAGAAAGGAAATGTTTATAAAAATAGGCGGGTTCAAATCGGAATACTGGCCGGGCGAAGATACCAAACTCTGCCTCGAGATAATAAAGGAAGGCGGCAAAATATTATATGCTCCGGATGTTGCGGTATGGCATCACAGAAGGTCCGGTTTATTGCGCCATTTGAAACAGATAGGCAATTATGGCATTCACAGGGGCTTCTTTGCAAAAAGATACCCCGAAACCTCCTTCAAACTCTTATATTTCATTCCGTCGTTTTTTGTGCTATACTTATGTTTATTCATCGTTTCCCTGTTTTTCTTTAGCGGATTGGCATATTATTTGGCTTTCGGCTTTGTTTTATATGCAGGGGCATTAATATACGCTTTTTTCGATATTAACGGAAAAGTGAAATATTTTAGAATATCATTAGTATCTCTTTATTATATTGTTTTAACGCATATCTGGTACGGCATAAGATTTTTTTACGGCTTTGTATTTGTGAAAGAACTTAAAAGCAAGCTAAGGTAAATAAATTTAATAACAATGAAAATTTCGATATCGTTTCCGCCGTTAGAATCGGGAAAGGGTGTTCCTCTTTTAACTCAAAACCGGCAATTTCAGTGGTTTAATGACCCTACGTTTATATATCCGGTTATTCCGGCTTATGCCGCCACATTATTGAGTAAAAACGGCTTCGATGTCGTATGGGACGACGGTATAGCGGAAGGACTTCCGTATGATGAATGGCTTTTAAGGCTGAAAAATGAAAAGCCGGATGTCGTTGCTATAGAAACAAAAACCCCGGTAGTCAAAAGGCACTGGAAGATAATATCGGATGTAAAAAAACTTTATAATCCCATAGTAGTTTTAATGGGCGACCATGTAACGGCTTTGCCGGAAGAATCCCTTTTGAATTCGGAGGCGGATTTTATAATTACGGGAGGGGACTACGATTTTTCGCTTTACGGACTGTGTTCTTTCTTAAACTTATCGAAATCTTCTGCATCTGGATTATTAAAAACCCCCGGCATATATTATAAAGATAAAGACAACGGACAGATAGTTAATACCGGCAGGTTTGAGCTTAATAACGGCCTTAATGGTCTGCCGTATATAGATAGAAAGTTAACCAAATGGCATTTGTACGCTTATAAGAACGGAAATTTCAAATATACCCCCGGAACTTATGTTATGGCGGGGCGAGATTGCTGGTATGGCAGGTGCAGTTTTTGTTCGTGGACTACGCTTTTTCCCGGTAAAAGTTTTAGGTCAATCAGCCCTGAAAGACACCTTGACGAAATCGGTATGTTGATTGAAGAACTGAAAGTTAAAGAGATATTCGATGACAGCGGCTGTTTTCCGGTGGGAGACTGGCTGAGGGATTTTGCACAAGGAATGATTGAAAGGGGATATAATAAAAAAGTCGTAATGGGCTGTAATATGAGGGTGGGAGCTTTAAAGCAGGAAGACTGGGGTCTACTAAAAAAAGCTAATTTTAGGTTTATCCTTATCGGTCTTGAGTCTATGACTCAGACTACTTTGGATAAACTTAATAAAGGCATAAAGGTATCAGACATAGAAGAAACTGTTAAAATGGCTAAAAAAGCCGGACTGGAGCCGCATATTACAACAATGGTAGGCTATCCGTGGGAAACCAAAGAAGAAGCCTTAAAAACTATAGATTTCGCGAAATATTTATTTCAAAAGGGTTATCTCGACACTCTTCAGGCTACGATAGTTGTTCCATATCCCGGCACCACTTTGTTTGAAGAAGCAAAAAAAGAAGGCTGGTTATTGACGGAAGACTGGGATAGATACGATATGAAAGGGTCCGTATGGAAAAGCCCGGTTGATAATAACGATGTATTAAGGTTTACTCAAGGATTATATACGGCCGCGTTAAATCCTTCATTTATTGCAAGAAAGGTAATTTCCATAAGAAATATTGATGATCTTAAATTTATGCTGAGGGCAGGCAGGAAAGTGGCGGCGCATTTAATAGATTTCGGAAATAAGCAAAAAAAATAATTATCAATAAAAATTTAAAGCATCCAATATGAAAAATAATTTAGTTTCTGTTATAATTACTACAAAAAATGAAGAAAGCAATATCGAAAATTGTCTTAAGTCAATAATATGTCAAACATACAAACATATTGAAATTATAATCGTAGATAATGGTTCAACGGATAAAACTAAAGAAATAGCCAAGAAATATACCAATTTGGTTTACGATAAAGGACCGGAGAGGTCGGCGCAGAGAAATTATGGTGTTAGCATATCCAAAGGCGAATATATTTTATATATAGATGCCGACATGATACTGGGGCCATTTGTTGTGGAATCTTGTATAAATGAAATTATCACAGATGATAAGGTTATCGGGTTATATATAAAAGAAGTGATTTTGGGTAAAGGTTTATGGTCTAGGGTAAGGAGATTTGAAAGGTCGTTCTATTGCGGTACTCCGATAGATGCCGTCAGGTTTGTTCAAAAAGAAGCCTTTTTAGAAGTAGGAGGTTTTGACGAAAGCATGTCTGGACCTGAAGATTGGGATCTGGATAGGAGATTGTCTGAGGTCGGTAAATTAAAAATGATATCAGATTCTGAATCTTTCGCAAAAACGGATAATGCGTATAATAATGTTGAAAATTTAACGAAATGGCATAATACTTTCGATCGCTTTTTGGAAGAAAAAGGAGTAACGGATGCCGTCCTGTCTGAGAGGAATATTTTATTTCATAACGAAAGCGAGTTTAATCTTAAGAAATATATGGCGAAAAAAAGGGTTTATTCTAGAAGTTTCAGCCAATACATAAGTAAATGGGGAAACAATGACAGCATCATAAGGAAACAATTTGGGATACCCTACAGGTATTTTATTGTATTTTTGGAAAACGGTAAATGGAAGAGGTTGCTCAGCCGCCCTTTTTTAACAATGGGAATGTATTTCTTAAGGGTTATGGTTGGAATAGAGTATTTAAAAAGCAGGCTTGTGAGTTTTTAATTAAT
Organism: bacterium; assembly: GCA_021812245.1. Classification (GTDB taxonomy): domain Bacteria; phylum SZUA-79; class SZUA-79; order Acidulodesulfobacterales; family Acidulodesulfobacteraceae; genus Acidulodesulfobacterium_A. Next base: position 36,104 of record JAKAOK010000001.1, on the reverse strand, counting down.
TTTAATACTTATGGTAATTAAATTAAAATTATTTTATACATTATTCTGATAAAATATTATAGATAATGAAAATACTTTTTGTGATACCACGCCAGGCCACAACGCTTAACGAAAAACCTAAGCACCCCCATGTTGGCGTTGCATATCTCTCTTCATGGTTAGCAAAGAATGACATCAGTATTGATATATTTGATGATGGAATAGAAGAGTCTTATGAAAAATTAGAAAACAAAATTAAAGATGATAACATAGGTTTAATTGCTATTACCATGTATAGTTATGGCTATAATAACGGGATTGATTTGATTAATTTTGTAAAGAATAAAGCAAATACGCCGCTTGTAGTAGGCGGCGCGCATGTTTCTGCAACAAAAAAACAGATATTACAGGAAACCACCGCTGATTTTGCGATAAAACATGAAGGCGAAAAAACATTACTCGAATTATTTCAATATGTTAGTGAAGGTAATCATAATTATTGCGATATTGATGGCTTAATTTGGCGCAATAATAATGAGATAATCGAGAATAAAGATAGACCTTTTTTGACTTCCAAAGAACTAGACGAATTGCCTCTACCGGATTATTATACCGCGTTTGATTTTAGTAAATATATTTATCATCAATTTAAAGCATTGCCTATAATTACCTCAAGGGGTTGTCCTTATATGTGCAACTATTGCTCGGTAAAATTATCAATGGGACGCGGATTTCGCTTTAGAAGCCCAGAAAACGTTTTAAGCGAATTAGAAACACTGTATGATAAAGGGATAAGATTCTTTGACATAAATGATGATTGTTTTACTCTTGACATGAAAAGGGCAAATGATATTTGCGACAGAATTATAAAAAGTGGCATGAAAATCAAATTTTCGTTGTATAACGGCATAAGAGTCGATAGGATAGATTATGACCTTTTAAGTAAAATGAAAGAGGCAGGTTGCACTTTTATCGTTTTTGGATGCGAATCGGGAAATAATGAAGTGCTAAAAGAAATTAAAAAAGGAATAACAACACAGCAAGTTTTTCAGGTATCGAAATGGGCGCGTGCGCTTAAAATTAATCATGCTGTTAACTTTATAACAGGTCTTCCGAGAGAAACTTACAAAACTGCCTTGGATTCAATTGATTTCGCAAGGAAGTTACCGTGTAATTTTGTGAATTTCTACAATTTGGTTCCATATCCTCATACAGAAGTATATGAGTGGGTATTAAATAACGGAAGGTTTCTTATAAATAGTAATGATTACTTAAAATCAGTTTCCATAGGGGATAACGTGCCGATATTTGAAACTCAGGAATTTACCAAAGAGGAAAGGTTGAAAATAAATAAAATGGGTTTTAATATGAACGAAAGAAAAATATTAGAATTTAGATTTGGGAAATTTATTGGCGGAATAATTTTTTATATCACAAGAATATCTTATATGCATAAAATTGCTTTGAAAGTGGCTAAATTAAAAATATTTTATTCATTTTTTCTATCTCTAAAATCAAAAACATGATGTTGAACATTAATTTTTGTATTGCTATGGATAATCAGATGAACCTGATATTTTAAATTTAGATAAATAAAAATAGATGGATTAAGGGTAGGGGGTATATGTATTATTGCAAATTAAACCGTGGAAACATATTATGAAATACGAACTTTCAAGCCCGACATGGGATGAAAAAGAAAAAAATGCAATAATGCAAGTTTTAAGCGAAAATTCTTTCACAATGGGAAGAAGGGTAAAAGAATTTGAACATAAGTTCGCGAAGCATTTTGCCATGAAATATGCCGTTATGGTAAACTCGGGGTCTTCCGCTAACCTTATTGCTGTGGCTTCCCTGTTTTATAGAAAGAATAATCCCTTAAAAAGAGGGGACGAGGTAATAGTCCCATGTGTTTCATGGGGAACGACTTTTCACCCTTTGTGTCAGTATGGGCTTAAATTAAAATTTGTCGATGTAGATTTGCATACGCTTAATTATGATATTGAAGAACTGAGGAAAGCTATTACCAAAGATACACGCATGATTGTAGCGGTAAGCATACTTGGAAATCCATGCCGGTTCGATGAGATAATAAAATTGTGCGAAGAAAATAATATAATCCTCTTTGAAGACAATTGCGAGTCCATGGGGGCAAAATTTAACGGCAAATATACCGGCACGTTCGGACTTGTAAATACGTTCAGTACTTTTTTTTCCCATCATATTTCAACTATGGAAGGCGGGCTTGTTTTAACTGATGACAGGGAAATATATAATATTTTAAAATCGCTCAGAAATCATGGTTGGACGAGGGAACAGGATGTCGATAGCCCCATATTTGAAAGAAAAAAAGATGATTTTTTTGAAGCGTATAGATTTATATTGCCGGGATACAATGTAAGACCAGGGGAAATTCACGGAGCTATAGGCCTATGCCAGCTTGCAAAATTAGACAAGTTTATAGAGGCTAGGCGGGATAATGCTAAATATTTTGTCGAGCTTTTTAGAAAGGACGACAGATTCATTATACAGCAAGAAGTGGGCGAATCTTCCTGGTTTGGCTTCACCTTAATCATTAATCCTTTGGCCAGCATAAGCAGAGAGAACGTTTTAAATATTTTAAAAGATGCCGGTATAGAGTACAGGATAATAACAGGCGGTAATATACTAAGACACGATGTTGTAAAATATTACGATTATGTAGCTACTAAATCAATTAACGCCGACATTGTTCATTATAACGGGTTTTTTGTAGGAAATAATCCCTATGATATGAAAAATAAGATAGATTATTTGCATAAGACCCTTAAAGATATATAAGAAATTAATAAGCATATTATAGGAAGGAAGGCATATGGCAAAAAAAGTTGCACTAATAACAGGCGTTACCGGTCAGGACGGAGCCTATCTTTCAGAGTTTTTGCTGTCCAAAGATTATGAGGTTCACGGTATAAAAAGAAGAGCGAGTTCATTTAATACCGAAAGGATAGATCATCTCTATAAAGATATTCATGAAGAAAATATAAGTTTTTTTCTTCATTACGGAGATATGAGCGATAGCGCTAACTTGACGAGTATCATTCAAGAAGTTAAGCCGGATGAAATCTATAACCTTGCGGCACAGTCGCACGTAAAAGTGAGCTTTGAAGAGCCGGAATATACCGGAAATTGCGATGCCCTCGGGACATTAAGGATACTCGAAGCCGTCAGGCTTCTTGGTCTAACCGGCAAAACCAAAATATATCAGGCATCTACCTCGGAGCTTTTCGGCAAAGTCATGGAAGTTCCGCAAACCGAAAAAACCCCCTTTTATCCAAGAAGTCCTTATGCGGCGGCTAAGTTATACGCATATTGGATGACGGTAAATTACAGGGAAGCATACGGTATGTTTGCATGCAACGGCATATTATTTAATCATGAATCTCCTATGAGGGGGGAGACATTCGTTACAAGGAAGATAACCAGAGGGGTGTCAAGATTGCTTTTAGGGCTCGATAAGAAAATTTATCTTGGAAATCTTGGCGCAAAAAGGGATTGGGGACATGCTAAGGATTATGTCGAGGGAATGTGGCTCATTCTTCAGCAGGATAAGCCGGATGATTATCTCTTCGCAACAGGAAAGACCGCGGAGGTTAGGGAATTCGCAAAGATGGCGTTCAAGGAGATAGGAATAGAATTGGTGTTTAAAGGCAATGGCGCCGATGAAAAAGGTTTTGTAGAAAAAATTAACAAAAATAAGGCAATTGAGTTACTGGAAGCTGCAAAAGTTAAGGATGTCGGATGTATTCTTGACAACATTAAAAAAATGCTTGGTAAAAGCGTTATTGAAGTAGATTCTAAATATTTTAGACCAACCGAAGTTGATATGTTAATAGGAGATGCTTCTAAAGCCAAAAATGAACTGGGGTGGAGTCCTAAATATACCCTTGAGGATATAGTCAAAGAAATGATTTTTTCCGATTTAGAAAAAAATTATAGAGAGTTTATCCTTAAAAAATGCGGGTTTGATATACCTAAGAGCTGTGAACTATAGAGCTGTGAACTATTGTAAATAAAAAATGAATAATAATTATAAAAATTATAAAGTATATATTGCCGGACATAGGGGCCTTGTAGGTTCGGCAATTAAAAGAAGATTAGAAAAAAGTAATTATAATAATTTAATCTTTAAAACCAGCGTGGAAATGGATTTAAGAAGGCAGGAGCAGGTAGAGGCTTTTTTTGAAAAAGAAAAACCAGAATGGATATTTTTATCGGCTGCAAAAGTTGGGGGTATTCTTGCCAACGCTACAAATAGCGCCGAATTTATATACGATAATCTCTCTATAACCATAAATGTCATACATACCGCTTATAAAAATAAAGTGAAGAAACTCCTAAATCTTGGTTCTTCCTGTATATACCCTAAACATTCTCTTCAACCGATGAAAGAAGAATATCTTTTGTCTGGGATTTTAGAGCCAACCAATGAAGCCTATTCTATCGCGAAGATATCTACTATAAAGCTATGTAAATATTACAATGAACAATTTAACGCCGACTTTATATCCGTAATGCCTTCAAATGTATATGGAATTAACGATAATTTTAATTTAGAGACGACTCATGTAATTCCTGCTCTCATAAGAAAGTTTCATCTGGCTAAATTACTAAAGAAAGGGGATTTCGCGTCGGTGATAAACGATATAAAAACCCGTCCGATAGGTTTTAATCTTAATGCCTTGATAAACTGCGATAGCGAAAAGATTATTGAATATGCTTTTCAAAATATAGGCATTTCAAAAGATTATGTGTTTTTATGGGGTACCGGCGAAGCATATAGAGAATTTCTTTATGCAGATGACTTATCGAAAGCATGTGTATTCCTGATGGAGAACTACAATTATAAAGATATAGGGGAATTTATAAATATTGGAACTGGTTGTGATATTAAACTAAAAGTTTTGGCAGAAACAATTAGGAGGATAGTTGATTTTGACGGTGAAATAAAATATGATATTTCAAGGCCGGATGGTATAACAAGAAAACTTTTGGATATTTCAAGAATAAAGGCTCTTGGATGGAAAGCCGAGACTAATTTAACAGACGGCTTAAAGAATGTTTATGAGTGGTATGTCGGCAATAATAAATGTCTATAAAAATCGTCTAAATAAATGATAAATAAAAATATTATAGAAAAATTTGCAGTTATAATTCCATCCTGCGATAAATATTCCGACTTATGGGAACCATTTTTTAACCTATTTTGGAAAAATTGGGAAGATTGCCCCTTTAAAGTATATTTATTGAGTAATAATTTAGCATATACACATTCGAAAGTTTTTCCTATACTTATAGGTGAAGATGTTACATGGTCAATGAATATAAAAAAAAGTTTGCTGCAAATTGAGGAAGACTATATTTTTCTGCTGCTTGAAGATCATTTTATAATTGAGCAAGTTAATACAAAAGATATCTTGTCGCTTGCATCTAAAATGTACTCAAGTGGATATAATTATTTAAGATTTAATTCGTATCTGAAACCTGATATTGAAATAGATTCTAACCATGGCAAAATAAGTAGAAATTCTCCATACAGAACATCCACTCCTTTCTCTCTATGGAGGAAAGATTTGTTGTTGAAGTTATTGGATGATGAAGAGACTGCTTGGGATTTTGAAATATCAGGTTCTGATCGCTCCTCTCAATATGACAATTTTTTTTCTGTAAATCGCAATAATTATTTTAAGTCTATTCATGGTGTTAAAAAAGGAAAATGGTATAGAAATTCTTTTAAACAAATAAAAAAAATGGGTATATCAGTTGATGTAAAAAATAGAAATGTTATGGGAAGATTGGAATATATAAAGAATAGAATAGTTGATTATGCCCACTTAATTTTGATTAAGTTTTTTCCAATTAAGACAAAGACAATTATTTTGAATAAGATTTATAAAAAAAGATAATGAAAATCGAAGATAGAAAAATACAGGAATCAATAAGAGTGCGAATTAAGCCAAAGATTTGGGATTCGACATATATAATGACTAGAAGTCATTTAGATATATTTCAAAGAAATATTAAAAATAAAGAATTAAACAGAATTTTGGATTTAGGTTGTGAATATAAACCTTTTAGAGAATTTTTTGATGATAGCGCTGAATATATTGGTATAGACTTTTCAGAGAATAGTTATGCAGACCACATTTTAGATTTAAACGAAGAAACTATACCATATCATGACGAATATTTTGATTTAGTTATTATTTCAGAATCGTTAGAGCATATTTATAAAACAGAATTTTTTTTAAAAGAAGCGGTTAGAATGTTAAAAAGTGATGGGTACATTTTTATTTCAACTCCTTTTGCTTTTCCTGAGCACGGAAGACCTTTTGATTTTTATAGATTTACCGAATTTTTTTATAAGAAAAAACTAATAGAGTTAGGTTTAGAAATTGATGAAATAAAAAAGTCTAACACTATCTTTGCAACTCCTTTTATTATCTTTAATCTGATAGTTACCTACCTGCCATTTCCAAAATTTATTAAAAATAGCTTTAATACCGTTAGTAATTTATTTTTTATGGTTTCGGAAAAAGTTTTAAACCCAACTATAAATCCAATAATTGGAAAAATACCCAAATCTGAAGGAGCATTATTATTACCTTTGGGAATAGCCATATGGGCAAAAAAATGCCGTTAAAACAATATTTTCAATTAAATTGTTATTGTTAAAAAGAAGTTATGAAGAAAATGATAATTTTAACAATGGTTTATAAAAATAATTAAATAGGATATATGTTATTTATGGATAACTTCACTCTATCTATTATAATTACTACCAGAAATAGAGCAAACGACCTAAATAATTGCATTAGCAGTATTTTAAGCAGCAAATTTATAGACAATTTTGAAATTATTATAATAGACGATTCTTCAGAAGATGATACATCTTTATATGATGATGCATATTTTATAAAAAAACACGGCTTTGAAAACATAACTATATACCATTTGAAAAAAAAATCAATGATGGTAAGGGCTAGAAATATAGGTATAAAATTAGCAAAAGCCCAGAAATATGTTTTGTTTATAGACGATGATAATGAAATTGACCCGTATATGATTAATAAATTAATAAATTTTGCTAACCTCAATAAAAGTTTCGGCATAATAGGTCCATCGATGTATTATTTTGATAATAAAAAGAAATATCTGGATTATCAAAGGATAAACCTGTTTACAGGAAAAACAAAGGGGATTATTTCAAAGAAGGCAAAGGATTTTTACGAAAGCGATGGAATTCCAAACGTGTTTATGATAAGAACCGAATTATTTAAAAAATATGGAATGTTTGACGAAAGGCTGATCCAGACCTTTACGGAACCGGATTTCGCGTTTTCTTTAAAAAAACATGGAATAAAATGTTGTATTATACCAGACGCAGTCACCTTTCATAAAATCCAGTCATGGTATGACTACAGAAGTTTGGGTGGCAGATATTCTCAAAAGGCTTACTGTTTAATGAGAAATAGATTTATAATTATTAAACGATATGGGAATAGCTTTAATAAAATCGTGTTCTTATTATTTTTTTCATGGTTATGGCCAATATTATACTCTTCAATCATATTTGCCAGGGGAGAAAAATATGGGCTAATAGGGTTATACTGGAAGGGTTTTAAGGATGGCGTGTATTATTTTTTAACGAGTAAATTTAAAATATCGATAAAATTGGACAAATTAAATTAATTGATATTATATGGTTTATTTAATTTTAAGAATGTATAATTGGTTTATTTTTAGCAAGGCAAGATTGCGTTCATTATTCTGGGGTATATTCCTTAAAGGGATCGGAAAAAAAGTTTATATATTCTCGAAATGCCAATTTAAATCGCCTCATAATATTGAAATAGGAAGTTTTGTAAATATTAACCATGATGTGGTTATCGGGGGTCAGGGAGGCGTCAAGATAGGGAATTATGTTTTAATCGGTAATAATGTTAATATACTTTCATCGCAGCATAGATTCGACTTGGCGGATACCCCGATTCATTCTTCCGGCGTGATATATTCTTTAATATTAATAGAAGACGATGTATGGATAGGATGTAATGCTGTCATTTTACCCGGCGTGCGAATAGGTAAGGGTGCTATTGTCGGGGCCAATGCGGTTGTTACTAGGGATGTTTTGCCATTCGAAATAGTGGGGGGTGTCCCAGCTAAACATATCAGATTCAGGTTCGAACCGGAAGTTTTAGAAAAATTAATCAGTTAATTAGTATGGAATTTATAATATGTGCGGCATATTAGGACAGGTTAACCGTAACCATGAAATAGAAAGAAACAATTTCAAGGTAATGTTGGACACGTTAGAAAAACGAGGTCCGGATGCGCAAGGCATTTATTATAGGAATAATGTAATTCTGGGACATAGAAGGCTAAAAATTATTGATCTTTCGGATACGTCTAATCAGCCAATGGTAAGCAAAAACCAAGAGTTTGTAATAGTTTTTAACGGTGAGATATATAATTATCAGGAAATAAAAAATAACTTAATTAAAAGAGGTCATATATTTACAACAAATTCCGATACGGAAGTTTTATTGAATTGTTATATTGAATATGGAGAAAAGGTAACAGAATTAATTGATGGGATGTTTGCTTTCGCAATTTATGACCTAAAACAAAATTCAATTTTTTGCGCTAGAGATATTTATGGCGAAAAACCCTTCTTATATTATTTTGATAATTATAATTTTATTTTTGGTTCGGAATTAAAAGCCATTATAAAACATGAATCCATAAAAAATATACTTCTCATAGATCATTTATCGCTTCTAAAGTTTCTTTATTACGGATATATTCCTTCCCCCCATACAATATATGACAAAATTAAAAAATTAGAGGCAGGGACATCTTTTGTGTTTGATATTAGGAATTGGATGTTAAAGGACAAACGAAAATTTTTTTATTTTGAAGATAAATATAATGAAAATATTTATAATTCAGAAAAAGATATATTATTTGAGTCGGAACGATTATTAAAACAATCGGTTAGAAGAAGACTTGTTTCCGATGTTCCTATCGGCATTTTTTTAAGCGGAGGGATTGATAGCAGCCTTGTGTTGAAATATGCATCAGAAATTTCTAATGATATAAAAGCATTTTCAATTTCATACAAGGATTCTCCCACCATAGATGAATCGAAATACGCGATGAAAATCGCCGAAATGGCTGGCGTAGAATGTGAATTATGCTATTTCGAAAATGCTTTAGTAGAGAAAAATTTTACGGAAATAATAAATTATTTGGATGAGCCTATGGCCGACCATGCCATAATCCCATTATATTATCTTGCTAAGTTTTCAAAAAACCATATTGTCGTCGCATTAACAGGCGACGGAGGGGATGAATTATTTGGCGGTTATACGAAATATAGAGCCCAATATCTTATCGAAAAATTTAATTTTCTTTCAATTTTAGCAAAATACGGCCATCATTTTTTTAAAAAAAACGTTTTGTTGAATAGTTTACTTTACGGGTTTAACAAGCCTTTTTACGCCAGGCAGTTTAGTTTTAGCAGTTTTAAAGCCGAGGAAATAAAAAATCTGATGAATAAAGATTTTCATTTATTTGCTGATGAGGATAGAATTTTTGAAGATGCTAAATCTTTTTATGATAGTTTTTTAACTAATGATTTTATAAATAAATCATTATTGTTGGATTGCCTCATTCAATTACCGGACAGCTATTTGGTAAAAGCTGATATTGCTACAATGGCAAATTCTCTAGAAAGCAGAACCCCATTCTTAAATAAGGATTTGACCAGATTTGTTTTTAGTCTTAGCGGTAAATGGAAAATAAGAGGAAATAAGGGGAAATATATATTAAAAAAAATTGCCTCCCAATACTATGCGAAAGACTTAGTTTACAGGAAAAAATTGGGTTTCGGGGTTCCTATGGATAAATGGATTCGGGATGAATTGAATAAAGTATTTGAAAATGTGCTTTTGAATTTCAGCCATAATTTTTTTAATAAGAATTATATAGAAAATTTATTCTATGAACATTTAGCTTTAAAGAAGAATAATGCTTTTCAATTATATAAAATATTTATTTTTAATTACTTTTATGAAATCAATTTCAAATAATAAACAATTAAAAGAAATGCGGGATATGATAAATAATATTTATAAAATTTTTAAAGCCAAAGAATATTACCTCAATTTTTTCGGAGGGGTTTTAAAGAGAATAGATATCTTATTAATTTTTATTATTTCTTTCCTTCCTCTTTTATGGTTTAGAGGCAATAATTACATTGATACGGCAGATTACGGATTCTGGCTGTCCGCTGTTAAATTATTTAATAATTCGTTCAGTTCTTTTATGTCCGATGTGGGTTCTGGAATTTTAAGTCCCGGCGTATCGGCTTTTTTGATACCTTTCGCAATTGGTGGAGTGGCGTTTAAATTTATAGGCTTGTCTATAATTGATTATGAAAAATTCTTGTTTGTATTCTGGTTTCTATCCTCTGGATTATCTATGTATTATTTATGTTCGATTAATGAAGTAAATAGTTACGGGAGATTTTTTGCTTCGTTGTTTTATATGATGAACCCGTTATCGTTGACTATCTATTTCTCTACGCAATCCGGGGGATTAATATCCCCTGCATACTCCTTAGCCCCATTAATTCTGGCTTTATATATAAAAGGAATAAATAATTCTAAAAAAATAATCGAACCGATATTGTATGCCTCGTTTTGGTTTTTGATTGGCGATTATGCTTATGCTAATCCAGTCCTATTAATTAATCAATTATTATTGATTTTTGCTTATTTTGTATTCTATTTTTACTTTAATTTTAAAAATAAACAAAAATTATATTTAGCAATTCGGTTTACCTCTATTTTTTTGATATTTTTCTTTATTTTAAATTTATACTGGTTTATACCATTTTTTTTGAATCTCTCTTCCATGAGCAAATTTTCATATTTAAAGATTCAAAATTTTGGAGGTGCATACTATAATTATATCCTTAACAGCCTGGCCATTCTTAATATCGAACGATTAACTGGCTTCTGGGCTATGTTTGGCAGTTTCAGTAAATCTTTGCTTTATTATAAATGGTCCCCGGTTTATAAATCGGGGTTTTTTATTTTTCTAAGTTTTATTCCCATTTTTTTTATTATATTAGGAATTATTTTATTTAATTTTTATGATAAAAATCAAAAAAAAAATAATATTGTTTTTTTTCTCTTCATTTTTTTATTTGTCGGTTTACTTATCAATGCTAAAGGCAGTTTTTTAGGAAAATGTTTGTTTTATATCACTAAGAACCTACCTTTTTTCATGGAGGCTTTTTCTACCAATATAATAAAATTTGGGATTATCCTGTCCTTATCCGGTTCAATTTTATTTGGATTTGGGTTGAATAGATTTTATTCGGCTTTTAAATATGGAGGTTTCCGGTTTAAAAGTATATTCTCATTAATTCTTTTTATTTTTCTTTTTCCTATATATATGTTTCCTTTTTTTAATGGGAATATAATAAATAATGGGAATAGGCATTTTCGTGAAGGAAGATTCAGAATCCCATCTTACTATTATAAAACCAAAACGTTATTGCTTAAAAACGGGTATGGAAATATTTTTATAATGCCTTACAATCTGAATTCCTCAACTTACTTATTATGGTTAAAGAAAGACGGGGATGTGGGCGGCTATAGCGGAGGAGACATGATTGACGAAAGCATTTGGCCATACCCTGTTTATTTCGGTTATACAGGGGGAGATTCAATTAATTTAGAGGAACTGTCGATATATAAAACTTTTGAGAAATCACAGGGTTTTTCCTCCATAAGCAAACAAACGTTGCTCATTTATTTGGGATATTTAGGCGTGAAATATATTATATTTCACAATGATTATAATTGGCATTTAAAAAATTTTTTGGGCAATTATTATATTTTTAATCGATATTTGATTAAAAATAAATTAAATAAAATAAAAGGAATAATATCTAAAAAATATGTAGAAGGTCTATATTTGTATGTCATGAAAAAAAAATATATAAAGCCTCTTATTTATGATTCGGAATATCTGAATTTAGTGAATAATAATTTAAATATCACAAGCAATGTTTTCAATAGAAATATTTCCGGTTATCTTAAATGCAATAATTATCTTCCTTTCTTGAATAAATTGCTGCCCATTGACCAGAGCATATTTATTATTAAATCATTTATTAATAGAAGTACTTATTTTAAAATTATGCACAGCGGATTGACTATAAGGGAATTTAATCTCAACCTTCTCCATAATTATTGCCTAATTTTTTATGATAAAAATAATTCTTCTTTGAATATCAACAAAAATAATTCTATGCGTACTTTTAATAATATTATAAATTATAAGAAGCTTTCCGATACTCAATATCTAATAAAATTAAAAGATAAAAATCAAAAAAGCTTTATTGTAGTTTTTGGCAAAGGTTTTCTTCCTTATTGGAACGCCGTTATTATATCTAAGAGAGTAAATAATTCTCTACGATTTTTCCCTTTACAGTTAAGAGAATTTATTTACTACGTTTTTCCTTCTTTTTTAGGCAAAAATATTGCTATTCATTTTATTGTAAATGGATTTGCAAACGGCTATTTAATTTCTTCTAAAAATTTAAAAAATAAAAATTATTATGTTTTAATAGAGTATTCTTTGCAGAAATATTTCATATTGGGCTTGATTTTAGATTTAATTATATTCTCATTTATAGGTCTATATGTAATATTTTATTTTCTTAAGAAAAATAAAGGTAATTATAACGTTTGACTATGAATTTAATTTATTATTTTAAAAGCAAAAATCAAAATAAGGGGAGGATGATGGGATGAAAATACTGGTAACAGGGGCGGCAGGCTTCATAGGAAGCAGTCTTTGCAAAAAACTAATTCATGATAATAATATTGTTGTTGGGGTTGATTCATTTGAAGATTATTACGAGAAATGGATTAAAGATAAAAACATTAATGAAATAATAAAAAATCAAAATTTTAAATTAATAAATAAAAATCTTATTGATCCCGATTTGGATTTGGATAAATTATTGACAGAAATCGATGTTGTTTTTCACTTAGCCGGACAAGGCGGAGTTAGATCTAGTTGGGGAAAGGAATTCGAAATATATCTTAATAATAATATTCTTTCTACCCAAATGCTACTTGAAGCATCCAAGAATAGCAATATAAAAAAATTTATCTATGCGTCGTCTTCATCGGTATATGGAGATACAAAGGATTTTCCCTTAAATGAGGTTAATTCTTTCACGCGTCCTGTATCGCCGTACGGGGTTACAAAGCTTGCCGCCGAAAATTTATGCTACTTATATTATAAAAATTTTAATATGCCTTCTGTAATGTTAAGATATTTTACGGTTTATGGAGAAGGACAGAGGCCGGATATGGCTTTTCACAAGTTTATAAAAAGTGCTTTAGAAGGACTGCCGATCGAAATATACGGAGATGGATCTCAGATGAGGGACTTCACATATATAGGCGATATTATTGATGCAACCTTGCTGTCAATTAACGCTCCTTCGGGAAGAATATATAATGTAGGGGGCGGCAATAAGTGTTCATTGGAGCAGGCGATAAATGTCATAGAAAATATAACAAATCTAAAATTGAAAAGATTATATTCTAATTTTCAAAAAGGCGACGTATATAAAACTGAAGCTGATTTGCGCTCAATAAAATCTGAACTTGGTTTTAATCCACGGTTTACTTTAGAAGAAGGATTGAGTAATGAGATTGAGTACATCAAAATGCTTTATAATATTGATTAGTTTTTATCAACTTGTCGAAAAGAATAGCTCTTATAATTTATTTCGTAACATTTGTTTATATTTATAAAAATATTTGCTTGGGTACAAACAAGAGTGGAGAAGGTGTGGCTTAAGCTACCCTTTTATAAAAAATCTATATAAAATTCTTGACATTTTTATGAAAACAGATAAAAGTATATATAAAAATATAAAAAGCCTATTTTTAAAAACAAAAAATTTTGTATTATCATGCTGGAATTATAAATTTAAAATTTTTAAATGGGCTTTAATAATTCTTGCTTTGTTTATTGTTTATAGAGTATATAAAATAATAACCCATCGCGAAATAACAAGAAGCCTACCTGTTGTAAATAAAGCTATTTTAATAAAGAAAAGTGGATATTACAGGCTGGGGATATATTTAAATATTAAAAAAAAGTATTTTTACAAAAGAAATATAATAGCCAATATATTATTTAATATCGATAATACCGGAAAAAATCAAAACAATGAAAATAGCTTATTGCTAAAATCATTAAGAAGCGAATTATTTTATTATACAGGAAAGATAAATATAAACAGCATTAAAAAGCATAAATTCAACAAGCTGACTTATAGACATTTAAGGTTTACTTCGGCGATATCAAATTTTAAAAACGGCGATAACCCTTTTTTTCTTTTCTATATCAATTTTGTTCCCAAAAATAAACTCGAAAGAATACTTTATACCCCGATAAATATTCCTGAAGCTAATATACTTAACAGCCATATTATAATCGCAAAAATAAGAAATAACGGCTATATAAAACTTATGAATTTCCCAAGCATTAAAAAACCTGAAATTAAAATAAATAAATATATTTATTTCTATCCTAATTATACGGTTACTGGAACTGTTCATAATATAAAAGCCGTATTTGAATATGAATACAAGGGTAAAAAATTTTATAAAAGTTTCGGCGTATATAGCGGAGAATTAATAAATGTTTATAAAATATTAAAAAACAAGAAAAATAAAGGCAATAATATTAAATTAATTAAAGCGGATTTTACGTATAAAACTGTTAAAAATAAAAAAGGAAGCGTCAAATTTACAGATTCAGAATTAATAAAGCCAAATATTTCATCCTTTGCAAAAATTTTTAAAAGCTTTATTCTTAAAAAATATTTTATGAATTTTATGCAACGAAGCGCCGTGTTTAAAAAAGAACTTAAAAAGCAAATAAAAAAAGGCAGAAAAGAATCCATTCCGTCAAAAACCATTAAAAAGGACTTTATCGATAATACCGTAACGAAGATTTTTATGCTTGATTATAATACAAGAATAAAGCATATATCTCATATTCGCAACAAGGTTGTCAGGGCTTTTTATTATTTTATCTATAGACATTATATACATAAGCAGGGTTTGACAGATTATATAGCAAATTTATTTCATCGTAAAAAAATATGGTATAAAAATATTCTTATACCTATAAAATCTGATTCAATCAAATTAAATATTATTTCGGAACCGAATGCCGCCAGAAATAAAAAAATCGCTTATTTCTCTATAAATTTTAAAAATTTAAAATTATATAAATATTTTAGTTATGATAAAGCAATATTAAATATAATATTATATGGCAATAATAAAGAAATAAAAAATAGCGATAAACTTGTTTTAAGAGGCGGTAATGACGATTACTGTTACGGTAAGCAATATTACAGAAATTATCATAAATTACATAGGGTAAAGCTATTTATATTCAATAAAAAACCCGGAGAAATTAAATCTTATTTTTATTTTAACGGTATTCCGAAGACTTATCCTGAAATTTTAATTTCTAAATCAAATAATAATTATCCGTTGTCAGGTTTATTCATTTCTAATGTTAATAATAAGATTATGCCACATAATTGTAATAATATTTTAAATATTATAAAAAAGTATAATAAAATTGGACCATATAATTTTTTTAATAAATCGTATATCCTGAACGAAAATTATAAAATTGTTAACATAAAGGAGAAAGAGAAGGAGAATAATTATGCGTCGTTATTAGATAAAAAGTTTTTTCTAATATCTTCGCTGAATAATTTCAATAAAATTATTATCCTTAAGGTTGAAAGTTTAAATATAAAGAATTTTCAATATATTTTAATAAAATTTTACTCAAATAAAAAATTAAAAGACCTTAAAAAATTTGCTAAATTAAAAGCAAGTATTTCTAACAGTCATAATCCCGGCAGACAAATTGTTTTACCTATCAGGATTATAAGCCTGAATGGGAGCAAGTGTACCTTAATTTATTTAAGAGGAAAACAATTAAAAAACAAATTGTTTGATGTAAACGAAATTAAACTAAAAATTATGCCTAAAAGAATAAATAGATTAAATCTTTATGAGTTTAAAAAAATTCATTTTAAAATTGCAGAAAATAGCATAATGTTTTTTAATTTTAAAAAATCAAATGAAACCCTGCTAAAATATACAATTAAAACTCCTTTGGTTAGTTTAAACCATTCAAGGAAAAAATTTATTTCATTGCGAGAGTTTATAAAAAACAAGCAAGAATTTAATGATTTATTTAAAAACGGCGGCGGTTGGATTTATAAAAAGTTATATCTTTTAAAGGGCATTTATTATATTAGATCATTAAATAAGAGTTTCTTTAAAATAGATTTATTCACTTTAAGAGGGTTGAATGCGAAATAATATCATTTTTTTAATTATAAATTTAATCGGAGTGGGGTTTGCTGTCGATTTGATAGTTAGAATAGCTAACGGTCATGCGGGGTTCGCTTTCCAGTGGCTTGGAATAATTATAGTCATATTGTATTCTTTGTGGGTCAGGTATTATATTAGAAATAATTTTTTCAATAAATTAAAATTTTTCAAAGACGGCGGGATATCGAGACCTTATGCATCAGGCGCTATGTTTTTTTTGTTCGTTGCTATGATATTAGATTTATCCGGCAATGAAAGTGTTGCCAACGGCTTTGCCATTATAACTTATTATTTTCTAATTGAAACGGTGGTTGTCGAAATGATAAACCTTAAGAGAAAAGAAAATACGAAAGAAAAGGGGGATGCTTAAGTTTTGTGGGCAGTTAATTTAGACGGCAAGTTTATCAGGCTAGAAGAAATATTAAAAAACAATCGCACTCCTTTAATATTTTGTATCTTATATACCGCAATATTTTCTATTGCCACGATTTTAAAATACGAAACATTCAATGCGGCGACAATGGATCTGGGTGCTGAAATGCATGAGCTGTTTCTTATTTCCAAGGGTTATCTTTATTTTTTTAATGCTAACGGGAGTTTAAGCAATGTAAGTCTTTTAGAGGGATATTTCGAAATTCTATATATTCCGTTAGGGTTTATTTATAAAATTATTCCTCATGTTTCTTTCTTTCTAATTCTGCAATCGTTTCTTATCGGGATAAGCGCATTTCCCTTTTATTACATAAGCAGGAATTTGCTCGGAAATAAATGGGGATTTATAGGGCCGCTCCTTATTCTTCTTAACCCGCAAATCCACACTGGCAATATGGACGATTTCCATATTTCGGTTTTTTATGTTCCATTAATAAGCTTTGCTTTATATTTTGCTTATCAAAAAAAGATATTTCTCTTATACCTGTTTTCTTTTTTAGTTTTGGTTACTAAAGCGGATTCTTTTATCTACCTATCGTCTATAGCCGTTTTTATGTTTCTTCTCGGCTATAAAAAGAAATATATATTTATAATGTTAACCGTTGCTTGGGCATACGGTTTTTTCACCCTTTTTTATATGTTGCCCCATATTCAAGGAAATTTAACAGGGAGATGGGGGGTAGGCACCGATCATCCTATCTACTTAATACTTACCGAGGTCATTAAATATCTTAAGGCGTTTAATTTAATCGGTTTAGCTTCCACCGTCGTCGGCCCGCTCTTTCAAAATATCAAATATAATTTCAGGTTTTTGTTATATCTGCTTACCGCTTTAGGTTTTATGCCGTTATTTTCAAAAAAAATGCTCACGGTTACGGTTCTGCCCTTGCTTGTCTGCTGGTTGGTCAGCTTTTATCCAAACCATTTTTATTATTATGAGCCGTTTCTTATTATGCAGTATTCGTATTTTACCGTTCCTTTTTTTGTATTAGCCGCGGTTTACGGATTGAAAAACACATCCGATTTTATAAGCGAGACGAGAGTTGAATTTTTAAGGGAGCGTTTTAATATAATTTTTGCGGCATCTATAATAGTCTTAACGTTCTTGATTCAAAATTATTCGTCAATTTCTAATTTCGGTTTATTTAACATCTTTAACATGCAAAATTACAAGTATAAAAACGGCATGCACCCTAAAAGTCTTCGTAAAACTTTTGAAACGATAAAGCCGGGTTATTCCATTTCGGCTTCCAATTTTTTAGGCTCGCATTTGTACAAGAGGTATTTTCTTGCAGTATTTCCTGACGACATTAATTATGTAGATTACATCGCATTTTCAACATGTTACTTTATTCCCTACAATAAAAGAAGGGACGATAAGTTATTAAATACATTTGATACCCTTAAAAATTCAGAGCGATATAATGTTATTTATAAAAAGGGGTGTAATACGATTATAAAACTTAAAACAAGATAGATATGGGATAACTCTCTTTATTTTGACGCCATAAAGGTTTTAATTTCGTTTAAATCTTTTTTAGTAATGGTTTTTAATGATAGAGATAAAATAAAATAAATAGCCGCTCCTATAATTATACTTAAAATCAGACCTTGATTTAATATAATTACAATAACAGCCATTAAACTTGCAGATAAAATAACTTTTGTTAAATTTAACAAATTAATTTCCATTTTTATCTGGCTTTTAGTTATAAAAATAAGTAAAAGCATAACCACAAGTTCAATTGACAGGAATAAAATAGCGGCGCCGTAGATTCCAAAATATCTTATTAATAAGTAACCGGATATAAGTCCGTATAATGAGGATAATAAACCGACTTTAATAATGCTTGTTTTTAGGGTTTTTACCGTTAAATATCCTATCATAATTGAACCTAAAGTGCCAAAAATTATAGAAATAGCCATAATTTTCAAAAGACGTGCAACAAATATAAATTTTATTCCTAAAATTAAATTTATTAAATTATGACTTATAGCGAAAATTCCAAAACTTGCCGGTATTGCAAATGTATAGCCAAATCTTAATAATTCATTTATTATATTCTTTTCTTTATTAATATCTTTATTGTTTACAACTGATTTAATCACCGGAAGGGAAGCATTTGATACTAAGTGAAAAAGCGTAAAAATAAAAAAAATAAATTTATATGATATATAGTAATAACCTATATCTTTATTTGTGTTAAAAATTTTTAAAAATATAATAGGAAGAGATCCGTATATAAAAAATAATCCGGACATAATTCCAAACGGCAGCCCTTTTTTTAATGTTACCCAGAATTTGTTTAAACGAAATCTAAATGAAGAGATAAATTTTTTTATATATAAGAATTGAATTAAGGATATTATAAAATTTGAACTTAATAAAATTATTGCGGCAATAAAATAATAATTTTTATCCAGAACCAGCAAATATAATAAAACTATATAAAGCGTTTTTCCTATTAAATTTGAAATTGAAAACAAAAAATTTTTTTCGAGTCCGGTTATAGTCCAACTTACCGAAATAGAATTAATCAGCGGCAAAAAAGCGAATATATAAAGTATTTCCTTTTGAATATGTCCAAATTTTAATATATTAGCCAAAAACAGTATGGCTATAAACGAAAGCGTCGATAAAATTAAGTTTGCAGATACAATATCATTAACAATAAAATTTACATTTTCTATATTATTTGAAACTTCTACCATTCCATATTGCGATAAACCTAAATCTGCAAATATAATAAAATATTGAACAAAGGTTAAGCCGAAGGCAAAATCTCCGTAAACGGAAGAGCCTAATCTTTTAATGATGATAATATTAATTAAAAGAGAAAATATTATTATTATAATCCTGGATAAATAAAGAAATCCAAGATTTTTTATAAACCTTTGTTTATTCGATAACAAAATTCAACCTATTTTGATTATTAATTTACGGCTTATTTAAATCTAAAATATCTAAAAAAATGTTTTTAGCCGTTTCTTTAAAAAAATGTTTTTTAATATAAGCCGTTTCTTTTTCGCCCATTAATTTAAGAAGCGATTCATCGTTATACATCTTTATTACTTCAGCCGCAAATTGTTTTGCATCGTCCATGGGATTTATTATTTCTTGAATATCCGGCATGCCTTCAATTCCAAAAGATGTTGACACTACAGGAACCCCGTAATACATAGCTTCAACAGTTTTCCCTTTAACACCCGCCCCATACCTTAAAGGTATTATCGCAATTCTTGCGTTGCCGTATAAATTTTTTAATTCTTTATCGTTCACATAGCCTTTAATTATAATATTATGTCCATTATCCATATTCTTTAAACTATCAGGCGGATTAGATCCAGCTACAACGAGTTTTATATCTTTTCTATTTTTTATTATTAAAGGAAAAATTTCTCTTAAAAACCATAAAATTCCGTCAACATTTGGAGTATGATTAAATCCCCCTATAAAAATAATATTTTTTCTTTCTGTAAAGGCTTTATTTATTAAATTAAAATTATCATAAAAAAAAGGCGGAACAACTTTTGTTTTTTTGCCTGATGAATTATTATCTATGATAATTTTTTCATTAATGCTGGGCGTTAATATTATATCGGCTTTATTAAATACATTAAATTCTATTTTTTTCCATTTTTCAGATTCTTTCAGTATAGTAGATTCTTTTTCCGTTTCATATCTCCCGAACTCTCTTATATAATGTAAATCATGTCCATAATATAGCACCCTGGCTTTTGAATAGATTTTAATAAAATCTATATGTTTTGCGGCTATATCCGGACGGCTCAGAAGCACAAAATCAAAATATTTTGCATTTTCTTTTATCCATTTTTTGAAGTTGTTATAATAGTATTTGCCGTATAAGGTTTCTATACCCATATTTTCTAATTTTTGGGCGTATATTGCATTATATAGGAAATCATCGGGTATAAATTTAACATTCAAACCTAACTCGCAAAAAAGTTCCAGATACTGATATATTGTTTTGAAACCGGCACCACGGTCAGGCGTTGGAATACAATAGTCTATGCATAAAATGGTTTTTTTATTAAAAGACCTGTCCCTTGCCAAAAAAAAATCCTTATCCTTGCTAAAATGTCCTTTTTCTAAAACTTTGCTCCATTTCTTATAAAATGTATTTTTATTGACAAGTAAATGGGGTGCGTTATTGCCGTGGGAAATATTTTCAAAATGAACTATTATCGATTCAGGTTGATAAAGAACTTTATAGCCATGCTTTCTCGCTTCGAATGCCAAATCAGAGTCCTCATAATAACTCGGAGCAAATCTTTCATCAAAACCGCCGATATCATCCCACAATTTTTTTTTAATCATTATTGAACATCCTGAAACATAATCAACTTCTTTTACATAATTATATTGGGATTTCTCAGGTTCATCGCCGTTGCCGCAGCTTGCCGATGACCCGTCTTTCCATATTATTCCGCCTGCTTCTTGAAGAATGCCGTTTGGGTATATAATTTTAGAACCAACCATGCCTATTTTTTCATCACTTTCAATTAATTCTAAAAGATATTTTAAATAATTGGGTTGAATGTTGGTATCGTTATTTAACAGCAATATGTATTTCCCATTTGCAAATTTGGATGCATTATTGCAATTTTTTAAAAATCCAAGATTTTTTTTGTTTCTGATTATTTTTATGTTTTTAATATAATTTTCAATATTTTTAGTTTCATCGGTTGAATTGTCATCGGCAATTATAACTTCATAAGGAATATCTTTAATATTTTCCATTAAAGAATTCAAACAGGAAAAGGTATAGCTCAATTTATTATATACGGGAATAATTATTGATACCAGAGGGTCTTTGAATAGGGGAAAATCAAAATGTTTTTCTTTAAAATCTTTAATATTGTAAGTTTTTATATCAATTTTTTTTAAATCTAAATCTCTAGCAAGGAAAATAATCAGTTTATTTTTTATTACTTGAAAATCCCCTCTTTTGAGATACTTATATGAATTTTTTATTTTTAGTAAAAATTTTTTATGGTCTAATATGATAAAAGATACGAAATTACTCAAAATGTTTATAAATTGTTTTGATTTATCTAATATTTTAAATTTCATGCGTTAGTTTATTAAACCAATTTTTAAAATTATATAAAAAAATGCTTAAGAATAGCCTTAGCCCGTTCGTAATCTTCAGGCACTCCAATATCTATGAAACAGTCGTTAAAATTAATGCCGTAGAATTTGCCGTAGTTATAATATTTTTCTATAATATCTTTCTCGAAAGAAAAAAGATAAGGATTTTCTATATTATCTAAATTATCTAAAAAAGATTTATTTAAAATATAAATTCCCCCATTGATAAAGCCCGACATAACATGGCCATGACCTTTTTCGAGGAACTTCATAATTTTGCCGGTTATGTCTATTTCTATAAAACCGTACCTGGCTGCATTTTCCATTTTTTTAAGGGCAATCGTTAAGTTGGAGTTTTTATTTCTATGAAATTCGTATAGGTTTTTAATATCGATATTAAAAAAAGTGTCCCCGTTTAATATTAGTATTTCATTATCCCCGCCAAATTTATTTATTGCATTTTTTATAGCTCCGCCCGTGCCGAGCGGCTTATCCTCTATTACATATTTCAGGTTTAAAATTCCGTATTTATTTCCATAATAATCCATTATACGCTCGTGTTTGTAACCAACCGATAGGACCAATTCTTTGATGCCCGCACCCTGATTTAAAATATAATCGAATAAATAAGATAAAAAGGGTTTTCCATTGATATCGGCCATAGGCTTAGGGATGTCGCTAATAACGCTTCTAAGCCTTGTGCCGAGACCGCCGGCAAGGATTAATGCTTTTTCGGGTATATTAATTATATTTGACATATTGTGATAGTGTAAAATATATTGTGTAAATTTCTAATGGCAAAATAGGCGCACCTCCTATAAAATGGTTATTAACAAATAACATTAAAAGGAGATGTAAAAGCATGCCTTTTACGGCCAATGAAGTTAATTTTAAGTGTATCAGAAATTACGACTTTATTCAAAGAAATTCAAAAAGAGCCGGCAAGTATGTAGGGTTTAATCAGGAAAGACGTAAAGGAAACAATCGGAAGTTACATCTCTGGCCTTTTAGACCTTGAGCTTAAAGAGCATCTGAAAAGGGATAAATACGAACGTTCTGATGAGGCCGACCCTAACTATCGCAACGCATCTCCGCCTGCGTTAACGGCATGCGTTAACACTCTTGCAGGCGGAGATATTATAACCGCAGATTTTGCATTAAATCCATCGGGGATACTAATATTACGGTTCCCCGCGACAGAAAAGGCTCGTATAAGCCTTAGGTGCTTCCCCGCTTTAAAAGATACGAAATACGCAAGCAGGCGCTTATAAAGGCGAAGCCTTTATGCCTGCTGGAGTGCATAAAAGAAGATTTGACGCTGATGTATCTAACCGGCATATCAACCCGCTCGTTATCCCTTTTGTCCAATAAACTTATAGGCAGGAAATTGTCTCCGCAGGAGATATCGAACGCCAACAAGGAATTAACCCTTGCCGTTGAAAAATGGAGAACCAGAGATTTATCGGGCGAGAATATAAAATATATCTATTTAGACGGCGTTAATTTTTCCATGCGGATTAAGAAAATACAGACCGTTCCCGTGCTCGTCGCTATAGGCGTGGATATTAACGGTTACCGTTAGGTCTTGGGTTTCCAGTTAGGCGATAAGGAGTCCGCCTCTTCATGGATGCAGTCCTTTAATGACCTTAAAAACAGGGGATTAAACGGTTCGTCGGTTTCGTCGGTTAAGATAGGTATAATGTTCCTATAAATTAATCCACCTGTGGTGGTTGTATTAATTTATAGGAACATTATAGTCTTGACTTTGGGGAGCAGTTTTAGAATAATATATATTTGAGTCATATATTATTTTAAAATGTGTTGATAAACGGAATAGAGTTTAGCCATCATAATTTTTTAAAGGATTTCAATTTTTATTAATAAAAATTGAAATCCACGGAGTATTTTATAATATGGAATGCAAAATATGTGGTAATAGAAAAGAAAATAAAGAATTTAAAATTAAAGAAATGATGTTCGGTTTCAAAGACGAGTTCGCATACATTAAATGTTCTAAGTGTGGATGCCTTTTTATTAAAGAGATTCCGGGAAATATGTCTAAATACTACCCATCAGACTATTATAGTTTTGATGATTTTACTAAAGGGCTTAAGAATCTAATTATGCAATTAGCAAAGCGAGAAATAAGCCGTTACATAATTTTTAATCGTGGATTTGTTGGGAGGTTATTTTATAAAAGTTTTTTACACACATTTCCGGCAAGTTTATCTCATATTAATATTAAGTTATTGAAAGATTCAAGAATATTGGATGTAGGTTGCGGTTCGGGCAGCTTTTTGTATGCTCTTAGTGAGCTTGGGTTTATAAATTTGCTTGGCATTGATCCGTATATTGAGAAGGATATATGTTATAAGAATGGTTTAAATGTCATTAAAAAATCAATTTGTGATGTGGAGCAACGTAAATATAATTTGATTATGTTCCATCATTCTTTTGAGCACATTGCAGACCCTTTGCAGACCCTTTCCTGTGTCAATAACTTGCTATCTTCGGATGGAACTTGTTTAATTCGAATTCCTGTCATAGATCAATGGGCATGGAGAAATTACAAAACAAATTGGGTTCAGATTGATGCCCCAAGGCATTTTTTTCTTCATTCTATAAAAAGTATGAAAATATTAGCTGAAAATGCAGGATTAGAAATTAAACATATAGTTTATGATTCTTACGAACTCCAATTTTATGGAAGTGAACAATATAAAAGGGATATTCCTTTAAGGGCTAAAAATTCTTATTTAATAGAACCTTCAAAATCAATTTTTTCAAAAAAAGAGATAAAAATTTTTAAAGAAAGTGCAAAAAAATTAAATTCCAAGAATGACGGCGATCAAGCAGCGTTTTACTTAAAAAAAATTAGTACAGGATTTTAGACAGTGTAAAATATATTGCGTAAATATAATCTGGCAGTATCTATATTGTTAAATTTAGTAAGGGTAGAATCTAATGGCGGTCACTTTTATTGAATTTTCCAGCTTAATACCCCGTGATTAGAAAAAAGAAATCTTCTAAATTCTCCTTGAAACCTTTGAAGCGAATTTATCACATCGTATCGCGCATTTTGGGGGCAGTAAAGCATCATAAACCCGCCGCCTCCGGCTCCGGATAATTTTCCGCCCAAGGCGCCGGCCTTTTTCGCGGCTTGGTATATTTCGTCTATAACGGGATTTGTTATTTCATCCGTCATTTTTTTCTTGTATTTCCACCCAAAATCTAATATCTCCCCCAGTTCGTTTAGATTACCTTTAAGGATGGCTTCTTTCATCAATATCGCCTGCTCTTTAAGCTTATGCATAGCTTCTATGGATTTTTTATTTTTGTCGTTTACATTTTTTATCTGGTTTGCGATTATTTTGGAAGACAGCCTTGATGTTCCGGTATAAAAGAGCAGTATATTGTTTTCAAGCTCGTTTATATATTTTTGTTTAATGCGCAAAGGATTTACTATAACCTTGCCATTGTCGTAAAATTCCATAAAGTTGAAACCACCGAATGCCGCCGCGTAATGATCCTGTTTTCCGCCCGTCATGCCGATATCTATTCTTTCTATTTCGTAAGCGAGATGAGACACATCGTATTCGCCTAAAGGGAGATTCAGCCATTCGGCAAAGGCGCTCAATATTGCGACAATAAGCGTAGAAGAAGAGCCAAGTCCTGAGCCCGGAGGAACATCTACATATGTGGTAAGTTTAAATGCCAGCGGTTTTTTTGTAAAATCTCTTACGATTCTGTTGTACACGCCCTTTAAAAGGTCAAGATTGCCGTCCATATCTAATTTTTTAGTTAACGGAGTTTCTATAAGTTTGTTTCTATCTATGGAGCTTAAAACAATTTTATTATCCTTATCGAGGGGTTCGATAGAAGCATAAGCGAACATAGTAACGGTGGCATTTAAAATCATGCCGGAATAAATGTCGCAATACGGGCTTACATCTGTTCCGCCTCCTGCAAGGCCTAATCTTAATGGAGCTTTTGAACGAATAATCATAGTTTTGGTTTTATTTATAATTTAAGATTAACATGTTAAAGATAAAAAATAAAGGTGCAATATAAAATTTTCATAATTTTCATAATTTTTCAATTGCGCTATTAAAATTTGGTATAATTTTATAATAAAAAACTCAAAAAATCTTAAAATATTTTAAAACGGGTTCGAATATATTAATAATTCCGTTTTCCAATGACGGTTATTCCCTTGCATATCAGGCGGCAACGGGATATTATTTTAAATTGGCAGGGGGTTATTATGACTTTATTCCGGGGTCATATACGCAAAATCCAGTATTTAATCTTTTAATGGAGGACAGGGGCGTAAAAATGGTCGGCAACTGCGATAAGTATGCATTAAAATATTTTCTTGCCTCCCATAGTATTCATTATATAATTATAATAAGAGGCAAGATGTCTAATATGCTTAATTACAACATGTATCACCCATATAAATCATTTAAAAATTTCGTCGGCGGTTTAAATTTAAAGCCGAAAATGATAAGCGGGGTGGCGCTGTATAATATTCCTAAAGAAAATAAAGGCGAAATTTATAAAGATTATGCGAATTATGCGAAATATTGTAAAACTGAAACTTTAAAAATTAATTAAAAAAATATATGATGAAAAAATCTTTGCTTGTGGATGTACAAAAATGGACGGAAGAACCCAACTGGGGCATACCTGTTTTTACCTATAACTTAATAAAAAATTTTATTGCTTTAAACGAAGAAAATAAAAACACTGGCGCGGAGTATCTCGATTTGTATTTTCTTCAGGATACCGTAAGGGAACAACCGGAATACGATAAGGGCAAGAAAACAATTAATAAATATAAGGAGCTTTCAAAATATTACATCGAAAAAATCGGAATTTTAAGAAGCGGAGCCGATTATATTTATAATAAGTTGAAGGAATTAAAGCTTAACAAAATATATAGGATGTATAACAAGCAAACAAAGAAAGGGCAGGGGAAAGAAAAATTTGACGCGATATATTTGCCCAACGCCGGATACTATTTCCCCCCTTTCAAAGCGGACATGATAATTGCAACGATTCACGATATAGCCGGCATTGACAGAAGCCAAAATAAGAGTTTAAATTTTAGAAATTACCTTAGGCTTTCGGAGAGAAAACGGGTAGAATCCAATTCATTGGCTAGCATAAAAAGGTCAGATATTATAACGACCGTTTCAAATTACACCAAATCGAGGCTTATTGATTTATTAAACATAGACGGAGGCAAGATTAAAATTATTCCAAACGGCGTAGATATGAATATATTTAAGCCGGTCGAAGACGGAGGCAAAGGTAAAAATAAAGTAAAGGAATATCTGAAAAACAGGCATAATATCGAAAAGCCTTTCATACTTTATGTAGGAGCTATCCAGCCGAGAAAAAACATCAAAGGTCTTCTTGACGCTTACATTTCTTCAGAGTCGTTAAGAAAGAATTTTGACATGGTAATCGTGGCGGGACAAATTTGGCAAAGCGGAGAAGAACTGAAATTGATATCGAAATATTCGGATAATATTCATTTAATTAGGAATACAAAGGTGGAAGAATTGCCGCTATTCTACAATGCCGCGGAAGTTTTTATATATCCATCCTTTTATGAAGGATTTGGAACGCCGCTACTTGAAGCGTTTGCATGCGGAACGCCTGTGGCGGCGTCCGACAGGACTTCTTTGCCAGAGGTAGGGGGCGAAGCCGCGGTATATTTTAATCCTTACGAAATAGACGGCATAAGGCAGGGGTTGGAAAATCTGATTTTTGACGACGAATTAAAGTACGAGCTGGTAAAAAGGGGGTTTGCAAGAGTTAAGGATTTTACATGGGAAAAGGCAGCAAAAAAACTTTTAGAGATTATGGAATTAAATTAAGTGATTATATAATTCAATTAGCAGATTTTCAAAGCAAAGCAGAGTGCCTCAAAATTATCGCTTCGCCATAAACGGCATGCGTTTATATGACTTTCAGTATATTTGGCACGCAAATGGCGGCGTGCGCCTTTCAACGCGTGCCGAAGGTATATGAAGTTTCAAATAAACTTTCCCGCGTAAGCGAGAATCCAGTATTGGTAATACTTTAAAGCAGTTTTTAGAATTTTCATCGGCAATTTTGAGTGTAATTAAAATAATATATTGAAACATTCAATGTCTAAAAAAATATTTGATATTTTTTCTTCTATTGCAGGCGTGTATGATGTTACGGGGCATTTATTCAGTTTCGGGAGTCTTCGTTTTTATATTTTACGGACGGGTCCTCGAGCGTAGAAATAAGGTTTAATATATATTCGAGGTTTTGTTCGATAATGCCCGTAAAAGTATATAGTTTTACGGGGAAATTAAGGTTATTAACAGGTTTTGTGGAATTGTTTTGAAAAAACATAGATATTTAGATATTATAAAAAATATTTTTAAAATTATTAACGGGTTAATTAAATTGCATAAATTATAAACAAGATGAAAACGGTATTTATTATATCAATAAAATATTTGCTTTATTATTATATCTAAACGGTATATAATTACATATAATATGAATGAGATAATTTTTATAGTAGAAGAAGATATTGAGTCAGGATATAATGCCAAGGCTTTAGGTTATTCTATTTTTACGGAAGGGGAAACCCTGTCGGAATTAAAAGAAAACATTAAAAATGCCCTGGAATGCCATTTCGAGAACAAATCTGATATTCCGCCGGTTGTAAGGCTTCATCGAGTTAAAGAAGAAGTTTTCGCATATGCCTAAAATCCCTCGCAATATCTTCGGTCGCGATTTGGCTAAATTACTATCCCAATACGGCTAACAATTTGACAGGCAAGCTGGCAGTCATTTCAGTTTAAAGTCTAATTATAAAGGCTTTGAACATAGAATTACGATACGTGACCATATTTTATTTAAATTGGAACGTTTAATAACATCTTAAACGATGTTGCGAATTATTTGGGTATAGACAAAAAAGAATTGATGGAAAAACTTTTTTAAAAACGCTGAAAAATCCTTCCAAATTTTGAGTTTAAGACGGGTCCTTTTTATCACTCTTTCCCCACACTTCGTCAACCGCTTTTTTAAGCGTATCGGTAGATAGGTACGAACATACTTACTAGTGTAAAAAAATGTTAACTCCGAATTAAAATTTTTATAATAAACCGGCAATGTCTCCTTTTGAAAATTTCTCAGGTAAAAAAATAAAACAATGATATAATAATTATCATATGGAAAACTAAAGATTATATATTAAATATCGCAAAACAAATAATTGCGGAAGAAATAGAAAAAGCTGGATTTAAAGTCGAAGCCGTTTATCTTTTCGGTTCGCGTGCAAGGGGGGATTACAATGAAGACAGCGACTGGGATTTTTACATTATAATAGATAAAACGATAGATTTTAATACAAAAAGGCACATCAGAGGCAAGATAGGACTTAGGCTTGCGGAATTACACATTTTAAGCGATATAATAATTCAGTCTTTGGATACAGTAAACGAAAGAAAAAATAAATCCGGATATTTAACGAATTACGCTTTAAAAGAAGGTTTGGCGGTATGAACGAAGAGCTGACAAACCACTATATAATAAAAGCCGAACACGACTTAAAAACCGCCAAGGATGAAATAATAACCGATAAACCTGCCACCGACACTGTTTATTTCCATGCCCAGCAATGCGCCGAAAAATATTTAAAGGCATATCTTGTTTTTAACGGCAAGGAAATAATTAAAACTTTAAAAACCCATAATATAGAAGTTCTGCTTGTAGCACATGCTAAGAGATAGATGACGCTTTTAATTATTTAATAGAAATAAATGCGCACGAGTTAACCGCCGAAAGCAACCCTCGGAGTAGGAGCAGTAGGCGGCGTTAGTCGGGCCGAACAGAACGACGCACTTGGTTCCAAGGGAAGTCGCTATATGCACGAGTCCGGAGTCGGTATCGATGTGCAGGGAAGATTCGGAAAGGATTGATGCCGCTTCTTTTAACGTCGTTTTTCCTCTAAGGTTTAAATCGACGCCTTCTATGTCGGAGCCGTTGCCGAGACCGCCGAGCTGGACGATTGTATAGCCGGGGATTTCACTTTTTAATAATTTCATGAGTTCAGACCACATTTCCGGCAGATAAGATTTAGTAGAAATTTCATCTGATATTTTTGTGTTTTCGTCCCATCCGTCGTGAATGGTGATGAATTTAACGTCTTTAAGGTTGAATTTTGTCGTAGCGGTTGAATCTATTGAGATATTAAGGCCTATCCCGGATTTGTTCCATTTGCCTATGTCATTGTCGCTACTTGAAAAGCTGTAAGCTATTCCAGCCGCATAGTTTAAATACGATGCCCTCGAAAGCCCCATTGCCGTGACGTCGTCGGATAAGATGCCTTCGCTGAAAGGGCGGGTTTTAATATATTTTTCGAGAGAGGCTTGATTAGTTTTAATATTTTCGATAATTTTTAAAAGAGCGGGAAATTTATCAGACAGCTTTTTGCGGCTCGCTTCGTTAATTTCTTCTTTTATGAAAAACGTATTTAATCTAAAGTCGATATCATAAAATTTATGCAGGCAGCTATAATCGAATAAATCTAAAACCCTTCTTATGGCGGTCAGCGGAGATGCTATGAATTCGATTGAACCTGGCGATCTGTAGAAAATGTCGAAGACGATTTTGTTTCCGCTGCTTTCGGCCTCCATGCCATCCGCTTTTTTGAACAGTTCGTCTTTGCCATTACCGGTATTGCCGTTAATTCCGGTTTTTGTTTTATTTGATTCATTTACGAAATTTGCCATATCCCTGAGAAATCTAATTGCTACTATGGCGTCTCCTACGCCCGCGTTGCCGATATTAACGGCTATATAGCAGGCGTTGCCGTTGCCGCCGCCGGCATCGTCCTTGCCGGTATTTCCGAAATATTTTTCCCTAACAGCCTTACTTCCTAAATTTATTTTTATTTTCGCTAATGGAAGGGCAAAAAGGTAAGACAAAGTATATTTAATAAATTTATTAAACGGCATGCCGTATCTTAAAAGGTAGCCGATTTTTTTTAATTTTCTTTTTATTGGCGAGGCGGCAAGGGCGTCAATTTCTGATTTTCTTATGGATTTTATTTCGCTCAGTTCCAAAACCTTTTATCTCTTTACCTGTTAATTTGTTTTTCTTATATTAATTAAATAAATTCTATATTTTCCATTGGATAATGCTTAATGTTGTTTGTCCAGAGTTTAAGACCATATGTTTTTACGGTTGCGGCAATTATAAAATCTTCAAGCGATATGCCGTTATAAGATTTTTTAAATTCATTAGCATATAATCCCGCTTTTTCCCCAATCTCATCGTTTATATCAATGCATTCTAAAATATTAAAGAATTGTTCGATTGTGCCATATTCGCTTTTAAAAGCGCCTGCATATATTTCAGCTTTAACTATAGGGTTATAAAAAAACCTTGTTCCATTGTTATATAAATTTAAAAACGATTTTATAAATTTAGTTTCTTTTTTAAGTAAAAAAATCGCTATATCGGTATCTAAAAATATTTTATTTATGTTATCGGTAGATTTATTCATTATTCGTTAAAATCCTGCTCTTTGACCTAATATTATCAACATATTCTTTAGGATTAATATCTTTAAAACTTTCGAGAGGTTTTAAATTGCCAAAAAAAACATTTATATTATTTGCCGAATTTTTTTGGATGTTTTTCTTTATAGACATTCGAATAAATTCAGAGATAGATATTCCTAAAATCTCCGATTCTTTCCTCGCTTTTTGAAAAATTTCCTCTTCTATGTATATTTGTGTTCTATGCATAATCTCCGCCTTTTAATTAAATATTATACTTTATGATGTATAAATTATACATCATATTCGATCATTTAGTCAATGCTGCATATTAACGCAGTGCATTAACTCTTTATGCGTTAGCCGCCGTTGCTTGCGTTAAATTTTGTCTGACTACTTCTATTATTTTAGTTACATCTATTTTTTTCATGCACTCTAGAGTTTTACATTCGCTTGTTTTGTAAAACGAGCAGGGCGCGCAGGCAATATCTGCGGCATAGTAACCGATATTGTTAAACGGCAGAGAATTTACCGGGCTTGAATATCCGAAAAGACAGTAGGTATTTTGATTTACAAGCGAAGATATATGCATAAGCCCCGAATCTATGCAGACGTTAAACAGCGAATTTTTGAGAAGTTCCATTGCTTCCCTTATGTTTTTAGTTCTTTTTACGGAAACGATATCCGTTGCAATATCGGTCGTTAAGCCACGCGAACTTAATCCATCATGCAATCCGCACAACTGTTCGAGATAGGCATAGTCCGTTGGGCCGCCAAGCAGGTTTATTTTATACCCGGGAAAGTTTTTTACAAGGAGGTTTATTAAAAGAGCAGAGTTATCAGGTGGGAGTCTCCTGTTCATATTGCCGCCACCGCTGCTGGATAAAACGAGGTTGATAAAATTACGCCCCCCCCGGCCGGTTTCTACGGTAGCTTTAGGCACGTATATCGTGAATTTTTTTTCGCCGGAAATAGAAAGAAACGGTTTGACAAGATTTAAATAGTTGTCGAATATATGAATGTTTTTGTCTATACCTATAACGTAATTATAGCTTTTTTTTCTTAAATCCAGCATATCGAATCCGGCTTTGTAAGATTTTGCAAATAAAAGCATTAAGGGAATATTTACGGGCATTCCCGTAAAATCGAATATTATATCGTAATTTTCCTTATTTATATCTTTTACGGTTTTTATATAACTCAGCGGATTTAATGGCTTTAATATTTTTAAACCGAATTTATGGGATTCGCCAAGGGAGTCCTTAAATAGAGGAAAGAGAGGATTTCCGCCGGTTGAAAGAACGTCTATTTTTAACGAAGGATAGCTCGTGAAAAGTCTGTGGATAATTTCGAGAAGGTAAATGGAATCCCCGATGCCTTCCATTTTTATGAACAGAACCTTGCCGATTTTGGACGGCCGCGGTTTTTTCGCGGATTTTAAAAGCCTCAGCAGAAAATTAACGGGTGAGCCGTTTAAAATCCTTAAAAAAAGGTCGTTTATTTTTTTATTATTCAAGGCGGCTATTTTTTAAAATCGTTATATTTTTTTACAGATTTTTTTTAATATAAATTATACATATTTTTAAGATTCGGGGCAAATAATTATTATTATCATGCGGTTTTATAAAAGGGAATCGTTGATGGGAACGAAATGTATAAAGCTGTCGTTAAACATAGAAAACTATCTTTTCTTCCTTAAAATTAAAAATTTCCTTGCTCATTAGTTAAAAGTAATGTATAATAAAAATGTAAGGAGGTTCAAAAAATGAATGCTGCTAAAATAACGGCTAAGGGTCAAGTTACTATTCCTAAACATATAAGAAATATCTTAAAAAGCGACGTAATAAGGTTTTATGTCGAAGAAGGAAGGGTCGGGATTGAACCTGTTAAGGACGTCGCCGGGGTATTAAGTAAATATGCCCGGGAAAAAAACTATTCATTCGCCGAAGAAAGGGAAATTGCATGGAAGTCCGCCATGAAAGACAAATACGGCAATAATAAGAAAATTAAAAATAAATGACACGGAACAAACAGCCTTTTATATGAAAGAGACCGAAGATAAAATAATAGACGCTAATATAATCCTTAGGTATCTTTTAAAGGACGACGAAGGGCAATTTAAAATCGCGGATTCTTTCTTCGTCGGGGTAAAAGCCGGAAAGAGGAAGGCGGTAATTCTCGAAAGCGTCCTCATGGAAGTTTTTTATGTTTTATCTAAGGTTTACGACATTCCAAAAAGCGAAATAATAAACGTTTTAAAAAACTTGTTGTCTTTTAAGGGCGTTAAAGAAGGTTCGACGGATTCTTTTATACATGCCCTGGATTGTCATGGCAGTCATTCCTGTTTAAGCCTTGTAGATTGTCTTATATGTATAAAATCGAAAAAGCTTGAAATAGGGGTATTAAGTTTCGATAAGAAATTAAACAATAACTGCAAGTAATCGTTCCTCGCTTTTTCCCCAATCTCATAGTTTATATCAATAGTATTCTAAATTAAAATTAAAGAAATTAAAGCAATTCAATTAAAGGGGTCTGATTTATTTATTTTTGACAAATTATTATTGATAATTTATAGTCAATATATTATAATACTATTAACAGTACGATTAAACAGGAGGTTAAAATAATGATTGTTAGCGCTAACGATATAAAAACTAAAGGGTTATCGAATATCGAAAAAATAATAGAGGAAGGAAACGAGGTTTTTATATCTAAAAGAGGAAAAACAAAATTTGTCCTGCTTTCGTTAAAAGAATATGAAAGATTAAAAGAGGCGGATATTTTTAAGGCTATAATCGACTCGGAAGACGATTATAAAAAAGGAAAATTTATAATTGAAAGCTCGGAAGAACATTTTAAAAGACTCGGCATCTAATGTTTAAACTAATTTTTACCGAAAGTTATTCAAAAAAAGAAAAAACGTTTTTAAGCCGTCATGCCGAACTTACGGAAAAATATAAAAATATACTTAAATTATTGGAGTTAAACCCCGGTCATACTTCTTTAAAACTTCATAAGCTGCAAGGAAAATTCAAAAATAAATATGCCGTTTCATTGACGTATTCTTATCGGATAATTTTGTCTTTCACGGTTGTCAAGGACGAGATTCTGTTAATAGACATCGGGAGTCACGGGGAAGTTTATTGAAGAAACAAAAGGGATGTATGCTTCGAAGAAGAATTAAAGGGTCTAAGAATTAAAGGGTCTGATTTATTTATTCCTTTACTCCTGACTGCGTTTGATGACGCTTAGTTTAAAGGGAATAACACGGAGTTATCTGTTTCGAGCAAAGATTTAATGAAAAATCCGTCCAAGAGTGTTATTAACGCCATTTTTATTTATGCATAATCTATCAATCGCCACGGAACTGCAATAACCTTAGAGCCGTGCCGTTTAATTTCCCGTCCGGTATGAAGCAGAACCCCTAAAACCGTTTCCGGATATTCGTTTATAAGGAATAAATAAATCAGATACCATTTTTTCTTAATGTGCTATAATTATTTCAATGAATTAAATATATATAATAATATAATTATGATTTATAACAACGTAAGGTTAAACGATTCCGAGGTAAAAGCTATAAAAGATTTTGCAAATCTTATATTCACCGATCCTTCTATATATATATTCGGTTCTAGAGTGGATTTATCTTTAAAAGGAGGCGATATAGATATTTATATAGAGACAGACGACGATGCTGAAGAAATTATTAACAAAAAAATAAATTTTTTAACTGAGCTTGTAAAAAAAGTAGGTGAACAAAAAATAGACGTCGTTATAAAAGGAAAGAATTCCAAAGATAAGGATATTTTTAATATTGCGAAAAAAACAGGAGTAATGATTTGATGGAACCTAAATATGCGCTAAACGTTCTTGATAAACAGTTTTCTAAAATAGAATTAATAGTTTCGGAGATAAAAAGTTTCCTGCCGCTCAAAACCGAAGATATGGAAGATATAAACAGAATTAAAACGATTGATTCTTTTATATACAGATTCGGTAAAATTCAAGATATTATGGGAGAAAAATTATTTCCGGCATTTCTTGAGCAGTTGCAGGAATATAATAAATCAATGTCATTAATAGATATTTTGCATAAACTTGAGAAGTTAAACGTGTTAAATACGGACGACTGGATAAAAATAAGGCAGATAAGAAATACAATGACCCACGAGTATCCAGATAATACCGATGAAATTATTGCAACGATAACTTCCGCCCTTGAATATTTTGAAACAATGAAAAATATTTATAAATTAATTGCAAATAAACTTTCATAGAAATATCAATGTCGTATCTCCATTTTCATTAGCCAAGTATAATTAATAATTAATTTACACCAAAAACGGTATTTTTAAATCGGCCCGGCAATTTTATACCCAAATCCCGATTTAGGAATTTATTTTCTGGCATTTCCATCCGTATCAAAGACATGCTTCGATAAACACGGATGGAAATATCGCTTTCGCGGGAATGACAATATGGGGATTTAAGATTTCACCCAACGGG
>JAKAOK010000048.1 GCA_021812245.1 bacterium | reverse complement strand
GCCCTGCCTTTTCTCATAAAACTTTAAATAAGAAGTCCGTTGCGGTTAAAAAAAATAAAAGGAAAAACATTGAAAAAGTATACAAAAAATACGGAGCGTATATAATAAAAAAAGACGTTGTCTTAAAACTTAATAAAAATTACGAATTGCGCGAGTATGTCGCAGAGTCTTTAAAAATACTTTCCCAAAGGGGTATAAACAAATATTCGGAAGTCGTTATACCTTTTTCGACGAAATATCAAAAAATTAAATTTTTATATGCTTATACTTTGCTTAACGGAATGTTTAAAATTCCTATAGGAAAACATGCTATTAATATTGTATCTCCAGGTTTTGCGGTTAATTATCCTGCTTACTCGGATATAAAATACCTGACTCTTTCTATGCCGGCGGTAGAAGACGGCTCTATAATCAACTTTTCTTATGAAATTAATAATTTTAAACCGCTTATTAAAAACGGCGTTTTTTATACGAACTATTTTTCTTACGATATTCCCGTTAAAAAAATTAATTTTTCGCTCGTTTATTCTTCGGGGTTTAAGCTTAATCTATATCTGCATAATATAAAAAAATCTTATTTATTAAGAAAAACCGTTTTACTTAAGAATAAAAAATTCACGGAATTAAGCATTTCCGCAAATCATGTTTCCGCTATAAAAAAAGAATCCAATATGCCTCCGGAAAAAAATTTAAGAAAATATATATCCATATCGACTTATACTTCATGGCGGATTCTTTTGAATAAAATAAACGCAATGTTTGAAAAAGCCGAAAAACCGGATAAAAATATAGTAAAGTTCGTTAAATCCGCAATTAAAAAATATAAAAACAAAGATAACGGCGGTATTATAGAAGAAAGAAAAGAAGCTGCAGCTATATACGATAAGTTTGTCAAAACTTTCAGATATGCAGGAATCGGTTACGGAATAAACGGTTACATGCCGGATGATGCTCCGGTTGTTTTTAACGACGGATACGGCGACTCCAAATCTTTGGCGGCTCTCCTTATAGCTATGCTGAAAACGGCAAAAATAAACGCTTATCCCATATTAATCGCATCTTTAAATACTACTAGTTTTAATAAGAAAACAATTTCTCCAAAGCAGTTTGATTCGGTTTTGGTTGGTTTGACTTTTAAAGAAAACGGACGCTATGTCCGCAGTTATCTGTACCCCGATTCATCTTCTTACAAAGCTTTTAATATTCCTTTCGAGTTGTCCGGCAGAAACGGCGCCGCTATTTTAGGTCAAAATAAATTTAAATTTATTAAAACTCCTTCCGAAAAACCGAAGCAAAACGAAAAAATATTTTTGTTTAAAGGAAAAATAAACAAAAACGGGATGCTAAGCGGAACGGTATCAGTCAAGTATAAAGGGGTTTATTCCAATTACGAAAGATCTTCGCTAAAAAATATAAATCATTACGAAAAAAAAATCAAAGTTTATAAT
Source organism: bacterium (assembly GCA_021812245.1). GTDB lineage: Bacteria > SZUA-79 > SZUA-79 > Acidulodesulfobacterales > Acidulodesulfobacteraceae > Acidulodesulfobacterium_A. Next base: position 3,869 of record JAKAOK010000048.1, on the reverse strand, counting down.
TCTTTATATAATTTTTTACCGGGTGCGCAAATTAAAGATTTTAATTTTAAGAATTTAAGAAATATAAATAAAAATTTAAAATTGATAATCAAAATTAAAGATAAGAACTACGGAACGAAAAATGCAGACAAGTTGCTGTTTCATTCCGTATTGCCTATCGATTCCGGATTGCTCGGCCTTGTCTTAAAAGGAAAAAGACGGTATAATTTAATCATAGGTTATCCTTTTGAACATAAGGGCTTAATTGTAATTAAACTTCCGGCGAAATCTTATATATACTATATTCCTAAAGAGCTAAAACTAAAGGGAAATTCAAGTTCCGCATATTCGAAATGTAAATTTTTAAATAACAAAGCAGAATTAATTTGTTCATATAAATTTGAATCCGAAAAACTGGCTGTTTCTAAGGAAGAATATAAGAGATATAGAAAAATTATCAGGTCGTATTTACAGTATATGAAAAATTACTTTATCGCGGTTTCTAACGTTTATTTTTATTAATTATCCATATTTAAGGAGATTTAATTATGAGAAGCATGACTGAAGAAGATTTAAAAGCGGCTTTTGCAGGAGAAAGCCAGGCACACGTTAAATATATGATTTTTTCGGAAGAGGCGGAAAAAGAGGGAAAACGAAGGTTAGCCAACATATTCAGGGCTGTAGCTAAAGCGGAACTGATACATGCAAAAAATCATTTGAGGGCTCTCGGAGGTATTAAAAAATGCGGCGAGAACATTTTGGCTGCATATAATGGAGAGAATTACGAAATTGAAGAGATGTATCCCGTATTCAACGAAACCGCTAAGTTTCAAAATGAGAAAGAAGCCCAGCTCTCGACGCACTACGCTTTAGAGGCGGAAAAAATTCACAGGGATATTTATAAAAAAGCTAAAGAACTTTTTGACGCGGGTAAAGATTTTGACGGGGAAACGGTTTATATATGCCCAGTTTGCGGACATACACACGTAGGGCCGGAAGCTCCGGACAAATGCCCTGTTTGCGGATGCCGTAAAGATAAATATATTAAATTCAGCGCATAAAATAATAAAATGGTAATATCGCATAAATAAACTTTGTATTAAATTGTATAGCTAATATTAAAGATTGCAGTTAATCTTATCGATAAGATTTGACAATATAATTTTTTGTGGTATTATAAAAACATAGATATTATTTATGTATTAATTAAGTAAATATTATAAAAATGGGGGTAATTAAAATGGTACAGGGAATTAATTCAAATCCTACGGCATCTCAGCTATTTCAAAGCAATCAAGCAAATGCCAATAAAGGACAATATCAGAATATTTCCGGTCCTAACGACGTTGCGGATAAAACCGCCGCATTAACGTTAAATACCGTAAAAACTTTAAATCAAGGTTTGGTAAACGCGCTTACTCAAACTACGGCAAACCTTAACCAGAATATTCAAGGTCTTCAGGCTGCCGGTAATAACGGCGGAAAAGCCGCAAATCAAAATCAGTATAATAACAACGGACAGGCTGTTACTATAGGAACCAATCAAACCGGAAACGTATTGAGTAAAATCGTTTAGAACTATTTTAAATGCAAAAAAAATTAGACGATTTAATAATATTGGCGAAATCGTTTAAAGCCAAAAGAGCGGCAGTAGTAGTTGCCGAAGACGATTTTGTCATTGAAGGGGTAGTTTTAGCTTATAAAAAGGGTATTATAATACCAAAGCTCATAGGCAACAAAAATAAAATAATTTCTCTCCTCAAAAAAAAAGAAAAAAGTATTTCCGCGAATGATTTTGAAATAATCGGCGCGGATAACGATGTCGATGCGTCTATTATTGCCGTTAAATTAGCCTCCGATAAAAAAGCCGACGTAATAATAAAGGGCCATATCCATACGGATATATTAATGCATCAGCTTATCCGCATGGATAGCGGATTAAGGACTAACAGGTTTATTTCCCATATATTTTGCATGGAAATAAAAACTTATAAGAAATTAATCTTTATAACCGATGCTGCTATTAATATTAATCCCGATATCGTTCAAAAAGCGCAGATACTTCAAAACGCCATCGATATATGCAAAATAATCGGCGTCAAACATCCTAAAGCGGCAATACTTTCGGCGGTGGAAACAGTCAATCCTAAGATAGCTTCTACTATGGATGCCGCAATTATTTCCAAGATGGCGCAGAGGGGTCAAATTACGGGCGGCATTGTTGACGGACCACTGGCTTTCGATAACGTGATTTCAAAAAAAGCGGCGGAAGAAAAAGGAATCAAAAGCGAGGTATCCGGCGATGCCGATATAATATTGGTTCCAAATATAGAATCCGGTAATATTCTTTTTAAAGATTTAGAATATCTTGCCGGAGCGAAAGTGGCAGGAATAGTAATCGGTCTTAAAGTGCCGGTAGTGCTTACTTCAAGGTCTGATAACGCAGAAGCAAGACTTTACTCAGCGGCGTTTGCTACTATAGTTTCAGAAAACTATTCTAAATTTTTAGAATATAAATCATGGGTATAAGAATATAAAATGCAAAAAGGGATCGAAGATTTTATTAAAATGAAATTAAACGGCGAAAAAATCGTAATGATAACCGCTTATGATTACGTTCAAGCCGGAATAGCGGAAGAGGCGGGAGTCGATATAGTATTGGTAGGCGATTCGCTTGCAACTACCGTTCAGGGAAAAGATAATACGATAAGCGTTACGTTGGACGAGATGATTTACCATGCTAAAATAGTGAGGGCAGGTTTAAAAAATACTTTTTTAGCATGCGATATGCCTTTTATGTCTTACCAGGTAAACTCCGAACAGGCTTTGACAAATGCAGGCAGAATACTGAAAGAAAGCGGAGCAAACGCCGTTAAAATGGAAGGCGGCGCTAATATTGCAGGTACAGTTAAAAAACTTACCGAAAGCGGTATTCCCGTAATAGGACATATAGGTCTTATGCCGCAGTTTATTAATGTTTTGGGCGGCTATAAAGTCCAAGGCAAAATAAGTTCGCAAATCGATAAACTCGTCGAAGATGCTAAGGCTCTCGAAGACGCAGGCGCATTCATGATAGTGTTGGAGGCAATGCCGGAAGACGCCGCCATAAGCGTAAAAAAAAGCATAAATATTCCTGCTATAGGAATAGGAGCCGGAAAATATACCGACGGACAGGTGCTTGTATTTTACGATGCGGTAGGAATGTTAGCTCAAAAACCTCCTAAATTCGTTAAAAAATTTGCGGAATCCCGCCCTATAATAATAGAAGCCTTAAAAACATACGGTAGGGAAGTAAAAAACGGTTCTTTTCCGGCGGAAGAAAATATCTATAAACAAAAATAAACACAAATAAAAAAATATAAATATAAAAATTTAAGATTATTATTTTTAAAACGAGGTGAAATAGTTTATGAATTACCTATCCTACTTTAAGTTTAGAGGCACTTTAAATAACGACTCAAAATATCCCGCACTTTCTCTTATAGCTTTTATTTTAAAAATAGCAGCCTTTGTTTATTTGGTAGTCGGATTAATCGGTACTTTTATAATGTCCTTTGTGTGGGCAGACCAGGCGGGAAAAATGTCGGAGATGTTCGGAAGAGGCGGATTTAATTTCGGCTCGGCTTTATCGTCGTTCTTTTTCTCATTGATAGGCGGCATAATAGTAACGATAGTTATATTTTTATTGTTATGGGCCTATGCGGAATTAATTTTAGTATTAATGGATATTGAGCACAATACTTCTAAAAGAAACGAAAATTAATTTTTAGCTTTTTAAATATTAATTAATAATTTCAGTCTATTTAATGAATTAATTTCTATTGAGAAATTACGCTTTTATTTCTTCCGCTATTTTTGGCTTTATAAAGTGCATTATCGGCTCTTTTTAT
>JAKAOK010000047.1 GCA_021812245.1 bacterium | reverse complement strand
ATAAAGGAGTTTTTTAGTTTTTAGCTAAGTTTCTATCGGCAAATTAGGGTTAAATCGGCTATATTTGTAAAAATTACGCTCAAATCGTATTGAGCAATTTTATCGAGACCCCGCCCTCCCCCCCCCGCCCACTGCGCCTACCATTGAAAACCGCAGTTCGCATAATACCCCGTACATAATAAGCGCTTATCATAAATATTCCCTTTTTATAAGCTCCTGATAATTTCGGACGCGGTTTTGTTGTCGTATAAACCGTTATAATCAGTTTTAAGTTCCCTCATTATAACGCCGATTTCCTTGCTGTTTTTTTCTTTAGAAATCCGCTCGATATGCGATTTAGTTTCTTCATACGACCATGTTTTTGGAATATACGATAAAAGTATCTCTTTTTCTTTTAAGAGCTCCGATGTATCTTTGTTGTTAGCCGTTAGTATTTCGATAGACTGTTCCGTTTTTTTTATCCATGATTTTATTATTTTAATAATATCGTCGTCGTTTACGGTATCGCTATGATTCTTCTCTTTTGTAAGTTTTAGCGCATCGCTAAGAATCATCGTCAAGATGTTCTTTTTCGAGTTATCGTTATTTTTTCTGGCGGTTAAAAAGTCGGATTTTATTTGTTCATTTAACGTCATTATTTTGCCCTCCTTTGTTAAATCAAATATTATTATTTCTATTATTAATTATCAATAATTTTTATTTTGTTTTTGTCTATCCGTCATTTCTGGTCGCATATTTTAACAGCACTCTTAACGATAAAATATCGGTTTTGATATTATCGGTATCGTTCTCCTTTTCCTTTTTTTCTATTTTTTCGTAAGCAAATTTCTTAAATTCAAGTTCAATTTCAAGTTCAATTTCCTTTTTGAATTTATTAAAAAAATCATTGCCTTTTTTACCGATAATTTCAGCGATTTGCTTTTCTAAATCACTTTTTTCTTTTTCTAATTCATTTTTTTCCTTAGATAAATCATGTTCCATTTTTATTGCCCCCTCCCACTTAAGTTATTTTATTCATAATGTCGTTAAAATTATCGCCGGTCCTTAAATTTCTAAGCCCCTTATAATATATATCATGGCTATTATATGCGCCTGCCGGATATTGCCGTACATTTATTTTTATCTCGATGTTTTTGCCGCAGCAATGAAATTCGCTTTTGAACTCATATATGCATTCCCTTATGCATTCAAAATCTCCGCTGCTTATTTCGATGTCAAACGGCTGTCCGCAATTTTCGCATTCAAAGTGCAACTTCGTCGTTTCCATCCTTACGCCTCCAATTTATTTATTGTATAATTATTATTATTATTTGTTTCAGCGGCAACTTCATTCTACGTTATGATAAACCATTATAATATTTTTATCTATATTTAATAAAGATTTTAATTGACTTAAAATTAAAGGTATTATATAAAAATATAGAAAGATTAACTTTTTATTATTAATCGCGTTGGGGGGAGTATGAACAAAAAAATCTTCATCGGCAGACAGCCTATAATAACTGCCGACAAAAGCATATTCGGATATGAAATACTATTCAGAAGCACTGCCGAAGAAAACTCTTCCGGCGTATCGATATCCGATAATTTAAGCGCTACCGCAAACGTGCTTGAAAATATATACGATATGGGGCTTAAAGTCCTGATGGGCGAAAAACCGGCATTTATAAACGTAACTCCGGATATTTTGAAAAGGGGTATGATAGAACTTTTGCCAAAAGACAGGATTATTCTTGAAATACTTGAAACAAGCAAAATTGACAATAATGCCATTTCTATCATAAAAGAATTCAAAAATAAAGGATTTAACATCGCCTTGGACGACTTTTCTTATACGGAGGAATGGGAACCGCTTCTCCCTCTGTCTAATTACGTTAAACTTGACGTCAAACAATATTCGAAGACCGAAATGAAGGAGATGCTTATGCTCCTGAAAGGTTACGGAATGAAATTCTTGGCGGAAAAAGTGGAAACGGATGAAGATTTTCAGTTTTACAAAAGCCTCGGTTTCGACTTGTTTCAGGGTTATTTTTTTCAAAAACCCGCCATAATTTCTTCCGTTACTTTAGACCATGATTATATAATACTGCTCAATATATTTAATTCCTTTCAGGCTAATGCGGATATAGAAGAAATCGAATCGCTTTTTAAAATGGCCCCGGACCTGATATATCGCCTGCTTACGCTTATAAATTCGGTAGCTTACGAATTTATGGCAAAAATATCTTCGGTAAAACAGGCTATAGCGCTTTTGGGATACGACAATGTTTCCAGATGGATACTCACCATAGTTCTCGCTTCCCAAAAAAGCGACTTCAGGTCCGACCCATTATTGGAAAGCGCTATGATAAAAGGCAGAATGATGGAAGATATATGCAAAAAATATATAAACAAGGGGCTTTCGGATAAAGCCTTTTTGGCGGGGATGCTTTCTTTAGTCAATGTAGCTCTGGGAATGTCCATTAAAGAATTATTCGATAAAATAACTATAGACCACGTCATTTATGAAGCGATAGTCGAACACAAAGGAAAGTTAGGAGAATTAGCAGAATTTATGGATACATATAACATCGCCGATTATATTACGGCTGACGCCCTTCTTAAGAGAATTAACCCTTCCGCCTCGATTTCCGATATTCTTGAAATAAATACAAACGCTTTGATGTATCTTGAAGAAGTAAAAAAATCAGGACTGGTTTAAGGTTTAATCCGGCGCGGCGCGCGTCAACGCTTGACAAATTTAAGATAACAACCAAGTAAGTCGCAGTCTTTAGGACTTTCGGCAAACGCGAAACCGTGTCCGGTTATGAACTCTTTATACGCATCCCTGTCTTTACCGAAGACTTCAAACCTAGGCTCTTTAATGGATAATATGCCGTTCGGTTTCAATACACGGCATAATTCGCCGACGGCCTCTTCTTTATTATCGATTTCGTGAAACGAATAATAAAGAAACGCAAGGTCTATCCCGCCGTCCTCGATTGAATTTAAGTCCGATACGCTGGATATTCTAAAATCTACGTTTTGCAGATATCCTCTTCTCTTCTTGGCTTTTTTTATCATCTTTTCCTGAATATCTACGGAAATTACAACTCCTTCCTTACCTACCGCTTTTGAGAGGGCGGGGGTAACGAATCCGCTTCCGCATCCGGCTTCGAGAACTTTCATTCCCGGCTTAACTCCCATAAGTTCGATATTCCTTTCCATATTTTCTACCAAACTTCTAAGTCTGTTGTCGATAATAAAGGAAAAAAATGCAGGAAACAAATCGTATGTTTTCAGTTTCATAAATAAATATATTAAAACCCCGGAATCCTCGGAAACCTGTTTAATTTAGAGTTCTTATAATACCATCCCCAGAATCTTTTTAAAAGATGCCCTATTACCGGCAGGACAATTACCGTTTCCTTGTTAGCATCCCTTTTGACATAAACGGCGGCCTTCCCGTTGTCCATTACGCACAAGATATGCACATGCTCTTTGTAGCCTTTATAATTATTAGTTCCGGCTTCTTTTTCGTTTATATTATGCGCCGCAATACCCGCCATCATTTCGGCTACATGCCCCTGCTTTCCCCTGAAAGGAGGTCCGTCGAGACTGGCTGAATCCCCTATTGCGTAAATATCCTCCATGCCCTCGACTTTTAAATAGTCGTCGGTTTTTATGAATCCGGCTTCGGTAAGGGGCAGTTCCGAGCCGGCAAATATCTCGTGCGCGCTTCCGGCGGGAACAAAAATAATCAGGTCGCTTTCAAGTCTTGAATCGTCTTCAAACACGACTGCGCCCTTTTCGAATCTTTTTATTTTTTTGCCGAAATATTTATTGATTTTAAGATTTTCGTAAAACCGGTTCAGCAGTTTATACACTTTATCGCCCAGACGCAGACCTGGGGTTTCCATTGGAGCGAAGATATTTAATTCGAAGTTATGGCGCAATCCTTTATCTCTTAATAGATTGTCGATATTAAACAGCTCTTCGAAAGCCGGTCCGCCCCTCATGGCTGAAGGGTCTTTTGGGTTTCCGCCTATTCCCACGGCTATTTTGCCTTTTCCGGTTTTAACCAATTCGGCTAATTTCTCTTTTATTTTAAGCGATTCTTCAGGCGCGCCGCAAATAGAATAAGTATTTTCTATTCCTTCCGGTTTGGCTTTCCCCGCGCCGACGGCTATGACGAGATAATCGAAACCGTAAGAACCGTTTTTGCATATAACTTTCTTTTCTTTCGGAGATATTTTAACCGCGGAGTCCGTTATCGAATTAAATTTATGAACGGCGCTCAATTTGTTTAACGGCAGCGCCGCATCTTTAAAATCTAATGCACCGGTAGGAATCCATATAGAAAGCGGGTAAATATACATAAAATCCCTTTCGGAAATTAACGTTACGTCGAAATTATATTTTCTTAATCGTATTGCAGCTTCTACTCCGGCAAAGCCGCCTCCTAAAATTAGTATTTTTTTCATAACCGCTTTCCTCTTAATGCAATAATATGATTTATAACGATTCAATAAAATAGAATAAATAATAAATAAATCTGGCGCCTTTATTTCCCTTCCATAAGCCTGCAGCCGCAATGTAAAGGGCGGCTATTTTGCCGCGTTTAACTTCTTTGATTGTTTTTTAATAATATCGAATTGCCAGGCAAGTTCCGTGATTATCTGGTTATTAGATGTAACGGTAATCTTTCCTAATAAATCTTCCCTATGTGAAATTATCCCTATCGACAATTCTTCAGATATCGCAAAACTGGCGTAAGGCAACATTTTATCTAATTCGTTTTGAAAAACGTAAAATACATCGATATTATTTTTGGCCTGCTCATCCATAATTTCTTTTATCTTGGAGAAATCATCCTCGTCCTTTAAAAGAAATATTCGTTCGATATGAACGCCTCTTTTTGCCTGCCTGTAATTTTGTTTTGTATGTTCGGTCATATCCTTGCCGTATCCCCAATAAAACGGTTCTATAAGATTGCTTACAACCTTAAACGACTGTCCTGGTTTTAATTCTTTCAATACAATCAATTTAGCGGCGAAAATATCGTGAAAAATAAAATCTCCACCTTTTTCCGCCTGCTTTAAGAGAATATGAATTTTTTCAAAATCTTCCAGAGCTATCCGCGTCGAAATATCCGATTTTTTCTTTTTAAGCCTGTTATACAGCATTATAGTTTCATTAATAGCGATTTGTTCCTTAAGGGAAAGTTCCAACGACGGGAAAGCCACCTTTAATCTTTTTTCCAGATTATCGATGGCTATTACAATTTCCGCAAGAATAGCGGCTAATGCAAAAGCCAATACGATTACTATTTTTGTGGAAACATTTAAATGGAAATATGCGCCTAACCAAAATGTAAGAACTATAAACACAATGCCGAATAGCCCTATTAATAGGCGTAAAAAC